>JAQXQS010000090.1 GCA_029101305.1 Clostridia bacterium | reverse complement strand
GAAATGTTTCCCGTTCGACTTGCATGTGTTAAGCACGCCGCCAGCGTTCATCCTGAGCCAGGATCAAACTCTCTGATAAAATGTAGTTTGATGCACTCAAGACAACCAACTAGCTTAGTTATCTCTCGTCATTACTGTTTTAAAAGTTTTCATTCGAAAATGAATTGTATAAAGAAATTTTCGAGAATCGTATGTGTTTCACTGTTTAGTTATCAAGGTTGTTTATCTGTTGTTGTCTGTTCGACAGCTTATTTATATTACCATAAGCTTTTTCGTTTGTCAACAACTTTTTTTATTTTCTTTTGATTTCTTTTTCATTTTCCCAAAAAGAAATCCCGCTTCCTTTGAAGCGAGATTTAGTATATCATTGGATTTTATATTCGTCAACCCTTTTTTTAATATTTTTTTAATTTTCTGCACTTTTTTCACGTTTTCACATTTTTTCAATTCAACACACCCTACGGGCAAACCATTTATTATACTACATTCCGTAAAACACACTCATAAATACCTTCACAAATATATTTTGGTCATACAGGAAATTCAAAAATGTATCCTGCTGTACCAGTACCATTCCCTGCTTTCCCAGTGAAGTATCACATAATAGAGTTAATATAAGAAGGGCAATCCAGATAAAGATCACACATTTCAGCCCGCCTACTGCTCCTCCTGCGATTTTGTTAATCCCATGGATGACAGGAAGTTTGGTCAAAACATTTAATATATATCCTAATAATCTAATCACAATCACTGATAAAATATAAGAAAAAAGGAAGGATATACCATTTACCGCCATTACTGCCAAAGAATGCGCAATATATTCCGAAAAAGTGCTTACAGCAAGATAGCGATACGTTTCAACAGTGTTATCCTTTTCCAGGGTAGTCTTTAATAGTTCTGGAATTTCCATATTTTCCAGAATCTGTGTCTGTTCTTCTTTGTCCGGAGTTTTCTTTCCTTCTGTCTGCTCCGTTACCATATCCTTGCATTTTTCCTGGATCACGGTATAAACAGGTGTATACTCTTTCACAAATGTATTCACATACGGATTAATCACCCAGACCAGAAGAAAGGATAAGATCATAAAAAATGCAGACACCACTTCTTTCACAAATCCTTTTCTGAATCCTATAATACAAGCAGCGCAGATCAGTACAATTCCAACAATCCCAAGCCAGGTCCAGCTTATATTCATTTTCTTCTCCTTAACTGAGCTTTATCACATTTACACCTGTATCCAGGACAAGCAGATACTTATTCCATCCTAATTTGAAGAAATCCTTCACAGTTCCATCAACGCTTCCAAAATATTTTTCCGTACCATTCTGATTCAGGACGCAAAGCTGGGAGCTATTATACATGATTATATAATCATCGCTCATTCTGATCGTAGAATATGGAATATTAAAATCCTTACTAAATTTCAGCTTGCCATCAGAAGAATACACCTCCATAGTGTACTGCTTATCCTTACTGTCATTTTTAAATACCAGGCCTATATTATTTTCATCACAAAATGTACTGACAATTTCCTTTTCAACCTGGATAGTCTTTAGTTCCTTCGGAATCTGACGGCCGGAATATAATGTAAATCCATCATCTCTAAGCGCAACAGCATTGCTTCCAAGGTATTGAATCTGCGGAACAACCACACCATCATATGTATAACCGCTTACGATCCTGTCATCTTCGTTCTGTCCCACTTCGCCAAAGTTATAAAAGGCCACATAACTGGTAGTCTCACTGCTATCTACAAATTGATACGCTACCATCATTACCACGCCATTATCAGCCACGGCAACATCCATAGGATAGCCAGGATCCTGTATATTTGTCTGATTCTCAGCAATCAGGCTTCCATCAAGATTATAAAAATTGATCCATGTATGGTCTCCCCCATCCAGAATTGCTGCTGCCATTCCATTTTTGGATACTTTTGCTTTGACAATGCTATATGAAGTTGAAACAGTTCCTGTAATACCGTTTTTATCCAGAAAAACCATGGATGTACCATCTTTATCCGCTATAACCGCGCAGTCACCACACACGTCAGCTACCGGATTCTGCATATCATAAGTCTGGCTCCATACAGTCTCCAATTTATTATTTACAAGAGAAACCTCGTCTGAACTATAGCGCAGGATTTTTCCTGAAAGATTTATATACTGTGTCGATACTGTATCCTCCTGCTCACTGGAGACCTGTATCTTGTAACTGCGATAGCTTCTTTTTTCCATGAAAAGAAAGCCTGCCAAAACAACAATCGCAGCTGCCAGTATCACAGCAACTGGTTTCAGCACAGCTTTCCTTTTATGCATTGCTACTTTAATCTTTTTTCTTACAGCTTCATTTCCCTGTGCACCTGTCTGAGCTTTTTCCAGGCGGTGTTTCTCTGCCAGCAGACGTTTCCGCCGCAGTTTCTTTTTGATATTTTTAAATGTGTTTGCCATATTTTACCTTGCCTTGTATTTATTATGATAGTCAGCACTACGCGCTAGAATGCTATCCATATTCGCCCTATCATTCTGTTTGTTCGATTATACCACATTCAATCAAGGTAATACAATCATTTGCCCCGGATAAATCACCTGGTTTTCCGTTAAATTGTTTAAACGACAGATTTCTTCGATGGCATCCATATTTCCATAATGTGACAGGCTGATCTGATACAAGGTATCGCCTGGCTTGATCACATAAGTTTCATGTACAGAATCTGAGGATGCCTGTGTCGTATCCTGTTTTCTTATTTTTCTTTCGTCTGCCTCTTGCGGAAAATTTTCTGCTGTTTCATTCTGAAGTGCACTATCATTTGAATTGTTATTTTCCTGGCTACTGTCTGAATTATCGTTTCCCCAGTTCGTATTTTCTGCGTTTGTATTTTCCGAGTTGACACTTTCCAATGCAGTATTTTCTGAATCAGTGTTTTTTGAATTAGCGCCCTCTGCATTAGCACTTTCCAAACTACCATTTTCCGAACTAGCACTTTCTAAACTATCGTTTTCCAAACTACCGCTTTCTTCCTGGCCGCCATTTCCCATATTGTCATTTTCTGAATCTGTCATTTCTGTTGCCCCTGCATTTTCATCAGATCCGCTATTATCCAGCTGAAGCGAAGCATTCTTATTGTTATCTGCTATTTCGTTTTTCTTTGTCCCTTCTGCCTCTTCCTGCATTATTTCCGGCGTTACCGAAATATTTTTTTCAGACATAACAGTGACCGCATAATCTTGTTCTGGTATTCCCCCTGTATCTTTGTAATTCCTGTAAAAACCTGCGCCTACCGCAAGCACAGCAAGCACCAGACTGGCAGTTGCTGCATATGAAAAAACAGAGGTATGCTCCATCTCTTCCTGGGGCTTTTCCTCTGTCTTCTCTGGTTTCTTTGTTTTCTTGTTTTTAATGATCTTCCGGAAAGAAACGACAGCCTCATCCGTTACCTTTTCCGTAAGTTCCGGCGCAAACTCTTTATTTTTTTCAATCATGTACTCCTGCATAAGAGGATTCTTTTCGTAGTAAATGTAATACCCTCTCTGTCTGATCATCAGGCCATTCTCATAGAAGAAAAAGGCTTCTTCTTTTTCTGCAGGTTCCATGAGCATAAGCACTTTCTCGCCTCCAAAATATCGAAGATGTATTTTGCTCAGCAATTCATCCATTTCCATATACATCTGAGGACGTGAAAAAAACCAGCCTGTTATTTCCTGTCCTGGAAAATATTTTGCCTGGTTTTCCTGTATTTTCATCCAAACCTTTTCCGAAAAATCAATGTGATCCGGTGCAGCTTCCATATCTTCTACCTGAAGCGCTCCCCTGATAAAAAGATAGGTGATTCCGTCATTCCATTTCGTTTCACCGGTAAAAACAGCCGCACAGCCTTGTTCTTTTTTTAAACTGATCTCACTTTGGGTCAGACGTATCAGAAATGTATAAACATAATCTTCTATATAGATGCGTATATTCCCAGTTGTCAGCCCGACCTGACGTATATTTCTCGGTAAAGTAAATACATTTTCCCCATTTTCAGTCTCTTTTTTCTCATCCTTGTAAATAATTTCAATCATACTCACTCCCCCTTCGGGTATGAGAATAGCACACTGGAAATGCAGATTTTAGCGTAATATAAGACCTGTTTCACAGAATTTAACGACAGTTTCTGCAAAAAAGTGCCTGTCTGTCAAGCAATACGTTTTCCTTTTTTCAGATAACAACATCGGTGCATATTTTACCAAGATATGGGATAAGATGGATTATAGCAGTTCATCATATTGTAAAACAAAACAGGAGAAAGCTTATGCCCTTTTATGTGAATACGAAAAATCCTGATTCATCTAAAGAAATCGCACGGCTTCTGGAGAAATGCATAAAGCGTCATAAAAAGGACTGGTCAGAAATTGTATTTTTGTGTATTGGAAGCGATAGGGTAACCGGCGATTGTCTCGGCCCCTATGTTGGATACCGTTTAAGCAAATACCAGCTTCCCGGAGTCTTCGTCTACGGAACCTTAAATCAACCTGTTCACGCTGTCAATCTGTACGATATAACGGATTTTATTGCAAAAGAGCATCCATTTGCCCTTGTAATTGCCATTGATGCATCCTTGGGAGACAAAAAACATTTAGGATATGTAACTATTGGAAATGGGGCTCTTTATCCTGGTGCTGCAGTCCAGAAGGATTTACCGCCAGTTGGGGATATTTATATTACTGGAATCGTAAATATTGCCGGAATTCTGGAATACCTGACTTTACAGACAACAAGACTGTCAACTGTGATTTCTCTGGCAGATATTATTACCCAGGGAATACTTGGAAATTTTTCCGCTTAAAAAATACAGCAGCCGGAAATAGAAATTTCCAACTGCTGCACATTTTATCGTTTATACAATCTTAATATTCAGACAATACCACGATTCAGATCAGATAAATGCTTTGATCTGTTTGTAGATTCCAGCCGCATCAAGGCCATATTTCTCAAGAAGAGCAACAGCCGGGCCGGACTCGCCATAAACATCATTAATACCAATACGTTTAACCGGTACCGGAGCCTTCTCAGCAAGGCACTCGCATACAGCGCCGCCAAGACCACCAATAATGGAATGCTCTTCAACTGTGACAACTTTGCCTGTTTCTTTGGCTGCTGCCACTACCAGTTCCTCATCAAGAGGTTTGATCGTATGGATATTGATAACTTTTGCTTCAATTCCTTCCTCAGCAAGCTTAGCAGCTGCTTCCAGGGATGGAGCTACGCAAAGTCCGTTTGCAATAATAGTAAGGTCCTTGCCCTCGCGGAGAACGATACCTTTACCGAGTTCAAATTTATAATCTGGATTATCATTAATAACCGGAACAGCAAGACGGCCAAATCTCATGTAAACAGGTCCTACGTGCTCGTAAGCTGCTTCTACCATTGCTTTTGCTTCAATATCATCAGACGGGCATGCAACAACCATTCCAGGAATTGTACGCATAAGCGCAAAATCCTCACAGCACTGATGCGTCGCACCATCCTCCCCAACGGAAATTCCGCCGTGGGTAGCACCGATCTTAACGTTCAGTTTCGGATATCCAACAGAGTTACGAACCTGCTCAAAAGCACGTCCTGCAGCAAACATTGCAAATGTACTTGCAAATGGTACTTTACCTGTTGTTGCAAGTCCGGCTGCAATTCCCATCATGTTGCACTCTGCGATACCGCAGTCAATGTGACGCTCTGGGAATGCTTTCTTAAAGATACCAGTCTGGGTAGCTGCAGCAAGGTCAGCGTCCAGAACAACCAGATCATCATGTTTCTTTCCAAGTTCTACAAGAGCATTACCATAACTTGCTCTGGTGGCAATCTTCTTTACTTCTGACATAATGCTTCACCTACCTTTTCCAAATCTGCCATAGCCTGTGCGTACTCTTCGTCGTTCGGAGCTTTTCCATGCCAGCCAACCTGGTTCTCCATGAAGGATACTCCTTTACCTTTTACGGTTTTCATAATAATTGCAGTCGGCATTCCTTTGGTAGCCTTTGCCTCATCAAAAGCAGCACGTAACTGTGCCATATCATTTCCATCTGTCACATTGATCACATGGAAATTGAATGCTTCAAATTTCTTATCGATAGGATATGGAGAGCATACATCTTCAATCTTACCATCGATCTGAAGGCCATTATTGTCAACGATCACTACAAGATTATCCAGCTTTCTTGCGCCGGCGAACATAGCAGCTTCCCATACCTGGCCTTCCTGGATCTCACCATCTCCAAGAAGTGTATAAACGCGATAGCTGTCACCAGATAATTTAGCAGAAAGTGCCATTCCAACTGCTGCAGAAATTCCCTGTCCAAGAGAACCACTTGACATATCAACACCTGGAATATGTTTCATATCCGGATGTCCCTGAAGATAAGATCCAAGATGACGAAGTGTTACCAGATCTTCTTTCGGGAAATAGCCTCTCTGTGCAAGTACAGAGTACAGTCCCGGTGCAGTATGACCTTTGGAAAGGACAAAACGGTCGCGGTCTGCTTTCTTCGGATCCTTAGGATCGATATTCATTTCCTCAAAATAAAGATATGTAAATACATCTGCTGCAGATAAAGATCCGCCCGGATGGCCGGCTTTAGCAGCATGAAGTGCAGTAACGATGCCCTTGCGGACTTCGTTTGCAGTTTTCTGAAGCTCTAAATTCTCCATTATCAATTCTCCTTATAATTTTCCATGATATGCGAATTACGACCGGTTTGTGCCTTAGCAATTCTGTCTATCAATTATTCACCAAATACAGCTTTGTAATCATTCTGGAATTTTACGATACCAGCATCTGTCAGCGGATGGTGGATCATCTGCTCAAGTACTTTAAATGGTACAGTAGCAATATCAGCACCTGCAAGAGCACACTGTGTTACATGCATTGGATGACGAACACTTGCAGCAATGATCTCTGTGTCAATTCCTGCAACAGCAAACATATCAGCAATCTGGCGGATAAGCTCAACACCGTCTGTAGAGATGTCATCCAGTCTTCCAAGGAATGGAGATACATATGTAGCGCCAGCTCTTGCTGCAAGAAGTGCCTGGTTAGCACTGAAGATCAGAGTTACATTTGTTTTGATTCCTTCTTTGGAAAGAACTTTTACTGCTTTAAGTCCTTCAGCTGTCATAGGAATCTTAACTACCATGTTCGGATGGATCTTAGCGATCTCACGTCCCTCACGGATCATGCCTTCTGCATCTGTTGTAGTAGCTTTAACCTCGCCGCTGATCGGTCCGTCAACGATTTCTGTGATTTCTTTGATTACTTCATTGAAATCTCTTCCCTCTTTTGCGATCAGGGATGGGTTTGTGGTTACTCCGCAGATGATTCCCATATCGTTAGCTGCTTTAATATCCTCAACTTTTGCTGTGTCAATAAAAAATTTCATTATTTTTTCCTCCTGAATGAATGGTTTCGCTTTATTTGCTTTCATTATACCAGACTTCATTTACAGGTCAAGGCGTCCAGATTTTATTAATAAATTTTCAATTAATAATTTTATTATTTATTAATTCTTTTAAACCTTTTTGCCTTTCTATCAATCAAATTCTCACAGTATTTATGGACTTTTCCAGTGTTTTCCAAACATGTTTTCCCAGAATTTATTACTAATAATTTCAATCAAATTATTTATTTAATCTTATTTTCATCTGTTTTTTCCAGTACAGGATCAGGTCTGTCTGTTCTTGCATAGCCTGTGGTTTTGCGCACAATGATCTTAGGATTATACTCAATATTATATACGCTGGTCGGACGGATTCCCTCCCCAAAGCGGATGCCTGTATCAATCTTACGGATAATGATATCGCAGGCATCTCTGCCCTTCAGATCAACAAAGTGATCAATTGTCGTAAGGGATACCCGGCGGATACCTGAATAAAATATATTATCACATCCGATCACAGATACATCCTTAGGCACACGCAGTCTGGCATCCTGAAGGGCGTCTACTGCGCCGATTGCCATCATATCATTCTGTCCTGCGATAGCTGTAAACCTGCCGCCATCCTCCAAAAGAGATTTCGTCAGTGCATACCCCATGGAATATTCCGAATCCGTACGGGGATTCCGGCGGTCAACCGACTCATCTGCGGCCTTAATGATCACATGCCCGGAAAGACCAGCTTTTTCAAATTCGCGGACAAAACCATCCACACGCTTGGAGCGCTGCCACTGCCTTCTGGTAAGAGGCGGCGTGATAAATGCCACATCCCGGTGTCCCAGGTCAAGCAGATGTCTTGCCATCAGGCGGCCAACCTCTGTATTATCCTGGTTGATTGCATCTACTGTACTGATTTTCTCTTTGTTACTGATAATGACCAGAGGAATACTCCGCGCCATCTCCTCCACCTGACTGATATAATCCGGGTGGGGATTACAGGCGTAAATAATTCCCTGCGGTGCCATTGCCCGGATCATCCGCAGATATTTTTCCTCCAGTCTTGCATCACGCTGGGTATTACAGATAAAGACTCCATAGCCCCTCTCATTTGCTACTGCCTCAATTCCCTGAAGAAGCAGTACATAATAAGGGCTGGTAATGGTCGGGCAAAAGACAACAATCAGTTTTTCCTTTTTGTTCTCTTTTTTATTTTTGTGGCCCGGAAGCTGATACCCCAGTTCTCTGGCTGCATTTTCCACCTTTTCCACAGTTTCTCTGGAAAAAGAGACATTGTACTTATGGTTCAGTACCATGGAGACCGTCGCCTGGGATACCCCTGCCTTTTCTGCCACATCGGACGAAGTTATCTTTTTTCTTGCCACAAAAATCACCACCCTGCCAGTTTAAATTTCCCACAAAATATTCAAACATATCCTAACGCCAGTTTAAAAAACCATTCCCAGACTGTGTTTCAAACACGTTCTGAAAATTTTTTTCGAACGGGTATTACAGTTCCACACGCCCCTCCAGTGCACGAAGCAACGTAACCTCATCAATATACTCCAGGTCACCGCCTACTGGCACACCGCTGGCAATCCGGCTGACCTTGATTCCAGTAGGTTTGATCAGCTTACTGATGTACATCGCCGTAGTTTCTCCCTCCAGACTGGAGTTCGTGGCAATGATCACTTCCTTTACATCTCCCTGAAGCCGCATGATCAGCTCTTTCAGTTTGATATCATCCGGGCCGATTCCCAGCATAGGGGAAATGGCGCCGTGAAGCACATGATAAACGCCTTCAAATTTGCCTGTTTTTTCATAGGCTGCAAGATCCCTGGTATTCTCCACTACCATGATCGTGCTGTGATCCCGCTTAGGATTGCTGCAGATCGGGCACATTTCCCTGTCCGTAAGGGTATAGCAGCACTTGCAGTACTGCACATTTGTCCTGGCATCCGTAATGGCCGCTGTAAGCTGCTGTACCTGCTCCTTGGGCATATTCATAATATGAAAAGCCAGACGCTGGGCAGATTTCGCACCAATTCCGGGAAGATGGGAAAGCTGCTCGATCAGTTTATTAATATGACTGCTGTAGTATTCCATCAGAATGGAAGACCTCCGCCAAGTCCGCCAAGACCACCTGTAAGCTTAGACATTACAGCCTGATTCTCCTGCTCAACTTTGCGAAGTGCTTCGTTGGTCGCTGCAACGATAAGATCCTCCAGCATTTCAATATCATCTGGATCTACTACTTCCTCTGCAAGCTTCACTTTCGTCACTTCTCTCTTACCAGAAATGGTTACTTCCACAGCTCCGCCGCCTGCAGCTGCTGTGAATTCTTTCTCTTCAAGAGCTTTCTGGTTTTCTTCCATCTGGCGCTGCATTTTCTGCGCCTGCTTCATAAGGTTGTTCATGTTTCCCGGCATACCCATGCCAGGAAATCCTCCACGCTTTGCCATTACAAAGTCCTCCTTTAATTTATTTTGCAAATACGATTGATCTTTTTATTCCTCTGTGTCATCAGGATCCTCTTCCACAACAATATCCATATGGATATTCTCGCGGAGAGCCTGATCTACAGTAATCTGGGCAAGATTGGTATGGTTGTGCTCTTTTGCCACTACCATCTTAAGTTCTACACTCTTGCCAGTCTGAGCCAGAATGATATTCTTCAGTTCTTCCTCAGCTTCCGGATTATCCACATAGGATTTTCCAAGGAAATCCTGGAATTCCACATAAAGAACCGGTTCCCCTGTCTGACCATTGTATTTTGGAATTGCTTTCTGGAGCATCTGTTTAAAAATGCCGCTGGTCTGGCCTACGATTACTTTCCAGCTGGCTACGATTTTCTGAAGATCTTCCGGTGCCGCCTTTTCCGGCTTCCTGGTCTGCCCATCCTCTGGTACACCTCCACCGGAAATAGCAGTACCTTCCATTCCACCGGTTCCCGGCTGTACAAATACCTGCTGTACAGGTCTTTCATCCATGCGCTGCTCCAGTACGCGGAGACGGTCCAGAACCGAATCCAGATTGGTCTCCATTGCCGGACGGCACAGCTTGATCAATGCGATTTCTACCAGAACACGCTTCTGGGTGGAATAGCGTATCTGGCTGGACAGGTCAGAAAAAATACGGATGTAGCGCATCAATGTCTCTACATCCACCATCTCACTTTCTTCTTTGAGAAGCTTCAGATTCTCCGATGATACATCTATCGCTTCCTCTGGATTCTCAGAGGTCTTCACCAGGAGAAGATTACGCATGTACCAGGTGAAATCCCCTACAAACTGTCCCAGCTCTCTTCCACCTACGATCAGATCCTCCAGAGTACGGATTGCTCCCGTCACATCTCCCTGGATTACTTTACGCAAAAGCTTACTGAACACTTCCGTATCCACAGCGCCAAGTACTTCCAGCACTTTATCATAAGTCAGTGTCTGTCCCAGGTAAAAAGCGATACACTGATCCAGGAGACTTAAAGCATCTCGCATGGAGCCATCTCCGGCTTTCGCCACATAGCGTACAGCCTTCTCCTCTGCATCTACTTTCTCAATCTTTAAAAGCTCATCCAGTCTTGCAGCAATGGTATCAATAGAAATACGATGAAAATCATAACGCTGGCATCTGGATAAAATAGTAATCGGTATCTTGTGAGCCTCTGTGGTCGCAAGAATGAAGATAACATAAGACGGAGGTTCCTCCAGTGTTTTCAGAAGAGCATTAAACGCTCCTGTAGAAAGCATGTGAACCTCGTCGATAATGTATACCTTATAGTTTCCTTCTGTAGGGCGGTAGGCCACCTCCTCACGGATCTCACGGATATTATCAACGCCGTTATTGGACGCCGCATCTATCTCGATCACATTCATGGAGGTGCCGGCCTGTATCGCCTTACACATTTCGCATTCGCCACAGGGGCTTCCATTTACCGGATGCTGGCAGTTTACTGCTTTTGCCAGTATTTTTGCAACGGTCGTCTTACCGGTTCCTCTGGTGCCGCAGAACAGATAAGCGTGACCTATACGGTTATGTTTGATCTGATTGGTCAGAGTGGTCACAATGTGATCCTGTCCTTTGACATCATCGAAATTATCCGGTCTGAACTTCCGGTATAGAGCGGTATAGCTCATTTATGGAAACTCCTTTCTAAGAGCCAGATCAGTCGCCGAAGCTGATACCGATCTGTTTGGCTGCCTTGACAGTCTGATCCTTAGGAGAAACCATCTTCAGCTTGCCGGCACATTCTTCAAGAGGTACTCTCTTGATCTTGCCATTTACAATGCCGATCATGATGCCATATTCTCCATCCAGGATTGCTTCTGCGGCGCCTGCTCCGATTCTGGTGGAAAGCACACGGTCATATGCACATGGTGCTCCTCCACGCTGTGTGTGTCCAGGAACTGTGATTCTTACTTCGGAACCAAGTCTCTGGGTAATCTGGTCTGCGATTTCATAAGATACGGAAGGATACTTCTTCGCACGGTCTTCCAGCTTCTTCTTATAATCTTTCTTGGAAAGCAATGCGTCTTCTTTGGAGATTGCTCCCTCAGCTACTGCAAGGATCGTGAAGCGCTTGCCAGCTTTGGATCTCTTCTGGATAGCCGCAACAACTTTCTCGATGTCATACGGAATTTCCGGAATCAGGATAATATCTGCTCCGCCAGCGATTCCTGCGTGTAAAGTAAGGCTTCCTACTTTATGACCCATAACTTCTACAATAAATACACGGCCATGGGAAGCTGCTGTAGTATGAATGCAGTCGATTGCATTGGTCGCAATATTTACTGCGCTCTGGAAACCAAATGTCATATCGGTTCCCCAGATATCATTATCGATCGTCTTCGGCAGATGAATGATATTCAGCCCTTCTTCTCTTAAAAGATTGGCTGTCTTCTGGGTTCCATTTCCACCAAGAATTACCAGGCAATCCAGACAGAGCTTATAATAAGTCTGCTTCATAGCCTCAACCTTATCCAGTCCATTTGCATCTGGTACACGCATAAGCTTAAACGGCTGTCTGGAAGTACCAAGGATCGTTCCACCCTGTGTAAGGATTCCGGAAAAGTCCTTAGATGTAAGCATACGGTATTTGCCGTAGATCAATCCTTTGTATCCATCATCAAAGCCGTAAACCTCCAGATCATCGATGCTGTTCGTCAGTCCCTTTACAACTCCACGCATGGTGGCATTCAGGGCCTGGCAGTCACCGCCGCTTGTTAATAAGCCGATTCTTTTAATCATAGTACCCTCCATTTCTGTGTCTTTGGCAAGTGTTACACCAGTAGCACACACATTTAATGCTTGGCTTTAATTATATAATATTTCGTTGGCTGGCACAACAAGGAATTTGAATCTGGCAGAAAATGAATTGTTGATGAATCGGTTTCCGACAAATCTATTGACAAATCAGCTTTCTTCTATTATAATTAAATTCCGCGCAGCCGGGGAGATAGCGGTGCCCTGTACCTGCAATCCGCTACAGCAGGGGTGATGCCAATCTGAGGCTTGTATCTTGTGGAGCTGCCCTTTATAAGTGGCGTTGACGTTTGGGTCTTACGCAACAGGACTCTACGAACCGTGTCAGGACAGGAATGTAGCAGCACTAAGTAGAATCTCCTGTGTGCCGTGAGGGTGCCTGGGCTGAGTTAACTGTAGAGGTAACGTCTGTGAGACCATTCCGAGGTGCGGCGCGCGTAATAAGATAATTGTGGAACGTCTGATGAGGACGTTCTTTTTTTGTATTTACAGATTTTCCCATTGCATAAGAGAGAATCCTGCCCGGCAGGGCTTTTTATGTAATAGGAGATTCCAACAGAATTTCCTATTACATAAAAAAAGGCATATACCGCAATCCAGAAATCCATTGCAATATATGCCTGAGCAATCTGATTATTTACACAGCTCCGCTACTACCTGATTGATCACCTTGCCATCAGCCTTTCCTTTCAGCTCTGGCATGATCGTTTTCATAATCTGACCTTTGTTTCCGGATGCGATAAGCTCTGCATGTTTCTCCTGCAGATAAGCTTTGATTTCGGAAGCATCCATCAGCTTCGGCGCATATTTGGCAATTACATCATATCTTGCCTGATACTCGTCTCTCAGATCCTGTCTGGATTCCGGACAGGTATCGATCTGCTCTTTCACAGATTTCAGTTCCTTCAGGATCACACGGTCAACCAGTTCACTGCTGATGTCATCACGGCAGCCTTCGTCGATTGCTACTTTCTTCACAGCTGAAATCAGGGAAGAAACTGCGTCCTTTGTTACTTTATCCTTTGCTTTCATGGCTGCTACCATGTCTTTTCTTAATGCTTCAAGTTCCATTGTGATTTTCCTCCTGTCATTTTCCACTTTCGATTCTGCCTCTTATTTTCCTGATAAAGCGGTAAAATTTCTGTGGACAATTCTTACATTTGCTTCTTATCATACCACTATTTTTCTAAATTTCCAACCTGCGCGGCCAAAGATTTTTTCAGCATTTTCTTCTTTTCCCGCAATTCCCGGAAGAAATCGGAAAGCATAATGGAGCACTCCTCCTGTAAAACGCCACGGATTACCTCCACCTTGTGGTTGAATCCATCCATTTCCAAAAGATTTAATACCGAGCCTGCACATCCTGCCTTGGGATTCATACTGCCGATCACTACACGGTCAATCCGCGACTGCATAAGTGCCCCGGCACACATCTGACATGGCTCTAATGTCACATACATGGTGCAGCCCTCAAGGCGCCAGTCTCCAAGCTTTTTGCTGGCTTTTTTGATTGCATTTAATTCCGCATGGGAAAGAGTATTCTTGTCTGTATTTCTCCGGTTATAGCCCCGTGCAATGATCTTTCCGTCGCAGACGATCACACAGCCAATGGGAACCTCTTCCAGCACTCTGGCCTTTTTCGCCTGACGGATTGCTTCTTTCATATATCGTTCCTGATCTGTAAGCATATATTTTTATACTTCCTTATCTTTGTATTATGTAACTGTTTACAGCCGCACTGGTGAAACAAAACGCCCTCTGGAGATTGTCTTTGTACTGTTACGATGTTTCCCGTATATTCCGCATCTTTTTCCAATAGTATACAACTCCCACAATGTCTGCAAGAGCCCATCCGATTGGAACAGACACCCAGATTCCCGTCACACCAATAGCTGGTACTGCAGATAAAGTATATGCAAGCACGACTCTGGTTCCAAGGGAAAGGATCGTCAGGATCACAGACATCCCTGGCATTTTCACAGCACGGTAATAACCGTACAACAGGAAAAGAAGTCCGATTCCAAAATAAAATGCACCTTCAATCCTAAGATATCCCATGCCAATTGCTATAATTTCCCTTTCAGAAGCTTTCACAAAGATTCCCATAAGCGGTTCTGCAAAGGCGCAGACTGCCGCACTGATCACCATGCAAAATACAAATGCAGTCGTCACTGCACTTTTTATACCCTGGGAAATTCTTTTTTCCTGCTTTGCCCCATAGTTCTGGGCTATAAAAGTAGAAAAAGCATTTCCAAAATCCTGTACTGGCATATAGGCAAAAGAGTCGATTTTCACAGCTGCCGCGAATGCTGCCATAACTGCTGTTCCGAAGCTGTTTACCCTTCCCTGTACCATCAGGATTCCAAAGTTCATGATAGACTGCTGCAGACAGGTAAGAAAAGATAACTGGGCAATCTCTCCCAGAATCTTTTTATCAAAATGCATTTCTTCTCTGGAAATGCGAAATTCCGGAAAGTACATTAAAGTGTACACTGTAATCCCAATGCCAGACACGAATTGTGCAAGTACAGTCGCACCTGCAGCTCCGGCCACACCCCATTGAAATCCAAGAACAAACAGCAGATCCAGCCCAATATTCAGTACAGTGGATACTGCAAGAAAAATCAACGGAATCACCGAATTTCCCACAGCTCGAAGAAGTGCGGCAAAATAATTATATAAAAAAGTTGCACTGATTCCTACGAAAATAATCAACAGATATGTCCGCATATAGGGAACCACTTCTGCCGGAACCCGAAGGACTTTCAATATCAACGGCTGAAAGGCATATACTGCAATGTTGATAACCACTGTCATAGCCGCGATCAACCCAAAGGAATGAAGGATTCCCTCTTTTAGACGCTTCTCATCTTTTTGCCCGAAGCGGATGGAGAATACGGCACCGCTTCCCATACACATTCCGATCAGAATTGACGTAAGAAATGTCATAAGAGTATAAGACGAACCAACTGCTGCAAGTGCATTGGCGCCTAAATACCTTCCCACGATCAGTGTGTCGGCAATATTATAACATTGCTGCAAAAGGTTTCCAGCCATCAAGGGCAAAGCAAACAGAAGCAGATTTCCTGTAATGCTGCCTCTTGTCAGATCTCTTTGTTTCATTTTTCTTTTTCCTCATCCGTAACACATATATTTCCAATGAATGCTTCTATTATAGGCAGTCTGCGGATGGATGTCAATTTCCAGCTGCTCCATTCAGCTGATAACTGTACCAGTACAAGCGGGCGGATCAATTGCCCGGTACCAGTAACCGCCTCTGCCTTTTTTCACTTTGATATAGCTGCTTTCTTTGAAGCAGGAAAAGCCGAACATGCCGGCCATGAACTGTTCCTGCTGGTCATAGCTTCCCGGCACACCAAGTATGTATCTTCCGTTTTGTTTCCGGCACAAAAGGATGTGCCCGAAATTATAGTAACCATATTGCAAGAATCGGTTATTGCGCAGGGCACATTGGCGTCTCGGAAAATGGACCAGATCCTGAGGGGTAATTTGCCAGCACTGCTGCAGGTCTCCATCGGAAAATGGGCAGAAAGGCTTTCCGAAAGGTAGTGTAGCCTGCTCTTTTTCGCATTCTGCTTCCTGTGCTCTCATCTCATCTTCTTTTTCCGGAATTTCTTCTGGGGCTGGCGGGATTTTCACTGGGGCTTCCTGTTCCACAGTGGCTTTACTTTCTGCTATTTGTTCTGTTGTTTTCTCTGGTTCTGGGATTTTCTCCGATTCTGAATTTTTCTCCAGCTCTGTGGCTACTATTTTTTCCCTTTTTGTTTCTGTTGTCCCCTCTGTTTCTCTTCTAATTTCATTTTCTGTTTTTATTTCTGTCTTTTCTTCTTTCTCTGTAGCTACAGGTGCTTCCGCGATTTTTCTTATTTCTGACGTTTTTTCTTTCTCTGCGATCTCTTCCTTCCCATATTCTTTTTTCGCAGACAGACCTATCTCTTTAAAATTTTCCGGTCGTATTGCCTGGTCATCCCATTCAGTTCCAAAAAATCCACCTGTTTGGGTAATCAGAATCATACCACCCATTTTTCCAAGAGGCGTTCCCGAACCGCCCATATCCGTCCCGTCAGTTTCCACCTGGCAATCAATCTTGTTTTTTTCTGTATTGCAATCTCCTATCTGAATTCCATTTATAAGGCCGTCTTTTCTCACAAATCCGTATATTTTACACTTGTCACCTGCTGCCAGTCCGGCTACCTGAAGATGAATCTCAATCGTACAGACTCTTTCCCGGACTTCTACCTTCATAAATCCACAATTTTTTTCTTTTTTTCCTTTTTTGTATTCATATACATATGCGATAAACCGCCGATATCCAGCCAAATGACACCCTCCCTGTTTGTTCATACACTTGCTTCATTAATGTATATGAACGACTGGGATTTTCATTCATAAAATATGACATGTATTTTCTCCACAAAACCATAGCAGAAGTGCTCCCCTAAATAATTGAATCCATTTAACTTTGTGATTTTAATTTTTAATTTTTTTCATTTTTGTGTTGACAAACCATCACAACCTATGTATAATATCACTTGTCGTTGACGAAGTGTGGCTCAGTTTGGTAGAGCGCTGCGTTCGGGACGCAGAGGTCGTGGGTTCGAATCCCGTCACTTCGACTACTTGGCAGGGGCGCCGAAAGCTTTGAGGAATCAAGGTTTTCGGTGTTTTTTTATGCTTGTAAATAGTGTGCTTGAAATAGCTAAAAAATGACTGGTCACGAATTTGGTCACGAATTTTTTATACACATGCAGTTATTATAAAAGGGAACCCAAAGGTTCCCTTTTGTAACTACTTATTATTGACGCGGAATTGGATATTGTGCACCCATCTTCCAGTCTTTTGAGAAATCAAGTGTTGAATACGCAGCAATATTTGACAGATTATTGTTTTCAACTTTTTCAACTCATGTATACTGACTTTCTGGCGCTCCAGTCTCTGATGCTGAGTTCAAATAATAACAATCAACAATATACCCTTCCGCTACATGTTCACAAATTCCAAAACGAGCTTTTCCTACATTTACACAATTTTTTACAATAGAATCATAGTAATAATTATATCCTATTATACCGCTGCGATTACCTATATCTCCTGCATTTAAAGAATTGTAAATTTTTCCGCATTGGCAGTAACCTGCAATTCCGCCAATACCCTTATAGTCATTATATAAGTTATCAGAATAATTCTGTACAACTTTTCCATAATTTATAACATAATTTATTATTCCTGCATAATTATACCCAACAATTCCTCCAACAGAGTAAGCTCCTTCTATCGTACCATAATTTGTACATTTTTCAACAATTCCATAGGATACAAAACAGATTCCACCACTTTGAGCGCTACGAAATTGATCATTTCCCAAAATATCTTTGTAATAACCATTGGCACTCACATTTGCATAATTCACACAGTGCGAAATTGTTTTATTATTTTCTATTACTAATCCAGCCGCACAGCCTCCCTCTACAACAGATAATATCCGCTAAGATCAATATCTTTTCCCAGTACATAAGTTCTCCCCTTTGAATCTGACGCAAGAATATCACTTAACTGCTTTGCAGTCGTAATAACTGTAGAATTATCTGTTGGTTTATTCGGATTAGCAGCTGGAGTTGCTCCCTTCACAGTCACCTTGCAGCTTGCTTTCTTCTTGCTTCCATCTTTAGCAGTTGCCGTGATGGTGATAGTTCCGCTCTTTCTTCCAGTCACTACACCTTTCGCGGAAACAATTGCAACAGAGGTATTGCTGCTTTTCCATGTAACATTTTTGTTATTCGCAGTTGCCGGACCAACTGTGGCTTTTAAAGTTACACTCTTTCCTACGGTTATATTTGCTGACTTTTTATTCAGTTTTACACTTGTCACTGGCTGCTTTACGGTAACCTTGCAGGTAAGTTTGCTTTTTCCATATTTCGCAGTAATTACCGCAGTTCCTTTTTTCTTAGCTTTTATAACGCCTTTTGAAGATACTGTTGCTACGTTCTTTTTACTGCTTGTCGAGGTGATTTTCCCTTTGGTTCCACTGGCTTTCAATGTGTAGCTTTTTCCCACATTAAGGGAAAGACTCTTTTTGTTCAGCTTGGCCGCACTGACTGATACTGGCATGGCAGCCAGGCTTACCAGGAAGCACATTAACAGCAGTACAGATAATTTTTTAATCTTTTTCATACGCATTGCTCCTTTCGTATGTGATATTAAATTTTGGACAATTTTCACAAAATTCGTACATTTGATTATATATATATCTGTGTATTTTATGTCAATATGCTCGTTGCATAGTCTTACATTGTCAGTCTTTCCGACCGAGATAGTTATTGTTCACTGGCAATTCTTCACAATCAAATAATTCTCTTTATGCAAAAGAACCGGATTTCCGCAAGATGCTGAATATCCGGTTCTTTATTGCATAATAAAAGGTCTGTCGTCCCGTCCAAAGTGCTTTTTTCAATACATCATTTACTTTCCCACCTGCTGGGCTGTTCCTGACAGATCCGATTCCACTGGCAGTCCCCGCAGATTTCTTCACGTTTTCCTGTGGATATGATTTTTTGCTGTACTGCATCTGTAAATTCATAGAAAGCAAGCATCTGCCCTTCTTTTAGTCCACATTCATCCAGTACTGCCGTGTCATATCGCTTCACTTTCTCTGCTGCTTCGCAGATTCCCTCACAATTGTTGGGACAGGCGGAACATATTTCATCTGTTTGCATGACCAGACGTACATCTGCACCTTCGGTAAAAAGATCCAGCATTTCCTGCATATGGGCTGTAAATCCATTACTGTATCCATTTCCGATAAAAAACGCCAGGCACATCCCGTGATGAGGGCGAATGGGATATGTCTGACGTTCTTTCTTACTGAATCGGGACAATTTTGCGTACCCTTCTGGACAAAATAAATGCCAGCGCAATTTTCACAAGATCAGGAATGATAAACGGAATGACGCACCAGCCCAGTACGGTTCCAAGTCCAACAGCTCCTGTTGTCCGTGTATATACGATCATAAACCAGATTGTTCCCATTGCATAGCAGACGATCAGGCCAACTACCATAGAGATAATCTGGACTACAGGCTTCTTGCCCCAGAGGGACTCCATAGCCCACATTACCAGCGCGGAGAAAAGAAATCCGATAATGTAACCACCGGTGTTGTTAAGAAGGATTCCAAGCCCTCCGGAAAATCCTGCAAATACAGGAACGCCGATAGCTCCCAGCAGAATGTAAACCAGAACAGCCAGGCTGCCTCTTTTTCCACCAAGTACGCCAACAGCCATAAATACACCAAATGTCTGTAAGGTAAATGGTACTGTCATTGGAATGGAAATCCAGGAACAGATTGCGATCAGTACGGCAAAAATGGCTATGTATGCCATGTCGTAAGTTTTTGTCTTTGTTGCGGTTACGGTACTCATACTCTCCTCCTTGGGTAAATATTATTTTTGTCAGATACAATCTAACATAGCCCGCTTCAATTGTCAACCTATTATTTATTTTTGGTTTACATTCTGTTTTTTCTCAATTACCTGCAAGAATTAATTAACGGCTTTTCTATTTATCTCTAAAATTCAGCTAACTGCCCACTTTTCATATTTTCATTTCCGTATACAAAATACAGGCAATTCCTTTTGGAGGAACTGCCTGCACAATGATCAGCTGTAATATCTTTTACTATGGTTTGTTTCCATTCCAGCTTTTTACTGAATTCTGTTTTTTTGCATTTGCGCAAGTTGCTGCTTTAAACGTTGAATTTCCTCTTCTGCTCTATTCGCACGCTCTTCTGCCCTATCCGCGCGCTCCTTTTCTCTCTGCGTATTTCGTCTTTCAGCCTGGATGTCCATTTTTTCCATATTTTCAAATAAATATCCCATTCCACAACCTCCAATCTCGCCCATTAATTCTCTCGCATCCTCACTGGGCACATTCATTTTCATTAGTAAAGACCATAAGATATCCCTGTAAATTTCCTTTATTTCCTCAGGTGCATTTCCATAAATGGAATTAACAAGTTGTTCCGATACTTTACAGAATTCTTCATAGTCTTTTGGCGTTTGTATTTTATTAATCAGCATGACCAGCGACATTTCATCGTGTTTCTTACTGAGCTCCTCATTTGTGTATTCATTGACACTTACTACCTGATAAGTAAAATCCGGAATATATTTTTCCATCTGCTCCGCAAATTCAATCCGATCTTTCAAATGAAGATCTGCAGTCCAACGTTTCGCCCCTTCGTAATACACAATAGGAATAATCAGAGGGTATCGGAAGGACTTTCGTTTACTGCTTTCCTTCACTTTCTTATCCTGGCTTTTCTTATACTCCTGCCAAATGGCAGTCATATAACGTAGAAGCTGCATCGCTACATCATAATCGATATCACTTTTGTGCTCGATCAACGAAATTACATAGACCTCTCTTTCCAGTGTTCCATCGGTTTTGCGAATATATACTTTCTTTATCGTATCCGACTCATACTCAACACCTAAAAACGCACGATATTTCCGCGAAACATCCTCAATATCTTCCGGCTGTACATTAGCAAACAGTGAAATATTCGTATAATTTCTCAAGAACTGACTTGTCATCCTGTCGTTTTTGAATATTTCACTGCTGTTTACATCTCTTACATGTTGTTCTGGATAGTAAACAATGTCTTTTTTTCTTTTGCTCTGTGTTTTTCTGCTCATTTTTCCTCCTTTATGGTGGAAACTTTCCACAGGACAAAAGATATTTACACAATCATCTTAGCATTTTAAATGTTGAAATACAATAAAATCACATATATTTTTCCCGGAAGAACTTCCCAAATCAGCCCAATCATGCTAAACTTAAGAAAAGTAATGCTACGGAGGTTTTTCTCATGGATGTGCACAGCATCAGTACCAGCTGCACCCGCACAGAGTTTGTAGGGACGGCAGTTCTGGATACCATCGGACTTGTAATTTCAGGAGTGGACGATACTCTTTTAAAAGAAATGAATATAGGAACCCGCTATCACACATTGGGACTTTTCAGCTCCCGGACAGGTGCTGCGGGACAGATCACAGCCGTTGATGACGCGGTGAAAGCTACCGGCACAGAAGTTCTTTCCATTGAATTTCCACGTGATACCAAGGGCTGGGGTGGACATGGCAACTATATTGTGATTGGTGGCAATGATGTTTCCGACGTACGCCATGCTATCTCACTGGCATTGGAACTGACGAACAAATATGCCGGCGAATTATACATCAGTGAATCTGGTCATCTGGAATTTGCTTTTTCTGCAAATGCCGGCGGTGCCCTTGCCATGGCATTCAATGCCGTTCCAGGGGAAGCTTTTGGATTCATGGCGGGCTCTCCTGCTGCCATCGGACTCGTAATGGCAGATACGGCAATGAAGGCATCTGCCGTCCATATCACCCGCTATATGACACCAAGTGTAGGCACCAGCCATTCCAATGAGGTAATCCTTGCTATCTCCGGCGATGCCAGCGCAGTAAAAGAAGCGGTACTGCAGGCACGTCAGATCGGACTGGAATTACTGATCGGAATGGGAAGCTATCCGGAAATTCCAGGGACTCCTTATTTATAAAATCAAGCCCCGCTATTATCAGGGAAAATAAAAACACTCAACAGCTTAAAAGGCTTTCTTTTACAGGCAAAACCTTCTAAGCTGTTGAGTGTTTTTTTATTTAATTCAATCTATAAACCTCAGCGCTCTGTAATCCAAATGCCAATGCCTCAGAATGGCTTCCACAATAGATATCCACATGACCATAAGGTGTTCCAAGATCCTCTACTGTATAAACAGTTCCATTGATCAGAAGCTGTGTGCCAAATGGAACCCCCGCCATGGCAACGGTTCTTCCAGCAGTTGGAACAGTTCCACTGGCGGTAAGGTTACCTGCAGTTCCACAGCACTGTGCACAATTGCAGTATGCTGTCAGAGTAAAAGTTCCAAGATAGGTTCCCTGTGAAGAACTTCCTGTACTTCCAGAAGTATCTTCTGTATTTCCGCTGTCACCTTCGGACTCTGCGTAAGAATCATCAGAAGCCCCACTTTCCTCTGTCGTGTCGTCTGCACTATAATCTCCATCCGACTCGCTGTATTCTCCGCTATCAGACTCACTATACTCTGCATCAGTGCCTCCATTCTCAGAGGAACTACTATCTGTTGCAGCCTCCTGCGCAGCTTCCGCTGCTGCCTGCTCAGCCTCTGCAACCTGCAGAAGATCATAAATGCTGCTGTCTGCACTGTCAATCTGTGTATTCAGCGCATTAATCTCATCCTGGCAGGCACTGATCTGATAAATATAAGACTGGATATTCTCACTGGTACTTGCAGTCAGTGCCTGCACCTCCTGCTGTTTGGCCGATTTTTCTTCCAGAAGAGCATCTATATTCTTCGCCTCTTCTTCTGCCTGCTCCTCCTGGGCTTTAATATCTGCCTGAAGCGCTTTATATTTCGCAAGCATATCTCTGTCATACTGGGAAATCTGGGCGATATTCTCAGCACGGTTCAAAAACTGTGCCAGATCCTCTGAAGATAAAAGCAATTCTAACATGGAAGCACTTCCATTCTCATACATATATACGATACGTTTCTTCATATCTTCGTACTGCTTATCAGATGTGGCCTTCGCTTCTTCCAGCTGGTTCTCCAGGGTTTTCAGCTGTTCCTCTTTCTGGGCGGCCTGGATTGCCAGATCCGATACACTGTTGGTAAGCTCTGTATACTGGGCATTCAGCTCCTCAAGGTAGCTCTCAAGCTCCTGCTTCTTACTGGTAAGAGACGCCATATTCGCCTGCTCCTGGTCCAGCGCCGTCTGGGCAGCATCTCTCTGGGCCTGTGCATCTGCGATCTGCTCTTCGGTGGAAGAAGCAAATACAGCCGCTGGCGCTGATACCATCATCATACCGGTTAAAAGCAATGTCAAAACTCTTTTTAATCTCATCTATGTAAACACCTCATTATCTTTTTCGTAGGTCAAGTATAACATATTTTGTAATTTTTTCAACACTTTTATTTAACTTTTGTAATATTTATGTAATATTTAATCGATTCCAACGGCTTTTTCTATTACACAAGAGACCGCCACAGGCGGTCTTTCCTATAAAAAAAACACCCCGCATTCCGTGAATCTCTCCACAAAATGCAGGGTGTAAGAACCTCTTTTAACCAATCTGTATAACTACTATTCTATTCCTTATACAGCTGCCTCTTCAGCTGCAGCTTCCTTATATTTCTCGAGAATGATCGTCTGGATCTTGTCACGAGTGGAAGAATTGATCGGATGGGCAATATCACGGTATTCCCCATCAGTTGCTTTACGGCTTGGCATTGCGATGAAAAGACCTTTCTCTCCTTCGATCACCTTGATATCATGTACTACAAATTCTTCATCAATGGTGATGGAAACTACGGCTTTCATCTTTCCCTCCTTCGCAACCTTTCTCACCCGTACATCTGTAATGTTCATTTTTGCGGCCCCTTTCCTCTTAATCGCATTTCCTGCGCTTTAAGTCTTTTTGTATATTACAAGCTATATCTCTCATTTTTCTCCACAACGATCTTCACTTCTCCATCGCCGCTGTAGTAGGAATTGGCCCGGATCGTATCCCGGCTCTCAACAATACAATTCTCGATATGTGTATTATCCCCCAGATATACATCATTCAAAATCACAGAATTCTTAATCACACAGTTGTTTCCAACATAAACATCCTTAAACAGAACAGAGTTCTCAACAACACCATTCACAATGCATCCACTGGAAATCAGGCTGTTCTTCACCTCTGCGCCAGGATTGTATTTTGCCGGTGGAAGGTCATCGATCTTCGTCTTAATGCCCGGCTCCTGCTTGAAGAAATAGTTGCGGATCTCTGGTTTCAGGAAATCCATATTGGTTTTATAATAGGATTCAACTGTGGAAATATTGCTCCAATAGCTGTCAATCTTATATCCGTAGATTCTCTTAAGATTCTTATAACGGATCAGAATATCCTTAACGAAATCATTGCGGCCTTCCTGTGCAGCTTTCTCGATCAGCTCGATCAGCTGTCTTCTTCTGATCACATAAATACCGGTAGAAATCGTATTATACGGGGAAACCATCGGTTTCTCCTCAAATTCCTCGATTCTGCAGTCCTCATTCATGCGGAGTACTCCGAAACGCTCCACCTCTGAAGGATCCGGACAGGTTGTACACACAACTGTGATATCTGCACGCTTCGCAATGTGATATTCCAGCACCTTATTATAATCCATTTTATAAATACAATCGCCGGACGCAATGACAACATATGGTTCATGGCTGTTCTTCAGGAAGCTTAAGTTCTGATAGATCGCATCTGCAGTTCCCTGGTACCAGAAACCATTTTCTTTGGTGATAGTAGGCGTAAATACGAAAAGACCGCCCTGCTTTCTTCCGAAATCCCACCATTTGGAAGAACTTAAATGCTCATTCAGGGAACGGGCATTGTACTGGGTCAGTACCGCAACCTTCTGGATACGGGAATTCGCCATATTACTCAGGGCAAAATCAATACTTCTGTAGCTTCCGGCGATGGGCATTGCTGCAATCGCCCTCTTATCTGATAATTCTCTCATGCGGTTATTGTTGCCGCCTGCCAAAATAATTCCAATTGCTCTCATGCTTTGTCACCGTCCTTTGCTGCAATTACCTGTCCGCTTTCCAGGATACCGTCCGGGTAATCTGCCGGAGTGGTAACACCGGAAATCGCTGTGTTCTTTCCAATCTTAACATTGTCCGGAATCACAGAGCCTTCTCCTATGGTCGCAATGCCAAATGCATATACAGCAGGTTTCTTTACATTCGGTGCTTCCTCGCCGCAGCCAAGCACCACATCATTACCAATGGTAACATCCTCTGCCACGATTGCCTTGTCCATATCTACGTTCTCACCAATGGTTGTATTACGCATGATAATCGAATTTTTGATCACGCTGCCCTTGCCAATTACAACATTCGGTCCTATTACAGAATTATGTATCTCGCCATATATTTCAGATCCTTCACCGATCAGACATCTGTCCAGTACAGCATCCTCTGAAATATACTGTGGCTGAATGATATCACCCTTGGTATAAATCTTCCAGAATTCCTCATAGAGATTAAATTCCGGAATGATATCAATGAGCTCCATATTTGCTTCCCAGTAAGAACCAAGTGTCCCGACATCTTTCCAATAGCCATTGTATTCATAGGCGAAAAGACGCTGTCCTTTGTCTTTACAATAATGAAGGATATGTTTACCAAAATCACAGATCTGCTGATCCTTCAAGGCATAACGCGCTTCCTTCAGAACCGGCCAGCTGAAAATATAAATTCCCATAGAAGCAAGATTGCTGCTTGGGTGCTCTGGTTTCTCCTCAAATTCGGTCACACGGAAGGTCTCATCCGTTACCATGATACCGAAACGGCTTGCTTCCTCGATTGGCACAGGCATACAGGCAATGGTAACATCTGCCTTATTTGCCTTGTGGAAGTCAAGCATCACCTCGTAATCCATCTTATATATATGATCTCCGGAAAGGATAAGCACATAATCAGGATTGTACTGCTCCATATACGCCATATTCTGGAAAATGGCATTGGCTGTTCCTGTGTACCACTCACTGTTTGTGCTCTTCTCATAAGGTGGAAGTACGGTCACACCGCCTTCATTTCTGTCCAGGTCCCACGGAACACCGATACCGATATGGGTATTCAGTCTCAGAGGCTGATACTGTGTCAGAACTCCAACTGTATCAATTCCTGAATTAATACAGTTACTTAACGGAAAGTCGATGATACGGTATTTTCCTCCAAAAGCAACTGCTGGTTTGGCCACTTTTTCTGTCAGTACCCCAAGTCTGCTGCCTTGGCCGCCGGCTAAGAGCATGGCAATCATTTCTTTTTTAATCATGCTATCACCTCTTGTTGTCGTTATGATTTATTATTATACCATACTTCTCTTATTTAGTGAACATTTTTTACAAAATAATTGGCGTCATTTTACTTTTTTTATCGTTATTGTACATGTTTTTTCGACAAACTTTAAAGTGCCTTTGTTATTTTTTATTCATTTTGTACAGTGTTAAAGAAATACTTTGTTTCACATATAGCTCGCCCAAAGAAATACTTTGCATTTTTCCCGGTTCGGGGTATAATAAATGAAAATAATGATAAAAACATCACTTTGATTAAGGAGATTATTATGTATCAGATAGACTTTCATAAACCGCTTCATATCCATTTTATCGGTATTGGCGGAATCAGCATGAGTGGACTGGCTGAGATTCTTCTTGGAGAAGATTTCAAGGTTTCCGGCTCCGATTCCAAAGAGAGCCCCCTTACCGATTCCCTTACGAAGAAAGGCGCACGTATTTTCTACGGACAGCGTGCTTCCAATATTACCGATGATGTAGAGCTTGTTGTTTACACTGCAGCCATTCATCCAGACAACCCGGAGTATGCCTGTGCAGTGGAAAAAGGCATTCCAATGCTTACCAGGGCACAGCTTCTTGGCCAGATCATGCGTAACTACGACACTCCGATCGCAGTCTCCGGTACCCATGGAAAAACAACCACTACTTCCATGATTTCCCAGATTCTTCTGGAAGCAGGCGCAGATCCCACCATCAGTGTTGGCGGAATCCTCCCTTCCATTGGTGGAAACATCCGCGTAGGCCAGTCTGAAACCTTTATCACAGAAGCCTGCGAGTATACCAACAGCTTTTTAAGCTTTTTCCCAAAGATCAGTGTCATCTTAAACATTGATGCGGATCATCTGGACTTTTTTAAGGACATCGATGACATCCGTCATTCTTTCCGCAAATTTGCCCAGCTGCTTCCTGCTGACGGAGCCCTGATCATCAACGCAGATACTCCTCACTATGAAGACATTATCAAAGATCTTCCATGTGAGGTGATTACATACGGCCTTGAGCATGACGCTCAGTATCAGGCTGCCGATATTACTTATGACAAATATGGACATGCTTCCTTCACAGTTCTGAAGGATGGCAAAAAGACCGGAAGCTTTTATCTGAAGGTTCCGGGCAGCCACAATGTTTCCAATGCACTGGCAGCGATCGCACTGGCCAGACTTCTTCAGATTCCGGACGAAACAATTGTCAAAGGACTGGGAAGCTTTACTGGTACAGACCGTCGTTTCCAATATAAAGGGGAAGTAGCAGGCGTTACCATCGTAGATGATTATGCCCATCATCCAACTGAGATCCAGGCCACCTTAAATGCTGCCCACAATTATCCTCACAAGAAACTGTGGTGCGTATTCCAGCCTCACACCTACACACGTACCAAGGCATTGCTTCCGGAGTTTGCACAGGCTCTTAAGCTGGCAGACCATGTAGTACTGGCTGATATCTATGCAGCAAGAGAGACTGATAATCTGGGAATCTCCTCACAGGATCTACAGGCAAGAATCCAGGAACTGGGTACTCCATGTGAGTATTTCCCTACTTTTGATGAAATCGAAAATTTCCTGCTGAATAATTGCGAAACAGGAGACCTTCTGATCACAATGGGTGCTGGCGATGTTGTAAAAATCGGTGAACAGCTGCTTGGCAAATAATCTGTGACATCTGTTGCCTTTGGTATCTTTTACAACTTTTTGCATCTTTTGCAACAATCTGCGGTATTTGCAACTTTTTGCAGTTTTACATCGGCGACTGTCATGGCTTTTTAAAGCCTGACAGCCGCCGTTTTTTATTTTGCACCAGTTCCTTTTTTTCAGACATATCCTAAAATTTTATCCACACACACACAAGCTTGTAAATACAAGTATTTTGGAAGTTATCCACATTATCCACATGCTTATGCACATTTTCACATCAGGTTCCATGTGGATTCTTATGTGTATAAAGTGCTTAACATAATATTACGACACCGCTCGACAAAAATCACAGTTTTTCTTTAATTTTCTGCATTTTCCTGGTTTCCCATAAATATTATGCGCAACTGGGTTTCCACATTATCCACATTATCCACATTGTAATCCACACACAGTCGCTGATATCCACCGCCCAAAATCTGCTATTCTCTTTTAAAAAATGTTGTGCTATAATGCAAGCATCAAACTGGATGTCCCAAAGGAGAATCCCCATGATCAAGTTACATAGCACAGGGCTTAATGATGCCACTGTTTTATCCAATATTTTTATTGACCGTTTTATGCCAAAGGCTAACGGTGAATTTGTAAAAGTATATATTTACCTGCTTCGCATGCTGGGCAGACCAGGCGCTGCTTTTGGGCTTTCCCAGATGGCAGACTCTCTGTTCTGCACAGAGGGGGACATTCTCCGCGCGCTAAAATACTGGGAGAGCGAAAATCTGGTCACACTTTCATATGAAGATAATGCTCTGGCAGGGATTACTTTAAGGACGCCCTGGAATGAGGATGACGTCCTTGCCGCAGTGGCACCGCAGCAGACAGATGAAGCTGATTCGGCGGCTGAATCTGTTTCTAACGTTCCTTCCACCAGTCCTCTTTCCGAGGTCAAGCCCCTTACTCCGGACCGGGTGAAAGAGCTGAAGCAGAACGAGGATATCATCCAACTTCTTTATATTGCCGAGCAGTACCTTGGTAAAACCCTCACGCCTACAGAGACACGCAAGATTCTGTTTTTCTATGATGAACTGCATATGTCCGTGGATCTGATCGATTATCTGATTGAATACTGTGTGGGACGTGACCACCGCAGCATCCGTTACATAGAGACAGTGGCTATGGCCTGGAGGGAAGAAGGAATCACCACAGTTGAGATGGCCAAGGATTCCACATCCCGCTACAGCAAAGAATATTTTTCCGTTCTGAAAGCCATGGGCATCACGAACCGTAATCCTTCCGATGTGGAAATTTCCCTGATCAATACCTGGACGAAGGATTATGGCTTTACAATGGAGCTGATTCAGGAAGCCTGCTCCCGTACTGTCCTGCAGACCGGACAGCCAAGTTTCCCATATGCAGATAAGATTTTGCAGCGCTGGAAGGATAAAAATATCCGTACCCTGGAGGATGTACGTCTCCAGGATGCCCAGCACCAGAAGCGCAAGCTGGAAAAGTCTGTTAGTAAACCAGCACAGCAAAAATCTGCTGCACCTAACCGTTTTAATAATTTCCATCAGAGAGATTATGATTTTGCAGAATATGAGAAGAAACTGCTCAATAAACCGAATTAACCCTGTCATTTATAGAACAAACATGTTTTAACTGGAAGGAGAATTTTTAATGCCCTTACAGAATTACCAATATGATACGATCATGCGTGAATATAACCGCCGGCAGGTCCGCAACCGGCGTCGGCAGGAGGAGCATCAGACTGAGGCCTATGAGAAGCTTCCACGTCTCAGGGAAATTGATGAGGAGGTTGCCACATTAAGTGCGAGGAAAGCACGCGCCCTGATCAGCCGCCAGGAAACTGGTATAGAGGATCTACGCAATGATATTGCACTGCTTTCCCAGGAGCGCACTGCTCTTTTGTTGTCAGCCGGCTATCCGGCTGATTATCTGGAGATGACATATACCTGCCCGCTTTGCCAGGATACCGGCTATATCGGCAGCCAGAAGTGCTCCTGTTTCAAGAAAGCTGAGATAGAACTTCTGTACACACAGTCAAATTTGAAAGAAATTCTTGAAAAAGAGAACTTTGACCACTTTTCATTTGACTTTTATTCTGATACAATAACAAATGATTCAACGGGACTGACCGAACGTGAGACTGCGCGCCGTGCTTATCATCTTGCGAAGGACTTTATTGCTGACTTTGATAATTCCTTCCAGAATCTTTTTTTCTATGGCGATACAGGCGTGGGTAAGACTTTTCTTTCCCACTGCATTGCTCATGATCTTCTGGACAGTGCACATTGTGTACTGTATTTTTCTGCATTTGAGCTTTTTGATTTTCTTGCAAGCTCTGCTTTTTCCAGAGGCGGTGATGCCCCTGATGATGAACCGATTTTTGACTGTGACCTGCTGATCATTGATGATCTGGGTACAGAGCTTACTAACAGCTTCGTATCCTCACAGCTTTTCCTGTGTATCAATGAGCGGATCATGCGCAAGAAATCTACAATCATTTCCACAAACCTGAAACTGGAAGATTTCTCAGCAACTTATTCTGAGAGAACCTTTTCCCGTATTGCCAGCAACTATCAGATGACCAAGCTTGTGGGAAAAGATATCCGCATTCAGAAAATTTTTTTAGGAGGAAAGTAAAGAATGGCACAAGAAGAATTGACTACACTTCCCGTTGGAAGACTGGGATTAGTTCCTTTGGAAAGCTGCAAGAGCCTTGGGCAGAAGGTCGATGAATGGCTCGTTCGGTGGCGTAAGGAGCGTGAGCATTCAGAATCAGATTCTTTCGCCTTTGAAGGATACAAAAGAGATTCCTACACGATCAAAGTTCAGAACCCGCGTTTCGGTTCCGGTGAAGGCAAATGCGTGATCACTGAATCAGTCCGGGGTGATGATATTTATATTCTTGTAGATGTATGTAACTATAATATCTCTTACCCTATCGGCAAATATACGAACCTGATGTCTCCTGATGATCACTACCAGGATCTGAAGCGTGTGATTGCAGCGATCGGTGGAAAAGCCCGCCGTGTGAATGTAATTATGCCATATCTTTATGAAGGCCGTCAGAGCAAGCGTATCGGAAGAGAGTCTCTTGACTGCGCGACCGCCCTTCATGAACTGATCAATATGGGTGTTGAAAACATTATCACTTTCGACGCACATGATCCACAGATCCAGAATGCTACACCGCTTCATGGATTCGAGACAGTCCAGCCTTCCTATCAGTTTATCAAGGCTCTTCTGAATCATGAGCAGGGACTTCATATTGACAATGAGCACTTCATGATCATCAGCCCGGATGAGGGCAGCATGAGCCGTGCTATTTATCTTGCTAATATTCTCGGTGTTGACATGGGTATGTATTACAAACGTCTTGATTATTCCAAGAATGTAGATGGCAGGCACCCTATCGCTGCTTATGAGTTCCTTGGACCAAACGTAGCAGGCAAGGATATGATCCTTATTGACGATATGATTTCTTCCGGAGATACTATCCTTAAGATTGCTTCTCTTTTGAAGGAAAGAGGTGCCGGCAGAATTTTCCTCTGCTCCACTTTCGGTCTGTTTACAGATAATCTTAAAAAGTTTGATGAAGCATATGCCGCAGGCGTATTTGACAGGCTTCTTACTACAAACATGGTATACCAGTCTGATGAGCTTCTTGCAAAACCATATTACATTTCCTGTGATATGAGCAAATACATTGCACTGATCATCGATACTCTGAATCATGATATGTCTGTAAGCCATCTTCTGAATCCGGTTGACAGAATCAAGCGCTGTGTAAACAAATATATGGCTCAGTATGAGAAATAAGAATTAAAGACTAGGAAGGGCTGACACGATTGTTTGTGTCAGCCCTTTTTTGTTAAAACTTCCAATAAACCAATTATCTTTCATTTTGCCAAAAGCTTTGCCATGTTCTAGCTACGCCAACCAAATTTAGGCAAAATTTCCGCAAAATGGGGCGTGCAGATTGCAGGAATGATTTTTCAAACACGCTCTAGTTTGCAGTAATAAGCACTACCTGCCTGGACTGCTTTTTCAGCCATCTTTCCACCCGTCCAAGCAGTTCTTTATTAGTTCCACTAAAAATATCGTCCAGTACTACCGGAAGCACTTCCTCAACTGCAAACAATTCGCTTGCTGCCATTCCAATAGAGAAATACAGAAGCTCCAGTTCTCCACTGTCCAGATTTTCAGCTTTTATGGTTCCAGTTTCTGTAACAAGCTCAATGCTTTGCCCCTCATCTCCATAGAACTCCATATATTTTCCATTTGTAAGCTCTCGGAAGATTCTGGAAGCCCGTATCCGTATCTTTCTGCCTTTCTTCAGATAAATATCCCGTGATAACATTTCGATTGTATCCAATGCCAGGGTAAGGGCCTGTGTTTCCATATCCTCTGAGGTAGGCAGTGCCGTCTCTGCCTCATATTCCTGATACTCACTCTGCAGATTCGTAAATGCAGTCAGCTTCTCTTCATAGCTTCCATTGATGTCTTCCCTGCTAGATTTCAGTTTTTCCTGTTGCGACTGCAAATGCACTTTTTTCTTCTTTTGCTTTATAAATTCCGTCCGCAGTTTTCTTCTTGCAGAAAGCGTATAGATTACAGTTGCTATTGCTGCGAGGACACACACATCCATCCCTATTTTAGACATTTCATCGATTAGCTGGAATCTTCCAATAATACCCACAATTCCAACAATAATAGCCAAAAGCCCAGCAATCACCATTCCAAGATTCTTTTTCTCTATGGCCTGCAATTGCGTTTCAATTACTGCCGCTTCTTCTTTTCCGGCTGTAGAATGGATTTCTGCCTGTTCCTTGGCAACCTGTCCCTTTTGACCGCGCAGACTGTCCAGTTCATTTTCCAGAATTTCCAACTTACCGGCAAGGATTTCTTTTTCCTTTTGAACTGTTTTCTGGCTGCGTTCCTTCTGCGTAAGATATCCCTTCCGCCACATTTTCAACATCTGTTCTGATCTTCCAAGATCCACCAGCTGGTCAGCACTTTTACTAAGAATCATAAGTTTACTTTGAATCTCTTTTGCCTTTTCTGTTGGAGAAATACCGCCAAGAGGCTCTACCAGCATAACATTATCAAATATGGTTTCGCTGATTCCGCCAAGAAGCTTCTTCATTGGTTCCTCTTCCATATTCAGAAGTTTCTGGTCATCTTCACAGAACAGTTCACATTCCTCTGTTTCTATGCCAGATTTCCGTGTTAACCGGTAATTTTTTCCAGCAGCCTGAAACCATATTGTCCCGCCGTGTTCCTCTAATGGAGCAACATCGCTTCCCTCTGCCTGTAAACCATTCTTCCCCCTGCCTTCCTCTGGCATTCCAAAGAACATATTTTTTACAAAAATAAATACAGTATTTTTTTCAGCTTCATCCGCCTCATAGACCACATTCATTCCAGGAGATAATTCAATGGATTTATTATGAAGTCCACCAAAATCATTTATTAATATGCGTTTTAAAATCATATATTTTTGTTACCTCTTTTCAACTGGAATGTCTGGTTTCCAGCAATGCCTGCAGACCATAATAGAACGCCTTATCTTCCACTGTATTTCTGTTTTTTTCCAGAAAAAAGTGTATATAATCCCCTATCAATGTCCCGGCATACTTCTCCTGCAGCTCTTCCAGATCATACGCAGGTCTTGTCTCATCCAATACTTCCGTAATATTTCCAAAAGACTTTAACTTCTCCGGAATCAGAAAAAGTTCTGGTTTCCTTTTCCCCTGAAGGATTATCCTGTATATATTCAGACCACCTCTTCTGAATATCTCATCCTTCAATTTTTCCTCGATAGACAACTGGGTACTTTCCTCATTTACGGTAATCAGTAACTGGCTGTATGTCCTTACAGAAAACGGAACAAACCTGGTTCTTATTTTTCCATTTTCAATTCGTCCCTCAATGTAGCCATGTTCCCCGAAATCATTGTTTTTGACAGGTTCCAGCGCTCCACTGTAAGCAGCCATATCCCGGATCACATTTTGTGGTGTATGAAAATGGCCAAGTGCAATATAATCAAAGCCTGCACCAGCAAGTGCAGCCACATTCACAGGGCAATGTTTTTCATCCCCACCGTGGGCTAAAAGAATATGCACACCTTCTTTCTTAGCAGGACGCACGTCATCATACATGGGCTCTACAATTTCCGGATGCTCATAACTCATTCCATATACATATATGCCATCTTCCGGATTCTCCACACAGGTAACCCTTTCTTTCTCAAAAAAAGTAACATTAGGTGCCCAGGGAAAGCTTCTGTAAAAAGAATCCGCCTTCAGATAATCGCTGTCTCCAGCCATCAGGTAAATCCTGGTTTCTGGAATCCCTGAAAACAGCTCATTAACTTCCTTTAGTTCGTGCGGCAGTGGCTGGCGGTGAAACAGATCTCCGGCTATAAATAACAAATCCACCGGATTTTCGCGGATACCCGCAATAACCCGGCGGAATGTTTCCCAGATTTCATTCGCCCGCTTCTCACTCCATGGGCAGCCCCTGTCTGGAACCGCTCCAAGGTGTACATCTGCAAGATGAATAAATCTCATTCTTTTACCTCTTTTTATAAATCGCAGTTATTAACTGTTCTCGGGAATGGAATCACGTCGCGGATATTACCCATTCCTGTAAGATACATTACGCAACGCTCGAATCCAAGGCCGAATCCAGAATGACGTGTAGAACCGTATTTACGCAGATCAAGGTAGAAATCATAATCTTCTTCCTTCAGTCCAAGCTCGTCCATACGTGCTTTCAACTTGCCATAGTCATCCTCTCTCTGGCTTCCGCCGATGATCTCGCCAATTCCAGGAACCAGGCAGTCCATAGCAGCTACCGTCTTGCCATCCTCGTTTGCTTTCATATAGAAAGCTTTGATTTCTTTCGGATAGTCAGTAACAAAAATAGGTTTCTTGAAAATCTGTTCTGTCAGATAACGCTCATGCTCTGTCTGCAGATCACATCCCCAGGATACTTTATAATCAAATTTATCATTATTCTTCTCAAGCAGCTCGATTGCTTCTGTATAAGTAACACGGCCAAACTCTGAGTTTGCTACATGGTTCAGTCTGTCAAGAAGTCCCTTGTCTACGAAAGAATTAAAGAAATTCATTTCCTCCGGAGCATTCTCCAGAACGTAGCGGATCACATATTTCAACATGGACTCAGCCAGATTCATATTGTCCTCAAGATCAGCAAATGCACATTCTGGCTCGATCATCCAGAATTCGGCTGCATGACGTGTAGTATTGGAGTTCTCTGCACGGAAAGTTGGTCCAAATGTATATACATTACGGAATGCCTGTGCAAATGTCTCACAGTTCAGCTGGCCGCTTACTGTCAGATTTGTCTCTTTACCAAAGAAGTCCTGGGAATAATCAATGTTTCCTTTATCATCAGTAGGAATATTGTTCAGATCCATTGTAGTAACCTGGAACATTTCACCAGCGCCTTCACAGTCACTTCCAGTGATCAATGGTGTGTGTACATAAACGAAGCCTCTTTCCTGGAAGAATTTGTGGATCGCGTATGCACAAAGAGAACGTACACGGAATACAGCCTGGAATGTATTTGTTCTGGAACGGAGATGTGTGATTGTTCTCAGATATTCAAGGCTGTGACGTTTCTTCTGAAGGGGATAATCTGGTGCGGAAGCTCCCTCAACAGAAATCTCTGTAGCCTGAATCTCAAATGGCTGCTTCGCCTGCGGAGTCGCTACAAGAGTTCCCTTTACAATGATCGCAGCTCCTACATTCAGCTTGGAAATCTCAGCAAAATTATCCATTGTATCATGGTAAACAACCTGAAGTGTCTCAAAATATGTTCCATCATGAAGAACAATGAATCCAAATGTCTTGGAATCGCGTACGCTTCGTACCCAGCCACCGACTGTAATCTCCTGATCCAGGTATTTCTCACGCTCTCTATAAATCTCTTTTACTGTTGTAAGTTTCATAATTTAGTTCCTCTTTCTCCTCATTTTTCCAAACACTCGTTTCTCTATAGTATAGACTATTCCTCTTATTCGCGCAAGGATATTTTAATTGATTCGTGTATGATTCATGCATGATTTCTTGCAAAATTCTTTAACTGAAAAGAGATCCCGGCCCGCAAACATCCAGGCTGAGATCTCCTCTTTTGTAAATTCCGTAAGCTTTTATTTCGATGAGTTTTATCAGTTTTTATTTTTCAGTTTCTATCTTTTTCAGCTTTTAATGCGTAGTCAGGTAATCCAGACAATATTTAAATATCCGCTTATACGTCTTCGTAGTATAATGCAGACCATCATCTGTGGTCACATCCTGACCTCCACCTCCCAGATTCGTTCCATAACCGTTTCCAAGAAGGTAGGAATAGGTATCAATATATCCATAGGAACTGCTTAAGCCACTTTTCATAACAGAATTGAACTTGCGGATAACCTCTTCTTTTCTTATGGAATTTCTGCCTAAATACTCAATCGTCTTACTGTTAACCGGATTCACAGACATGATAAACAGCTTACAATTTTTCTTCTGAAGATTTCCAGCAATTTTCTGTAAATATTCTACATAATTGTACATATTTCCAGGATCGTTGACACCCAGGTTAAAAATTACAGCTGTTGGCCGTTGCACGGAATAACTTGATTCAGCAAGTTTGAGAATCGAATTGATTCCCTCCTGTTTCAGCCAGTCAAGCCCCTTTCCTTCCTGACACACAAAATCAATATCTCTTGTAATGCCAGAATCTGTACCAAATTGTCTCTGTAATGTAAGCTCCATACGGACAGTTCTGGAATCTCCCACAAATATTATGTGGTTATATCCCCTGCTGCCACTTCCATTTCCGATTCTCCATCCACTAGAGGCAATCAGATCAGAAGCCGTCAGTTCTTCCTCATAAGCTCGGTTAAATACAACTGCATAAAGCTTCAGGTTTCCATTTACCGTAATCGTATCTCCTGCTTCATAACGGGGTGCTGTTCTCTTACCAGGCTGGACATCCCATCCCATAAACGTGTATCCCGAAGCATTTCGTACAGATGGAAGTGTATAAGTGTTTCCAGAAGAAACACTTTCTGTCTTATAAACAGTACCATTGTTTTTGCAAAGAGTTACCGTAAATGCTTTGCTCGTTTTGTATACCGCATAAAGCTTCTGTGTTTTCTTGATCCGTACTTTCTGTCCTTCTGTATATGTAGCTTTTGATGCATTTTTGCTTGTACTCCATCCTAAAGCTTCATACCCATTTTTCACAGGAACCGACGGTAAAGTCATGTAGCTATTACGGGTAACCGATTTGTTCAATGACTTAAAACTGCTGTTGCTACTTCCATTGGAATTATAAAAGTAAACTTTATATACACCAACCTTTTTCCGGACTGCATACAGACTTATGTTCTTTTTCAGCCGGATTTTCTTACCTGCGGTATATACCGCTTTCGTCGCATTTTTCTTCGTAGACCACCCAAGATTCTGATAGCCTGTCACAGATGGAACTGCTGGCAGCTGAATCCTGGATCCCGCCTTCACCTTAACCCGAAGATTTGTATAAGAAGGCTTTCCGCTGGTATTCCAGAATCTGGCAGTAACATACTGGGTAGCAGCCTGCACGGTCTGTACACCACCAATGGTAGTCCCCTTCTCATTTCCTACAGACATTCCGGACACTACCAGCATAACCGTCAGCAAAATCCAGAAAATCGCACTTTTCTTTTTTTTATTTTCCATAGACACTCCTCTGCTTTTAAATGTCTCTCCTGTTCCCTTTAGTTTCAGTATAATAGAAAACCTTTTTTCTTTCAACATTTAAACAAGTATTTTCACATTTTTGTTACATTTTTGTTACTGACATATTGCAAAGAAGCTGTTTTTCAACATTTTTACAGTACCTGGATAAAACGCATAAATGCATCTCTTCCCTCTTCCGTACATTTATAGACTCCTGCATCTTCCAGAACATGTACAAATACATTTCCAACCTCTTTATGCAGAACTTCTTCAATATTACTGCGGTCGAGATGATCATATTTCGGAAGAAATTCTTTTACCCATTCTGCATGCTTCTCAATTTTCTCATTGGATGCAACATCCTTTCCTTCCAGAATATAATCTGCCAGAAGCTCCAGCTCTTCTTTCAGTCTTGCCGGAAGAACAGCAAGTCCCATAACCTCGATCAGACCAATGTTTTCTTTCTTAATGTGATGATACTGGGCATGCGGATGATATACTCCAAGAGGATTCTCCTCTGTAGTAATATTATTTCTTAAAGTCAGATCCAGTTCATACATATCACCCTTTTTACGTGCAATCGGAGTAATGGTATTGTGTGGTTCCCCATCTGTCTCAGCAAAAATAAATGCATTCTCATCTGTATAACCTCTCCATACCTCCAGCACATGTGTCGCAAGATCTATCAGTCTCTTCTCATCTTTATGACGGATACGCAGTACAGAAAGCGGCCATTTTACAATGCCAGCCTCTACATCTTCATATCCTGGAATAGTTACATGTTTCTCAATTTCAGCTTTCGCCATTGCAAATGTATAATGTCCTCCCTGGAAATGGTCATGGCTGAGAATAGAACCGCCTACAATAGGAAGATCTGCATTGGAGCCAAGGAAATAATGCGGAAACAGCTTTACAAAATCAAACAGTTTAATAAAGGTATTCCGCTCGATTTTCATAGGTGTATGCTGGAAATTGAATACAATACAATGCTCATTATAATACACATATGGAGAATACTGCATTCCCCATGGGCTGTCATTAATTGTAATTGGAATAATTCTATGATTTTCCCTTGCCGGATGATTTGCACGGCCTGCATAGCCTTCGTTTTCCGGACAGAGCAGACATTTCGGATAACTGCTTGATTTTACAAGCTTTGCAGCTGCAATTGCTTTTGGATCCTTTTCCGGCTTGGAAAGGTTGATCGTAATATCCATAGTTCCATAAGGAGAATCCACAGTCCACTTCTGATCTTTCTTTACACGATAACGTCGGATATAGTCGCTATCCTGGCTCAATTTATAAAAATAATCTGTAGCTTTCTCCGGTGATTCCTCGTATTTCTCCCAAAAAGTCTTCTGTACCTGGGCCGGACGTGGCATGAGGCAATTCATTAATCTGGTATCAAACAAATCCCTGTAAACCACACTGTCCTGAATCAGTCCACGTGCTACAGCTTCATCAAGCAGCTCTTTCAGAACTTCTTCCAGATTAATGTCTGAATATTCTTCTGCTGGTTCCATGTATTCGTCTTCTTTAAAAACATCAAGAAGAAGATTTGTTGTGTAATTTTTCTCACAGGCAGGTGTTAATCCTGTTTCAATTCCATACTGTACCAGTTTTTTGATATTTTCGCTTAACATTTTTCTGTCCTTTCCTGTTACTTTATTTTATGCTCCCAATTGTTGCTTTTCAATTGTTGCTTTCATTTATGCTTTCTACATAACTGATAAAAATATTACCAGCCTTTTCAAACAGGTCCGTACTGTCATTCATACCATACGGGTAAGTTTCACCTTTTACCGGGTCATACAGATAGGTGTTATACTCATCATACCCAATGATCAATACACAGGTATTGTCTCCTGTTTTGGCTATCACAGGTCTCTGGGCACTGATCTCATATAATACACTGTCCAGGGTGCAGCCAGAAAGATTTATAACTGTTCCCTCTGCTCCAAGAGCCTCCTGCAAAGCAACTGTATCTGTAGATGCAGTCTTCATCGCTTCTGGAATATCCTCCAGGTTAAGTGTCAACTTGGTTTTCTTATTACCGCGTTCCCATACATACTGCTGTGCACGGTTCAATACCACGCCAGTCTGTTCATCAGCCCGTAATACTGCAAGTGCAGGATCTGTATAAATACCATCCAGACCACCTTTTGCGTAAACATAATAAACATTCTCATCTGGAACCTGGATATCCAGAACAACACGGTCATCACCTGCATTTTTCATTTTTGCATATACAACCAATGCATCCTGTATCTCCGGTGCCTCATCAAGTGACAGTCTTACCTGTGTTCCGGTTCTGTTATTGCTTACCAGTTCTATTGAAGCAATGCTTGCCGCAGCTTTTGTATTATTCAGAATATTATCTTTATTAACTAATTTATAACCTTTTTTTGACTTTTTAGACAGTTCAAATTCCATCATGGTATTTCCCATGGTCACATTGGTTATGTATAGTCCTTCCTGATGATATTCCTTTTTTAAGGTTCCGTCAAACCCCTCAATACGGATAGTATGAATACCTGTAGTCTCCCGCCCGTTACTGTCTGAGATACGATCTCCATCTACTACGATTCCGTACACAAGATCCTCATTCATAAAACCGGTTAACGTAAGTGTCTGTCCTTGCGACGGTGCAAGAGTTCTGGTTTCCAATGTTTCAAAATCTATTTCTTTTATATATCCTGCACTTTCACCATTCTGGATCACCCATGCAGCATGAGCTCCTGTGTCTGATACGGCAAATGCATCTGTCCGGATATCCTGATCCAGAACTTCGCTCTTTCCATCTGTAATATTTATTCTGTAAAGCTTCTGTGCAAATAATAAAAATAACGAATTATCTGTACTTACATATGATAAAGTCCCAAGATCTTCTTTCAGAAATTCATAGGACTCCGTAGACGGAATAAATACTTTTTCCTCCACAACATTCTGGTCATTGCTGTAATGATATACACATACCCCACAGTATCCTTCCCGTATTCCACGGTTCATATATCCGTACAGAACGAAATCAACATCTCCATTATCTTCCACGCGAATGATTTTTATATTATGCTCTAATCTCGCATCTCTGAAGTCCCCATCATTTTCTTTACGGAAACTGAATATTCTGGAAAACTTTCCATCATCCGGTGAATATGACCACAGATCTCCTTCCTGAACAAATGCGATAACCCCGGCATTTTCATTCATCATATATTCTACATTTCGGTCTCTTACGCCAAGAAGAAGGCCTTTATCCGAAATACTTATGGAACTTTCGCTAAATACCTGAGATGCACTCCTGTTGAAATCCAAAAGCATAATTCTGGTCTCAGTATAACGCATCCGGTAAAATTCTGTCACATCATAAATTTCCTGTTTTCCCTCTCCATTGGTTGCTGCAATCTGATATTCCAGGGAAAGACTGGCTGTTGTTTCATTTATGTCCTTTACAACCGGAATACCTCTCCTGTAAATCTGGGGACTTAAATTTCCCCAGCTTATCTCTGCAAATGTAGAATTGATATTAACAGATGTATAATTCGTGGCACTTCCTGAATTATCTGGTTCCAGATAACTTGTCAGATCCTCTGCAGATGCCTTATCCATACATTTCTCATAAAAGCTTTGTACAAATTTTACATACTGTGCAGCGTTCACATTCGATCTTGATACCACACGTGTATAATAATACGCAGTTCCTTTATTTGTCTCCAGAGATATCTGCAGGGAATACTCCTGATTCATAAGAAGATCACTATTTATCTGGATCTTTGTTGTCAGATAGCTATCCTGTTTGTCAAGACTTTTCACTTTACGATTTTCAAGTACCTTGCTTCCATCTGAAGTACGGATTTCATACGAAAAGCTCTTCACCTTTGTATCATAAGGATTTATAACAAAAGATAATTCCCTGGATGTATCTAACGGAGTTACACTATCCCTGATAAAATCTGTTTGCATGGGCTGTGCATATCCATACATTCTGTTTGCGTAATTTCCATCAAAATCAACCATTATCTCCGGAAAAACCGGATCATTCATATCAGAGCGGTCATCCGTTGTCTCGCTATTCAGCAGAAAAGAGCTTCCTGCTACGCCGAGAACAAAAATAAACAGGAGAATCACTGCCCTGCGCAAAAATTTAATCATCTTTTCTCCCCTTAATTTTCTGAATGTACCTCCCCCTCTGGGTACAAAAGTCGTTCCAATGTGGGATTAATATGCAGCGAATCCATAAGATCCGCAGCTTTTTTCATATTCTTTTTGTTTCCAGTTTTCACAGCACGGATAAGAAGATTCTTCGGAGTATGTTCCATGTCTATAAATTCCAGAAGCTGTGTTTCATATCCCATACTTTCCAGAAGATTAGCCCGGATTCCATCTGTAACAAGCGCAGATATTCTCTCTTTGAGAATTCCATACTTCAAAACCGGCTCCAGCATTTCATTTCTGATCTGACGATTTACCTCATGCTGACAGCATGGCACTGATAAAATCACCTTTGCGCCCCATTCTACCGCCTTTGCTAGAGCATAGTCCGTCGCTGTATCACACGCATGAAGCGTTACTACCATATCTACCGCGGAAACGCCTTCGTAATCGGCAATATCTCCCTGATAAAAGTGTAATTTCTTATACCCATATTTTTCAGCAAGCTCATTACATTTTTTTATTACGTCCGTCTTCAGATCCAGGCCTATTATATTAACATCATAGCCTTTTAATTCTCTCAGATAGTAATACATGGCAAATGTAAGATAGGATTTCCCACACCCAAAATCCAGTATCGTTACCTCTCTCTGCTTTTCAAGCCTCGGAAGGATATCCTGAATAAATTCCAGGAACCGGTTAATCTGACGGAACTTGTCATATTTCTGGGTAATAACTTTCCCCTCTTTATTCATAACCCCAAGGTCAACCAGTAACGGTACCGGAATATTTTCCTTCAAAATATACTGCTTCACACGGTTATGCGCCAGTATCTGTGGATTCTTCCCCATCTTTCCCAGCATGTCTGTATTCTGCGCATCACTTTTCCCCAGTTCGTTTCCAGGATGACGTTTGGTCTTTATTGTCATCCTGCCTTTTTTACTCACCAGAACAGTTCCGTCCAGTGCCATCCCACTGGCCTGAAGTTGCAAAAAATTGTTCAGCAGCTCATTTTTCAGATAACTGATCAGTTCTTTCTTTGGGTAATTCTTGTGAAGTACTTTAGGTCCTACCGTTTCAGAAGCCTGGTAAACCACCTGTCCTTTAATTTCCACAGGACGTACCTTGATCTTTGAAGGTCCTTCTCCCTTGTTGCCGCTTAAGACAATCTGATTTAGCTGTTCATTTATCTGCTCTTCTAAATATTCATCTATTGTTTTCATAGTTTATTCTATCGTTTTCATATTATATTCTATTTTCTTTTATATTCTGTAATCCTATTTGCTCATTTTCGTAACTGTTCAGAGCCAGCCCTTAAATGGATTTTGTTAAAAAACCTCCTGGCTCTGAACAATTACACACTTTCTATCATCTGTAAAAAACCCCACGGCACCGTCTTCTCCGGCATCTTCTTCTGGATATTTCATGAAAAAGCAATACTTCCACCAAATCTCCCAAAAGGCCGTCTGACATTGCCTCTACATCGGACTCCTTTTTTACCTCATCCATGATTTTGGTTCCAAGATGATAGAGCATATACCGATCCGGATGCTCATCATACAATCTGCTGCCTTCGTAATCCAAAAGGTCGCATTCTTCTTCCACTTTTTCCTGAATTTTTCTTGCAGTCTCCGGATAATATGATTTCATCAGGGAAAATTCTTTCTCCTGCTCCATTTCCCCTCTGTAAATCATGGGATTTGCAAAGCTGGTGTAAAATGGATAAAAATCTTTATATATCATATCAGCATTCTGATTCCTTTTCCATTTCACTTTCAGTATATGCAACAGTGTTCCATCAGGTCAATTATGCCATTTTTGCCAGCATATTAAGAGTAAGATTCACACTGTGTATAGCAGCTGCTTTTTCAAATTCTCCGTAATCCATCTGTGCACTTCCATCAGCTTTGTCTGAAATAGCACGAATGACAAGGAATGGAATTTCATTCAGATATGCAGCCTGTCCAATAGCTGCGCCTTCCATTTCTGTCGCATATGCTGAAAATTCTGACACGATTCTATCCTTTACATCCTTATCACAGACAAACTGGTCTCCGGAAGCGATCCTGCCTTCAAATACCTGAATATCTGGATTCACTTCACGGCATACCTCGCCTGCAAGTTTGCGCAGCATCTCATCAGCCGGAAAGAAAAATACAGGCATCTGAGGAATCTGGCCTTTACGGTATCCAAATCCCGTAGCATCCATATCGTGCTGTACAACATCTGTAGAGAGCACAATATCCCCAATATTGATATCTTTATTCAGGCTTCCTGCAACCCCTGTATTTATAATTGCATCTACACAAAATACATCTGCCAGAATCTGTGCACAGATACCTGCATTTACCTTTCCGATTCCGGAACGGACTACAATCGCTTTCTTTCCGGCTAAAGTTCCCTCAAAAAATTCCATAGAAGCCTTTTTTATAATCCTGACATTCTCCATTTTTTCTTTCAGAATTGCAACTTCAACTTCCATTGCACCAATAATACCAATTGTCTTCATTAGGCATTCTCCTCTATTTTTATCTCTTATTTAAAAGTAAACTGATTCTTTCTCTGCCATTATACCAAAACTTCTTCCCATATCCAACTTAAATTTGGCATGGAAAGTTATATTATGTTCTGTTATAATAAGAACAGGTGCAAATATTTGTTTCCGACTTTATAAATACAATTGGAGGAAAAGCAATGGAATATAAAACAAAAGGTGTTTGCTCTATGGCAATCCAGTATGATCTTGATGATGAACAGAAGGTTCATAATGTGAAATTCATTGGTGGATGTTCTGGCAATACCCAGGGCGTTGCCAAACTTGTAGAAGGCATGCCAGCCAAAGAAGTAATCGCACGTCTGGAAGGAATCCAGTGTGGCCGCAGACCAACTTCATGTCCAGACCAGCTTGCTACTGCTTTAAAAGAAGCACTTTCATGATCATTTCCCCGGGATCTTAAGTCCCGGGGATTTTTATTCAACTATTTTTTATTATTCAACTATATTGATTCGTTCTGTATCCATTTTACTTTCTATACAGGTACAATTTTATCTCTTTCAAATATCATTTCTGTCCCATTTATCACATAAAGACTGCACATCCCGGGAAAATTTCTCCAGATCTTTATTTGGACATCCTTCATTTTTGCGGATAACTGACAACAGACGATATCCAAGGGCAAGAAGCTTTTCGTATACCCTCGCAGCTTTGGACGCTTTTTGAACAGTGGAAGTTTTCTCAATTTTAACGCCTTGTGCTTCATACAGGAATTCTCCTGTAGCCAGGTCAAACTCAGTTCCACTAAATGGAGCGTAGGCATCATATCCCAATTCATCGCGCAGTCTCGACGCAAACAATTCGGTCACCGTATCCTCACCATGAGTCACAAAAACCTTCTGCGGCTTTTCTTCAAATGCCTTTATCCAGTCAAGTAAGCCATTTACATCTGCATGCCCACTGATTCCAGGCATTCTGCTGATTTTAGCTGCGACATGCACGGGTTCACCAAAAAGCTTAATCTCCTGTGCTCCTTCCAAAAGCGCACGGCCCGCAGTTCCAACAGCCTGATATCCTACAAAAAGAATGGTACTATCCTCTCTCCACAGATTGTGTTTTAAATGGTGCTTGATTCTTCCGGCATCACACATTCCGCTGGCAGAAATAATAACTTTACTTTCTTCATCAAAATTGATTGCCCTTGAATCCTCGCTGGTTACTGATATCTTTAGCCCCGGAAAGCTAATAGGATTAATCCCTTTCCGGATAAGTTCCAGTGCCTCTTCATCGAAACAGTCATATTTATGATTTCCAAAAATATTAGTTGCTTCCACAGCAAGAGGACTATCTACAAAAACCTTAAAATTATCATGTCCATGTACCAGTCCTTCCGCCTTGATCTGGCGGATAAAATACAGCATCTCCTGTGTTCTTCCCACTGCAAAAGACGGAATCACAACATTGCCGCCTCTGTCAAAGGTCTCCTGAATAATATCCGCAAGAAGTTTTACATAATCCGGACGTTCCCCGTGGCTCCTGTCTCCATATGTGGATTCCATTACCACATAATCCGCTTTCTTAAAATAGACAGGGTCTTTTATCAAAGGCTGATTTTTATTTCCAATATCTCCAGAAAATACAATTGTCTTTTCTATACCATCTTCACAAATATTTACTTCTATGCTGCTGGAGCCCAGAAGATGACCTGCATCAATAAATCTTATCCGAAGACCCTCTCCAAGGATAATTCCCTTTTTATACGGACAGCCTACAAAATTATGAATTATCCCCATGGCATCTTCCATAGTATAAGCCGGAACAAATTCCGGTTTTCCCTGGCGTTTCGCCTTACGGTTACGCCATTCAGCCTCAAACATCTGGATATGGGCACTGTCACGAAGCATAATATCACACAGATTGCAGGTAGCTTCTGTGGCATAAACCGGTCCCTTAAAGCCTTTTGCATATATCGCCGGCAGATTACCAGAATGATCCATATGGGCATGTGTCAAAAGCACAAAATCCAAATCTCCCGGCGAAACAGGAATATCTTTATTCTCGTAATAGTTTGGCCCCTGCTCCATTCCACAATCTACAAGGAATTTTTTTCCGGCAGCTTCAAGATAATAACAGCTTCCGGTAACCTCATGAGTTGCTCCAATAAAAGTGATCTTCATACAGATTCCCCCTTTTACCCAGAACTATATTTTTATAGATGTTTAGTACCTATCTTCTAAAGGCTTTGCTCTGAACTATTATTTATTATCTATAATATGCTGAACAGTGCTCACAAACCTGGTAGAGTCTGCCTGACTTGCCATGCTTCCAGCCAGAATTCCTATTGCAGCCAATAAAGCAATTCCTGCCGTCATTCCCCATTTATACCAGGGCTTTCTCTCTTCGCTTTCAATTGAAAGCAATTTGTCACAGAACTCCGCTATAATATCACTATCTTTTTCGAGAATAGATACTTCTTTTCTCTCTTCCATTTCTGGCAATGTATCCTGATCCGCTTCCAGTGTCTCTCTCTGAAACTTTTCTGTTTCCTCCCATGCGCCCGGAAATCTTACGATTTCAGCGGATCTTATTTCTGCATCACTGTTCTCTTTTTCCTCGTCCAGCATTCCCTCAGCTTTTAGCCTTTTCAAAAAACGCTGGTAAGATTTATCTATCTCCTCCGAAGAAATTGGCGTATCGTCCTTCCTGTCTCCAAGAAGGCTCTCCTCTATCATTTTTGCTTCTCTGATCATTTCTGCTTCCAGCAGCTTATCTGCCTTCTCGTCTTTTATTTCTTTGTTCATATTTTCTCCCAGATTTTGCAACTGTTCAGAGCCAACTTCCAAAATGCTCTGCATTTCGTCGGTGCGGCGTATCTGCCAAATGGATTTTAACAGTTACCATATTTTCTTTTCTTGACAATTTCCCTTCATGGGTTCATATTTATACAATAGGTGTAATTTTCCTAAACAAATACATTAACAAAAACAATTATTCAGGAGGATCCTATGAAACATATTATCCTTACCGGCGGTGGTACTGCCGGACATGTTACCCCGAATATTGCCCTGATTCCTGCATTAAAGGAAAAAGGTTATGAAATTTCTTATATCGGCTCCTACAATGGAATCGAAAAAAAATTGATTGAAGAACTTGGTATTCCTTATTATGGAATTGCATCCGGTAAATTAAGAAGATATTTTGATTTAAAAAACTTCTCGGATCCATTCCGTGTTGTAAAAGGTTTCTTTCAGGCAAAAAAATTAATGAAAAAGCTTAAACCTGATGTTGTTTTTTCCAAAGGTGGTTTTGTAACTGTACCCGTTGTAATTGCAGCGGGAAAACGTCATATTCCAGCAATTATCCATGAGTCTGACATGACTCCTGGTCTTGCCAATAAATTATGTCTCTCTTCAGCAGTTAAAATATGCTGTAATTTTCCTGAGACAGTCAACAATCTTCCAAAAGATAAAGCAGTTCTCACAGGTACACCGATCCGGCAGGAGCTTCTTCATGGAGATAAAGAACGCGCACGCGCATATTGTGGTTTCAACTCAGAGAAACCAGTTCTGCTTGTGATCGGAGGAAGCCTTGGTGCTGCTTCTGTAAACGAAAATGTAAGAAAAATTCTCCCGGAACTGTTAAAAGAGTTCCAGGTAATTCATATCTGTGGTAAAGGAAAAATGGATGAAAGTATCCAGTTGACAGGTTATGTTCAATACGAATATGTCCAGGAACAGCTTCCTGACATGTTTGCACTTGCAGATGTGGTAATCTCCCGTGCAGGAGCTAATGCGATCTGCGAACTTGCCGCACTTTCCAAGCCAAATCTCCTGATTCCTTTATCCGCAAAGGCAAGCCGCGGCGACCAGATCCTGAATGCACGTTCATTTGAACGCCAGGGATACAGCATGGTACTGGAAGAGGAGGAAATCACAGAATCCACTCTTATGAGTGCCATCCGCAAGCTCTATCTGGATCGTGATAAATATATTGCGGCTATGTCTGCAGGCAAAAACTTAAATTCCATTCAGCATATCGTCGATCTGATTGATGAATGTGCCCATTAATATCCAGCATACCCCTGTTGCATACAGGGGTATGCTTTTTTTATTAAAGTTACTCTTTTTCCAATCTCTCAAGTTCTTCTAAAAGCCAGTTTCTCGCTCTAAGCACTCTGTTGTTTACATTATTTCTTGTATACCCAAATTCCCGCGCTACTTCTTCTGTCGGAATGCCTTCCATTACCACTCTCATAAAAATCATATAGTTTACCGGGTTTTTACGGTGAAGGTTTTCGAATGCCATTGACAAATACTGTCTTTTTTCCATTCCCAGTAACGCAGCCTCTGCGCTTTCTGTCGTCCGATATTGCATTTCTGCTATATCATTATCATACATTACTTCCCGCTTCACATATGATTTTCTCAGGTAATCTCTGCCTTTGTTTGTTGTTTTCCACACTACCAGCGCATGTAGTCTCGCTTCACAAGAGACATCCAGTCTTTCCTTAATTCCATAAAAATACATGAATACTTCCTGGGTTACATCTTCTGCGGTAAAACGGCTTTGTACAATTGCATTGGCAACTTTCACTGAGACATCATAGTAGCGATCATAAAATGCCCTGAATTCTTCACTATTCATCTCTTGTACCCCGTTTCTTTTCAGTTTTTCATTTTCTCCAGGATTTCATTTTTCACTTCATCTGTCAAAGTTCCAGGTTCCCAGGTAATTCCTACCTTATCCCCTTCATATCTTGGAATCAGATGCATATGAAAATGAAATACAGTCTGACCTGCCTGCTCTCCATTGTTCTGGACAATATTAAATCCATCGCAGTTAAGTGCATCTGTCATCTTGGTTGCCATTTTCTTAGCCAGAATCATCGCTTTTGCAGCCATCTCGTCAGAGATTTCATAAATATTTGCAGCATGTGTCTTAGGCAAGATCAGCGCATGTCCTTTACTTGCCGGTCCCAGATCCAGAATTACCCTGAAATCCTCGTCCTCATATAATGTTGCTGCTGGAATTTCGCCATTGGCGATTTTACAAAAAATACAATTATCCATAGTCTTATTCCTCCCAAAAGAATATATAAATAATACGTTTGTAAACGTTGAAAATCACATTTTTTCTAAAAAAAAATTTTATTTTTTTATTTTCTGTCGAATAATCTCGATTTCTTTACTACGATTTCATTTGTCATTTTATGAACCTGATGTTACACTTCACATGAGGTGAGCTTATGCAAAATAACAATTTATCAAATATTAATCCAGATGAATTTCATCTGATACTCTCCCGTTTTTCCCACGAAATCCGCAATCCCATAGCACTTATCGGAAGTGAGCTTCAGATGATCGAGGATACCCATCCAGAAGTAACTGACTTTGATTACTGGAATGACATTGCTGCAAATCTGGAATACACAAAAGAACTTCTGAACAATCTTTCAGACTATAACAACGCTTATAAACTCATGCCACAGAAGACAGAATTGCCTCCCTATCTGAGAGCAGTTCTTTCCAGTATCCGACCAACCTATGACTATCTGGGAATCAAGTTGACTGTACAGATTGCTCCGACACTGCCATCCCTTTTTATTGACCGTGTCAAACTAAAACAGGCATTACTAAACCTTTTTCGCAATGCTGCTGAAGCCATCACCGAGTCCAACGGAAATGTGACCTTCCGTGCAGTCTCTTCAGACAATGGCATACATATTTCCATCACTGATAACGGATGTGGCATACCAGCAAATCAGTTTGGACAGATTTTCACACCGTTCGCCACCTCTAAGAAAAATGGAACTGGTCTTGGTCTGGCGATCACCAGACAGATCATCCTCTCACACAATGGTGAAATCTATGCTGAAAATGCCGAAGACCAGGGAGCTGTATTTCATATACTTCTTCCTGAAAACTTCCGCGGATGATACAGAATAGCGGCTAAAATAAAGCCACAGACCATTCCACCAACATGTGCAGCATTATCAACACCAGTACTTGTAAATCCAAAATATAAGGAAAAACCTGCCAGGATCAGCATCTGGCGTCCAGAAATATCCCGAATTCTTCCACGATGGCGAAGCACTACATAAACCATAGCTCCCATCACAGCAAATATAGCGCCAGATGCACCGGCAGATACTGCGTATTCTGTTTTTTTCATCTCCATTGCAAGAGAAAAAATATTTCCTCCCAATCCTCCAAGGAGATAGATAACTATAAATTTAACTTTTCCAACTACCGGTTCCAGACGTTGTCCCAGAACAAAAAGAACCAGCATATTATTAGCAATATGATATATTCCAAAATGCAGGAACATACATGTAAACAACCGGTAGATTTCACCATTTTCAAGGATCAGCGGCGGATAAGCTGCCCCACATTCAATCATATGGACCGTATTTTCAGATCCGCCGGTAAAATCTACAACAAGAAATATCAGCACATTCAGAAGTATAAAAAGAACCGTAACTGGTTCTTTTTTTATTTCTTCCACTTAACCACCTCGATATTTTCAGCTTACTATAAGGATTAGCCTTATTACTTTCTGATAATAAGGAAAGTATAGCACAATTTCTCTGATACCTCAACATTATTTCAAAAACACATATCTGGCCTGCGCAAAGTCCACTTCATCCTGATCCTGAAGGCAATAGTCCTCATCGCCTTTTAGCATTTTTCCATTTACAGATGTCCCATTGCGGGAATTTAAATCCGTCAGATAATACTCTCCATCTCTTCTGCGTATTTTTGCATGAATTCTGCTCACAGTGGGCAGATTCACCACAGCATCTGCTGCTGTTTCCATTTTTCCAATCACAGTCAGATCATCCTGTAGATAAATCGTGGCAAGTTCTCCTGGTTCCCGACTTACAAGGGTTGCCGGTCCGCTAACAATATTTGCAGATAGTACTACTGTTTCGCCACAATTTTTCTGTGATATTGACATTTTTGTTTCTTCTGTTATCTTTCTTTTTTCTCCTGCTATACTTTTTTCTTCTGGAGCAGTCTCTCTTTTTCCATACCTTTGGATATTTTTTTCCTGGACATCCCTTTCCTGGATATTTTTTTCCAGCTCACTTATTTCTTTATCAAATGCATATGATTTGCCTATATTTTCTTTTACTTCATTTTCCACTTCACTGTTTTTTTCTCTTTTTCTCTTCCTCATAGAGACAAGCCAACAACTCAGCATTCCAATTCCCATACCAGCTATGATCACTCCCAGGATTACTGCCACAGAAATTTGTGGAAGATAACCTAAAGTTTCTGCTGTTACTACCAGCAACGCTACTACAGCAGCTCCCACACACCATAACAGGATTCCTTTCGTATTTCCCAAACGCCGACTGCCTTTTTGTGTCGGTTCCTCATCCTGCCACATAAGACTTTCTACACCTTTTTCTAAGGCTTGTTCTTCTATTTCGGTCTTACCTTCAGTTAATTCTTTTTCTATATTTTCGTTTATCTCCCCTATATTTACGCACTTATGGGGTTCCAAAAACAGATCTGCTTTCTGCGTATTTAACATACTACCCGTTTTCCCTGTTTCTTCCCGTTCCTGGTACAATTCTTTTTTTATATATTCCAGATGAAAGCTGTCTTCCAAGGCTCTACGATATATTCCATATCCAAGCATTACTGCCCTTGAATCCTCATGATCCAATATGGGAAGAATATATTCGGTTAACTCCTGGAATTTCTCACGAATGTCCTGATCATACACTGGAAGATAGCAGATTTAGTTTTGTCTTCTTTCTACATCCACATACATATATTCAGGTTTTATGATTAGTCTGCATGGATTCAGCAGATATTCTGCCATTTCTTCCATCACCTGTACAAAGCCCCCCAGAATCATCTGCAAGTCTTCATATCCCATCTTTTTTTCTTCATACAGAGACAAAACCGACTGCTTGGAAGTAATATCAAAGCACACCATAAACTGTCCATCAATCCCTTGCATTCTGCATTTAAGAATTGACGGAATGGTATTTCCTACCAGCATCCGCATCTGGTATGAAGAAGTGTCCGGTTCTTCCTTTTCATACAACATCAGATAATTTCCGTTTATATCTCTTTTATACTCAGCTCTCATCCTTATTCCCTCAGTTTTCTAACAACATCCGTAGCGCCTTTAACTTTCCTGATCCACGATACTGGTTTTATTACTTTTACATTTCCCTGCACCTGAAGATGACTATTGATTCCTCCGAATACTGAAAATACATCTAAATTATAAATCACCTGAATCTTATTTCCTTCGCTAGCCTGTAGTTTCAGATTTTTACTACTGAAAAAGCCAGTATTTCCAAGCTCTTTTCCTTTCTTTAATGCTTTATCCCCGATTTTTCCATCTGGTCTTGCAGCTTCCATACTGCCATCAAGTACGGCTTCATATGCAGCCGCCGTAAGCCAGGCCTTGTTATGCATGTAAAAAAACAAATATAAAGTTACCATCAAAACCAATAAGATAACAGGCATCAAAAGTGCTGCTTCTATCGTCAAACTTCCCTGTCTCACGTCTCTTTTCAATAGATCAATCCCCCTATGTATCCAAGCAGCAAAAACGGCACAAGCGGTATTTCCTTCTTTTTTCCATTCATGGGTAAAACCAGTAAAATAATCCCCCAGAAGCTGCAGCATAAAAGTCCCAACAAAAAAGTAGTCAAAAGTTCCCCAAAGGATAAAACCGTTCCAAGCGCGAGCAATAATAGACCATCTCCAATTCCCACTGCACCTTTTGACACTATGCCCAACACGATCACACTGCCGCCTATCCCGGCAGCGGCCAGCCAGTTTATACCTATCGTTCCAAGAAAACAGGCCCGAACTGATCCAACTATTCCGAATATTCCTACCGTCAAAAGTGAAACTTCCCTTGTCCGTATATCTTTCCAGCTATTAACACCTAAAAATGTAAGAATACACACCTGTTCCATTTTTCCACCCCCACATTCTATTTCTATCTTCTTTCCTCAAACTTATTTCCGAAATTCAAACTTCTTTCGCTAATCTGATCAGCCACATCGCTTACATGCATGCAATTTTCCAACATCTGATTCTTTTACCATTCTCACAGTTCTTTTTAATCCACTACAGTTTTTATCGTTATGGTACCGATTCCCGGATTCTGTTATATATACCGTGCTTCCTGGTTTTTGCCCTCTGCTGCAGCTTTCGCAGGCATGGTATTTCTCTCCATATTCATTCCGCATCGACGAAATACTGCCTCCTGATACCTTGGTAACAGACAGATTAAGATGACTACAGTCCAGCTTTTTGTGATATACGGAGCCCGAAGCAGTAACATATACCATTTTCTCATGTCTGTCACTATTTTCAGTGCCACCCTCGCCCTGATCTTCCCCCGTCCAGGCGTGTACTTTCACTGTATTGTACATCCAGATTGCTGGAAGCGGTATCATCCCACTAACCGGTTTATATTTATATATATCCGGAAGTGTAATATCTCCCACATCACTTTCTCCTGCTGTATAAGCATACATCCCAGCCGTTTTTGCGTTCTCGCAAAGCTTGCTCAAATGTTCTGTCTGTATTCTGTAAACATCTAAAAAAGAGGTCATTGTAACCATTGCAAAGAAAAACAAAGGCAATACAATAGCAGCTTCTACTGTAAGACTTGCTTTTTTTAATACACTTTCCATTTTTCTCCAAAAGGTGCACAAAGACACTTTCCCCAAAAGGACTCCGCCAGAACCCGGGGATGTTCTGGCAGACCATTTTCCCAGAGAACTCTTCCTTCTTGTTTCGCTCTTTTTGAAAATTTGTATATCTTTTCTCATTCCTATTTTGATCAGTACTCCCATCTCCTTTCCGGGAAAGCATCCTTCTGCACCTTTTTCTCAAAGCCAGTCCCTTTTCTAAATATAATGATATTCTCTCGCTACAGTAAAAACTTTACGCTTATTTGCTTTTACATCCACAGAAGCTTCCAACGCCGTAATACAACAATCCAGCCGAAATTCATCCCACTGTTCAACCTCACGGAACGAGCTTTCGATCATATCCATACCACCCTCGATTTTCTGCTCCTTAGATGTTGTAAGCAAAAAAATCTGCAGATAATCTTCATAAGACAGCCCCTTTGTATCACTCTGTCTGTCCGTATCCAGCTTATCCACCAATGCTGGCATTCCTTGTAAGGATAACTGCCAGTTTGACGCATTCTTAATGGCCGGCACTTTACCACCTGCGAACAATTCCCTCACATCCAGAATGCTTTCTGCAAATGCCCAGCACAACACCAATGCACCTTCGATTACAACCGTCGCCGGTGGAATCAGGAATCCAGCTGCAATAGCAGCTGCCAGAGCCTGAACCTGCGACATCATAAGTGAATCTGACATCAGATAAGCGGCATTGATTCCTTCCCTTACCATTAAAAGTTTTTTTGCGACTGCTTTCAGATTTGCTTCATCACTGTTTTTCTTTTCAATAATGTATTCGATCTGATAACGCAAGCCGCCCTTTCCAGGTTCCATGTAATTACCCAGTTTTTCCATCAGATATTGCTGATACAATACCTGGGAAATTAATGTCCCGTCTTTTTTCACTGTATCTTCCATTGCAAGTCCACTTTCCAGCTTTCGTCCGGAAACCAGCTCCTTTTTCTTTACCTTTTTATTCGAAACGTCTTTTCCAGCCGGAAGTACCAGGTCCAGGATTCCCATCCATCTGATTTTTCTGATTGCCGGAATTGGATTATCCACTTTTGCAGGAAGATTTTTTTCCTCCGTCACAGATGGAAGCATTTTCCCGTCGGTAAAACCATTCTGATTTTGACGATTCTGTTCTTCCTGCTTTTTCTTTTCTTCCAATAAAGCCTGACTTTTCTGACTGGCAGAATCCATTTCACTTTCATAATTTTCAAGAGTTCCTTTATCTTCCAGCGCATTTCCTCTTTTCTCTGCTTCTATTGTCTTTTTCTGCATATTCCGGATCTTGTTTAACAGGAGTTTTGCCCCACGACTCCCCAGAGTTTCTTTCATATATTGAACAGCCTGTTGATAAAAAACCTCGCCATCCAGATCTGTCATTAGCAGATAACCAGATATCCCGCCTTGTTCTACTGATAAGTCCTGACTATTTTGCTTCAGCACAGGCTTCATATAAGATTCCAGATTATCATATACAAAAGCCAGATCCAGTTCCTTTCCCCCGCAGGCTCCATCAACCGCGAACAAATCATAGTCCTTTAAAAAGGACTTATTGTACTGTCCAAACAAAGAATACAGTCCAATATCCATCCCATTCAGTATCTGTGTTCTGGCAGCAGCCATCCTCGCTGACTCGAGTCCTGAGCTCAGCAAGGATAAAATAAGTCCAAGGGTTAATGCCAGGAAAACAGTAATACTTCCTCTTTTCATCATGGAGCACCTCTCCTTTTTTGTGTCACTTCATTATTTTGGAATCAGTTAAATAGAATTACTTTGTTTTGTGATCTTTGACAGAATATTCTTTACAAGACTGGTCAGCTGGTCCTTAAAAATCATGACCAGACCAATAAGAACTACAAGAATCAGAATGATTTCCACAACACCCACCGCATCCTCTTCCTGTAAAAATTCCTTAATAAGACTACGCAGTTCCTTCATTTTCTTCACCTCCCTCTGCCTGATCAATTTCTGATGTTCTCACCGCTTTTACAGTCTGGAGTTCCCATCAGATCGGATTTATCCATAAAAGGACAGACAGGCCGGAAGCATGACAATTGCCATGACCACGCCAAGCATAAGAACCATGGGTACCAACAGTTTTGTAGTTGCCGCTTCTCCAAGAACTTTTGCTTTTCTCTTCCTGTCATCCCAGGCTTCCACAGATTCTTTTTCCAGCATTTCCCCCATATGACGACTGCCCTTTTGGAGATTCTGAATCAGAAGAGTGGCAAATGTTTTATATTTTACATGTCCGCACCGCTCTCCGAAGCGTCGATAAGCTTCCAGTTCCGAAATCCCACTCTCCATTTCATGGCAGGCAGTAACAATTTCTTCATATGCGATTCTTTTTTCCTCTTTCCTTGTATAATCCACAGCCATCTTCCGGAATGCATTCCGCACCGTCATCCCGGCCTGTACAAGTAACGTAAATTTCATGATCACCCCCGGATAATCCATCATCAGCTCTTCATATCTTTGTGCTCTGGCCTTCTGTTCTTCTCTTGCAGTTATAACAATCAGCGCAAAAGCCGTTGCAACAGCCATTGCAGACAGAAGATTTCCCGTACTGTCATAAGGCGTTTTCCATTCTAATGTTCTTCCATCCCAGTTATCCGGAAGATAGTAGTAGTCAGGATTTTCCAATTCACTATTATAATTTTCTACATATTCCAGGAGCTGCTGTTCTTCCCGTTCTTCCTCCGTCAGCACTTCCTGCTGCCCGGCATTTTCCTTCTCCAATTCTTTTTCCGGGATCTGTACATAAACGCTGCCTGTTTCTTCTCCTTCGATAGATACCATAAATTTTTCTTCATATGGATCTTCCTCCTTTTTCAATTCATAACCACCATCCAGGATCTGTCCGCCACCTTTGGTAATTGTGAGAAGTAATCCAATGGTATTTCCAGCCAGTACAACTGCAAGAAACAGTTTTCTTCCTTTCGCTGTACCAATCTGTTCTATATGGATCCATCCCATAACACTTCCGGCAGTCAGAATCAGTAATATAACAAAAATAACAATATGAAGCCACATCCGCTACACCTCGATTTCCACGATTCTTTTCCCCATCCAGTATGCAGTTCCATATACAGTCAGACACACTGTCATCGCGCAGATTCCAAATGGGTTTCCATAAAGAATATCCAGAAAGCCAGGTGAGGCAAGCTGAAGGTAAAGAATAATCCCTGCCGGCATAAGACTCATGATCATCTGTTCTGATTTTTTTGCCGCCAGTGTAGCTTCAATTTCCTTTTTCACATCAATCTTATCTCCCAGCATTCTCGCAACTTTCTGGATTACATTTCCCAGATCTCCCCCACTTCGCTTCGCGGTGTACAGAACAGAGGCAAAATTTTCAATATCTTCTACCTTGCTGCGTTTTCCCAGATCCAGAAATAACTCTTCCACAGGTACACTGACTCTCTGCTGTGTTTCTATATACCGGAATTCCATTACAATATCTTCACCAGGCGCATACAGCTGTTCCAGATCCCGCACACAGGCCGAAACTGCATTTTCCACAGAATATCCAGCCTGAACAGCCACGCTCATGGAATTTAAGGCATCCCGGAACTGATAATTAAGGCGTCTCTTCCGTTCTTTAATCAGCTGTTTCTTTTTCCATTTCAGGTATAAAACGGGTGCTGGCACCATGAGCAGCATGATCCATGGATTTTTATAAAACAGGTAATCCACCGCAGCACATAGTGCCATACATTCTGTGATATATCTCACAGTTTCTTTAATGGAATAATGATATTTTCCATAATCCGGATTTTTCCCATTCATAGCATCACCCCCGCACGTTCCAGCTTTTCCCTATGCATTAATGGTGCAACCTGTATCAGCCCTTTTCCTTCCTGCCATTGATATAAAGGCTGTATCCTGATTTCGCCATCCTCATATCCGCACACCTCTGAAACCTCCAGAAGTTTTCTTGATTTGTCCCGCATACGACCTAAATGAATAAGAATGTCTACACCAGAAGCGATCTGTCTTCTTACGGCTGGCAAAGGCAGATCCAGCTCTGCCATTAAAGTCATAATCTCCAACCGGGCCAGCATATCACGGCAGCTATTCGCATGTGCTGTTCCAAGGCTGCCCTCATGTCCTGTATTTAGCGCCTGCAGCATATCCATGGCCTCTCCTCCGCGCACCTCTCCCACAATAATGCGGCTTGGCCGCATACGAAGCGCTGTCCGGATAAGATCCCGGATGCTTACAGCAGGCGCCCCATTTGCAGTCGCAGGGCGGGCTTCTAATCGCACCAGATTTGTGATTCCCTGTATTTTTAATTCAGCATTATCTTCAATTGTGATAATCCGCTCATCCTTCGGTATGTATTCTGACAACGCTCCCAGAAAAGTAGTTTTACCACACCCCGTTCCTCCTCCGATTACGATCGAATACCGGGCCTCCACCAGTTTTTCCAGAAACACAGCGCACTCCCGGGTAATGCTTCCCAGTTCGATCAGCTTTTCCATCGTAATCGGTGTGTCTGGGAAACGCCGTATTGTCAATATCGGACCATTGAGTGCAACCGGAGCTACAACCACATTTACCCTCGAACCATTTTCCAGCCTTGCATCCACAATGGGGCTGGATTCATTCACAATACGATTGCATTTTCCTACGATCTGCTGGATCACGTCTTCCAGCTTTTCCTGATCTGTAAAGGACTTCTGCCATCTTGTCAGTTTTCCTTTTCTTTCCACGAAAATCGCATCCGGCCCATTTACCATGATCTCTGTTACCGTTTCATCCTCGATCAGCTCCTGCAAAACATCCAGTTTTCTTACTGAATAGAACAGTTCCTGCCTAAGCTGCACTTTTTCCTTCAGACTCACACCGGATTCCCGCAGCGTATTTACAATCAATTCGTCTATCGTTTCCAGAATTTCCTGATCAGTGAGTTCTCTATAAACGTCCAGTTTTTCTATTAACATTTTTCTAAGTTTCCGAAATATTTCCTGACTCATTCTCTTTCCTTTCTCAGGACTTCTCTCACATAGTCCCCAAGTTCACTCCACAATAGTCCTTCTATGTAATTTTCTGGTGTCACATTCCCGCCGTGAAATGGTGGACGTACTTTTGTGGTTCTGGTAAGAATCTGTGGATAATCCCAGATTCTCACCAGATTTTCAAACTGGGAAATCTTTGATACCGATACCGAATCTGACAACACAGGCATATAGATTTTCTGACACATGTCCAACATTTGAAAAGTTCCATCTACGGCACCTCCCATGTCCAGAATCACTGTTTCATAATTACTATGGAGCAATATTTCCTGCAGCAGCTTTTCCCAGTCTTCCCATACAGTTCCACGTATATCTTCCGGTGTGCGCACTGGTGGAATAAAATCAAGATTATTGATGGTCTGTATCATGCTGTTCATCTTATAAACCAGATTTCCGTTTTCCTGCCGTACATAATAAAGAAGATCACTTAAGTTCTGGGCAAAACCTTTTCCCAACATTTCCTCAAACCCGGAATACTCTTCCAGATTGAGATAAAGCACCGCCCTCTCTCTTGCCAGGATCTGGCCTAAAGTGAGCGCAAAGGAGGTTTTCAGACAACGGCCTAAGGGGGAATATACTGCATATATCTCTGTAGTCTTTTTCAGCACAGGAAACACAACTGGCGCAACAGCTTTCTCTGCCCCGTAACAAGCCATCACTTCTCTTACAACATCAGAAGAAGCCTGATACTTATATACACTTGGGTAGCGGTCCAGTTCCGGAGGGTGCACTCCTTCCGAAAGTATAACAATCTTACCAATTTCCAATTCCTGTACCTGGCGGCACATAGCCTTCTGGGAAATCAGCAGCAACTCAATTCGGTTGACTTTCCCATAAGCAACCAGACTCTCTACATTTGTAAATGCCTGAATTTCAAAAGGTATATTTTTCTTCTGATTCAGATAATCCATAAAATTCAGGGCATAATCCACCTCAAGATCGCAGACTGCGAAAATATTTTTCAATAGACACCTCCCGCATAAAGCAATGCACTAAAAAATATAGGAACTGTAAAATGAAAGTTTTCCAGCGGCATACCGCATTTATAATAAGGTTCTCTTTTTCCTGTTTCGAAATAAGCATGAATATAATGTAAGAAATAAAGGATTCTCTGGCAGATAATGCCGTTTGAAATCATAATGGCAGCTGATATAACAGCTCCGATCAGAAATGAATAGGAAATGCATTTAAGAATTTTCACAGGTCCGATCAGACTTCCTATAACGCTCAAAAGCTTGATATCTCCGGCTCCCAGCATCCTGAATACAAATAGGACGCCCAAAAGCAGCACCGGAAATAACAGACCACATATCCAGGTGATAAAGTTCCCCGCATCCCTTTCCCATAGTTGTGTAAACAGACTGAGCAGAGTACAAAACAACAGCCAGCCATTGTCAACCTTCTCTCTTTGAAGGTCCATCAGAACAGCACATCCAGCCACCACAGCTGGAAATATTCTGTAAAAAAGCATAGACGGATCCCGCCCTTCTTTGATATAATGTTTATTCTTAACAGGAGGATATCTCGGGTATTTCTGAACCAAAAATATGTTCTTTCTCATTCGTAGAATAGGGAATCGTCAATCCGAAAGGATGACTTTCGATACCAGATGACTTCTGGTGAGTCTTATTATAGTTTTTCCTTTTTGATTTGTCCAGTCCTTTTTTTCAAAATTTTATAAAAAAACTATAAACTGTTTTTCCCAAAATAACGGAGATAAAATCATGACAATATTAACATGTCTTGGTGACAGTATTACAGATTGTGATCATTGTTTTTCCAAAGATCTGCTTGGCAATGGATATGTAAAAATGCTTTCGGAACGTTTTCAGGAAATGGGCATAAACTGTCAGGTGCATAATTACGGTACAGACGGTTTCACTGTAAACAGATTGCTTCAAAGAATTCAAAGTTGTTCCGGCTTCGCAAGCAATATCATAACAATTTTGATAGGAATCAATGATATCGGAATGATGATGAATACAGGAAGAACATTGGAACAACAGAAAGATATGCTTGTTTCTTTTCAGAAGCACTATGCAGAGCTTTTAACAATATTAACAAAAGTCACTTCGCAGATTATTTTAATGGAGCCATTTCTGTTTCCCTGGCCTGCTTTTTATAAGACCTGGCTTCCATTCCGTCTGGAAATGTCCGAAATAATAAAAAAGCTAGGGGAACAGTTTCAACTGCCTTACCTTCCTTTACACCAGGAATTGAATGAAGAGGCACGCCGTTATGGATATTCTGCCATCACAACCGACGGTATCCACCTTACAGAACAGGGGCAGAAATATCTTGCAGACCATCTTTACCAGGCATTATGTGACAACCTAAAGTGAAGATGTTGCATTCGCCCATACAGTTATTGTATAATTAACATAAATTTCTAAACAAAAGAAGGTTTTTTCAATGGATAAAATTATCAAAGAAATTGAAGATATGTCGTTAAATGCCTGGCCTTCCCATAAAATGGAGCTTTACGACGGATGGATCCTGCGTTTTTCCTATTTTTATACCCACAGAACCAATAGTGTAGAACAATTCGGAACTTCTACCCTTTCCTGGAGAGAAAAAGTTTCTTTCTGTGAGGCAGAATATGCCCGCCTTGGAAGCCCTGCTATTTTTAAGATCAGTCCTCTGGTCTCCACGGATTTTGATTATCTTCTGGAAAACCGCGGTTACGAGATTCAGCATACCACCAATGTTATGGCAGCTTCTCTTGATGGTACTGACCTTTCTGCTTCCTGTGACCTGGTAACCCTTACAGATGACATTCCTGATATCTGGATTGAAAGTCTTTTTGATCTGAAGGGAACTGTCAATCCTGTACACCGGGCAGTTGTTCCATCTATGTATCATGCCATCGTAAAGGATACTATATGTGCCTCCATCTGGAGTAATGGAAAAATCATTGCCACTGGTCTTGGAATCTTAGACCGGAATTATATCGGTCTTTATGCGATTCATGTACGGGAAGATTTCAGGCACAAGGGATATGCCCGTCAGATCTGTACCGCACTTTTAAAAGAAGGGAAAAAGAAAGGCGCAACCAAAGCGTACCTTCAGGTTGTAGAGGGAAATACACCAGCACGTACCCTTTATGAATCACTGGGACTGCATTATCTTTACACCTATTGGTTCCGGGTACAGACCCATATTGATTGAAAAACTTCGAAACAGTAAGAAAGGATCCACACGGTAAAGCTTTTCATGTAAAATTTTCCGCAAAGTGGATCGTACAGATTTCAGGATGTAAAAAGACTGTGAGCATGTTTTACAAACATATCCACTCACAGTCTCTTTCTTTTGGGGAATCGTATCTTATAGAACATTCAACTAGTTAATCCGCTCTATATTACGTCTCATTATTCAATTTTTAAGCAAGAAGTTTTATACTGTTTTTTTCTCAAGCTTTGCTGGCCTTACATTGCCAACAACCATGCTGGTAAGCGGGCTGAAATAGAGAAGGCTTGTAAGCACACAGTAGATCGGTGTCATAATTGCAAACTGGACAATGCGTCCCGGCATAATTCCATAGAAGCTTGCGCCGATCATTACCAGCCCTGCGGTAGTAAATCCAAGAGTTCCCACAACACCAGAAATTACAATTGCAGCACACATAATAGCTGTTTTTACTTTTCTGCTCTTCTGAGCCATCAGATTTCCTGCCAGTCCTGCAACCACGCCCCAGGTTATTGCTGATAAAGTAATCAGTGGATTAACTCCATAGCCTTTCATAAAACATCCAACAATGTCGGCAACCGCACCTTCCACACCGCCAGCTACAGGACCCATCCACAGACCAGCCAGTATGGTAGCAATGGTTCCAAATGTGATGCGGTATACACCAAGATCGATTACCAGAACACGTGTCAAAACAAGCTGGATTGCAACCAGCAGTGCCAGAAATACAAGAGTCTTAACGCTCCATGTCTGTTTGTTTTTTTGCATAAAAAAACACCTCCATAATGATTAGAATAACAGAGTAGTTACCATAAATAATAATCCCTCCACATTATGAGATGTTCTCATATGTAGCAACGGGTGCGGAAAATATATCGTAAGCAGCCCTGCTGCTTTTCGTTTCACGGCGACTCCCCAGCCTATGAACACTTGACGCATAAATTCCTACTTCGCTATTATTTATTTAAAATGATTATAGCACAAAATATGGAAATTTCAATATGTATTTGTTATAATATTCACATAATTTTTTGTAGCAATATGGCCAATCTATAATTGAGTCAGATTGTGTATACTCTTAAATTTTTGGCATACTCTAAAACTATCCCCTGGTTCAAACAGACTCCAGTATATCAGGATACCGTTTCATATTTTCGCAATCGTAAAATATAGAAAAAGGAGTAGTTCTATGAGTATCAAAAAAGCAAGACCAGTTTTTCAGCAAAAACAATTAGTACTTGAAAATCCTTATAACATTTTTTATGATAATTACATGAACACAAATGCCACTACAGAATGTACAGGGCTAGGTTATCGCATGCCGTATGATCAGGTAGAATGGGATGCATACCGGCAGATTTTTGATTTTCTTCCTGTACCATTTCTGGATTCGGAGGATATAAAACAAGAATGAAGAAATTAACACAGCTATTTATTGGTTCCTGTGTACTTCTTTCTCTATCTGGCTGTACTGCCAGCGATCTGATCACAGATTATATCAGTAATTCACAGTCAGCTACAGATACTTCACAGGAAGCGGCACAGGAATCATCCCAGACACCCAAGCAACGTGTTTATATGGATGAGATCAAAGGCACCCTCCAGGATTTTACGGGAACCACGCTCACCGTAACAAGCCAGGAACAGACTTATATTTTTGATCTTTCAGACGCCACGCTGGAATGTGAAGACGGTATGATCACAGGAGATGAAATCAGCGTTATATACGAAGGACAGCTTTCCAATGATGACACCAGCACTGTAAAAGCGCTAAAAGTGGTAGACGACTTCCATAAGAAAAATCAACTGGAAGTCCGTAAGGCATATGGAGAAGTCCAGAGTCTGACCCCTAATACAATAACCATAAAGAATAAAAAGGGAAAAACGGCCACCTATCCAATAACTGGAACAGAACAGTATTATCAGAATGGTATTCGCACTGGAGTATGGGTCTATATTTATTTCAAGGGCAAATTTGCATCATCCGAAGACGGACAGGGTTCTTCTCTTAATGCCAGTCATCTGAAAGTACTTAGCATTTCAGATATTGATCCCCTTACTCTTCCTGAGCCAACCCCCACCCCTGATCCCACACAGGAATCTGCGGATGGCTCTGAAAAAGAACAACAATTGCATGCAGCCATTCAGAATATTTCCACAAATACCCTGACGGTTCTGCCATCAGGAGCCAATGCTTCAGAAGGCTCACTGAATGTAGATCTTTCCCAGATTCCGGTCTATTTCAAAGGCGGAACCGCTCCTGGTTCCTACGTAACCATAAATTATAAGGGGCAATACCAGGGAAATTCACTGAATGGAATTACCGTTACCTCTGTTACAGGAGATGATCCTGCTTCCCTTAGCTCCCGTAATCTATCCTATACCGTCAGCGGCACAATTGTAGGACACACAGCCAATACCGTCTCTCTACAGACTGGGGATGGCGCGGTCATAACCTGTTTCACAGAGGGAGCAAGGGATACCTCAACCAGTAACATGGAGCCTGGTGCCAGCATCCGGATTACTTTTGATCCTACCAAATCCAAAGAATCTAATATCTATACTTCTATTAAGATTCAGGACGCCTGAAGGTGGCCTGAATCTTTTTTTCTCCATCTTCCAGCCAGGAATCAACTTCTTCTCCAAGAATATCCCTAAATGCCTGATATTCCTCTGCTAATCCTTTTCCATGAAAAACCCTATATGCACCGGCATCACTGCCCAGTGCCATTTTTACCTTATATCTGTATGCAAGCCGAACATTCTTCGCAGCCTGCTCCACAATCGGATCCAGCACGGATTCTTCATACCGTCCACATCCTTGTAGATTTCTAACGGTCACAAGAGTCGGTACCCATACAGTATCACTGTCAGCCAGCATCCGGATGGTCTCCTCATCTATAAAATTGCCATGTTCCACCGAATCAACACCAGCTTCCACTGCGGCCTGTACTCCATAGACACCATTTGTATGGCTCATAACTGCCATACCTTCTTCATGGGCAATATGTACCATTTCACGGACTTCGTTCCGTTCCAGAGGCGTCCCGGTAATTTGCCCATGATCATTAAAATCCAGCAGACCAGTAGTCATGATTTTAATAAAATCAGCTCCCTGGCTTTTTGCTTCTTTCACCAGGGTATCATATTCTTTCATATCCTCGAAGCCTTTTCCCACAATAGATCCGTAATGACCATTTTTATGAATGGCAAAAACAGGCGTACGATAATCAATTCCGTATTCCAAAGCCAATTCCTTGGCCCTTGCTGACACGCCAAGCGCGTCTCCACCATCTCTTACAAAGGTAATCCCAAATTTCTGATAAGCCTTCAAGTGTCTCCGTATCGCATCATCATTGATATGCTCTTTATGGATTGAAATAGCTTCTTTATAATTCAATCCATCCATAATCACATGTGCATGGCATTCCCCGAACATTTTTCTCATTCCAACTGGCTATCCTAGAGTGTGTTTGAAAAAAGCTTTCTGCAAGATTTTTCAAACACACTCTAGGGCTTCCCCCATTCAGCAAGCAACTCGAATAACCAGTCTTTTCCTTTCTTCAGATAATAGTAAGCTTTTTTATACGCTCAAATCTGCTATTCCTCATCTGCTATTTCTCGAAAAATGATCGAATTTCCTTCTCAGATGCCTGCACAGACCCCTGTACAAAAAATGGTTTTCCACCACCACGTCCATTAAGTGCTGTGTTCATCTCTTTGGTAAACTGCCGCAGATCACCGTCTTTTTCTCCCATTGCATATTTATAGCTTCCATCTGCATTTCTGGAAAATACGGCACAGCGCCCTTTGCAGACCTGTAAAATCGCATCTGTAAGCTTCTGCACACTTCCGGCTTCCATTCCTTCCTGGAACAAAAGAACGTTTTCTTTATCTTTCCATTTCGCAGCTTCTCCAGCGATAAAATCTTCTTCTAATGCATGTACTCTTCCCTTTAGCGCAAAATTTTCATCCTGAAGTCTGGCGACTGCCATAGCTGTTTTATCGGCTTTCGCAGATAATTTCACGGAAATCTGGCGATTCTGTTCATTCACCATATTCAGATAATCCAGAACTCTTTTTCCAGAGAGCATTTCCATACGGACACCCTCACGGAATTTCACAACAGAGAGTAATTTCACCATTCCAATTTCTCCTGTACGTGTCACATGAGTCCCACAACAAGCGCAGGTATCAGCCCCTGGAAAACGGACAATACGAACCCATCCGGAAAGCTCTTTCTTGCTTCTGTAATCCAGCACTTTCAGTTCTTCCTCAGTAGGATAAAAAATCTCAACTTTCTGATTCTTCCAGATAATCTGATTGGCTTTTGCTTCAATTTCTGCCATCTGGTCTTCGTTTAACATACCGCTAAAATCGATGGTAATCACATCACTTCCCATGTGAAACCCAACATTGTCGTACCCGAAGGCCTCATGAACCAGTCCACTTACAATATGTTCTCCTGAATGCTGCTGCATAAGATCAAATCGTCTGTCCCAGTTAATCTTCCCCTTAACTTCCGTGCCAGTTTCCAGCGGACCATCTGTATAATGAATCAATTCTCCATCTTTCTCGTGAACCTCTTTTACGCTCACACCGCCCAATGTACCGGTATCACTTGGCTGTCCACCGCCCTCTGGATAAAATGCCGTCTGGTCAAGAATTATCTCGTATCCCTTTTTCCCTTCCCTGCATTCTTGTACCCTGGCTGTAAATTCTTTTTTATAAACATCTTCATAGTATAATTTCTTTGTCTCGTACATATGTGCTCCTTTTTCACCTTTATCATTTTCTATATTGCCCAGATTATTTTCCAAACTGATTATAGTCCATTTATACTGTTCCTGCAATTTCTATCCTTAATTCAAAAATAAATTCCATAACCTTTCAAATTTTGAAGTCTTTTGTCTTACAGCTGCGTTATAATAATAGGACATATAGAAAGGGGGCTGATAGCATTTCACAGGAACAATATCTGGAATATCTGATTGAGCAATACCAGAATCTCATATATTCCATTTGTCTGAAATCAGTAGGCAACCCTTTCGACGCAGAAGATCTCACTCAGGAAGTATTTCTGTCAGCCTACAAAAATCTGTCCAGCTTCGATGGACTTTACGAAAAAGCCTGGCTTAGTAAAATTGCAGTACATAAATGCCTTGATTTTCTGAAAGCTGCCGGACGCCGTTCTATTCCTACAGAAGATATCTATTTCTCACAGATTCCTGACAAACAGCAGCAAACCTCGCCAGAAGAACTATGCCTGCAGTCAGATTCTGAACGACAGGTATTTCGAATATGCAGCAGTCTGAAAAGTCCTTACCGGGAAATTGCAATTGCTCATTTCTGTAAACAAATGTCCGTAACCGAAATATCGCAAAAAGAAGGCAAAAACCCCAAAACCATCCAGACTCAGCTATACCGGGCAAAAAACATGCTAAAAAAACTATTAGCAGAAAGGAGCGATTAAATGCATATCAATAATAATGACCTGGATAATTTCCAAAATAATAAAATGAATACAGATGAAATGATTGCTTTTCTGGAACATCTGGATGATTGTGATTATTGTCTGGAACAGTTTATGGATGACCCGGCCAATGCGCTAACGCCCGCTCCTGTCTATATGAAAGAAACCATTTTAAAACGGGCTGCTGCCACAGATATCCATGTACAGAAAACAGCCACCACTGCCACTCATAAAATCCAGCTTTTCTATGAGGGACTTCGCACAGTCGTAGGCGTCGTACTGGCGCTGATCATGCTTTTTTGTCTGGGACAGGCAAATTTATTTTCAATCCAGGTTCCACAATCTGCAACCAAAACAGCAAAAGCAGCTGAAGCACGCCGGGAAACCCAGTCTTCTTTCCGCAGCTTCTCTGACGGAATTACAGATGGTTTCACAGATAGCATCACGGATGGATCACAAAAAATAGTTGACTACATTAATTCTATTTCAAAAACAATAACCAAGGGAGGTAACTAGTATGCAAAAACAAAAAAAGGGATTTCTGCTCTTTATCTGTTCCCTGATCCCAGGAGCAGGTGAAATGTATATGGGATTTTTTAAACAAGGGATCAGTATTATGACTCTGTTCTGGGCGATCATTGCAATTGCAGGAGGTCTTAATATTTCTTCGCTGGTCATTTTTCTTCCCGTGATATGGTTCTACAGTTTCTTTCATGTTCATAATCTGAAAAGTCTGCCAGAAGAAGAATTCTACTCTATCGAGGATAATTATATCTTACATTTAGACCGCGTACTTCAAAGTATGGACAAAGTTACTCCAAAATATATCCGCATTGTTGCAATTTTCGTAATTATTTTTGGAGTTGCGATTCTTTGGAATGGTTGTCGTGATCTCCTTTACTGGATTCTTCCTGGCTATCTGGGTGAATTAATCGAGAATATTATGTATCAGATTCCATCCATTCTCATTGGAGTTCTGTTCATTATCGCCGGTTATCAGCTTCTCACTAAGAGATCAGGTTCTACTTCACAGCCAGATGAAACCCCGAACGATTTCAGACAATGGCATAACTGGAACCCTGCCAATGCAGATGCGGCAGCTGATAAAGCAACTCCTCATACAATAGGCTCTGTTTCCCCAAAAGCTGAAAACATCTCTGACGATTCTTCTAACAATATGGAACAGAATAAACAGGTTTGATTCCCCAATAAATAAACATCCTGAAAATTTTACCGTCGGTGATTTCTATTTCACCGACGGTATTTTTATTGAAATTTCACCAAATAACAGTTTCTTTTGGTCACCATTTATTTCCTGCACCAGTAGTCTCCCATCCGGGCAGATAGAAAGCGCTCTGGCACTTCTTACATTCTCGTTATCTATAATTGTAATGTCCTTCCCAGGAACAATATTATGCTTTACATACTCTTCTGACAACTTTAATTTCTGTGTTTCTGCAAGAAGATAATTTACAATCTGGGCAACCAGCCGATTCTTGTCAGCCTGGTTTGCCAATTGCTGAGTCTCATAGATTCCTCCAGCAACATCCAAAAGTTCTTCCGGAAACACACTCTCATCTACATATAAATTCAGTCCAATTCCTACAATTGCAAATTCTATATTCCCGCTCTCAAAATCCGTCACGGCTTCTGTAAGGATTCCGCAAACCTTGCGGTCACCCTTATATAGGTCATTCACCCACTTGATTCCAAGATCTACACCGCAGACTTCTTTTACTGCCTTATATACCGCAGTAGCTGCTGCCGTAGTGATCAGCAGGCTTCCTTCCAGGGTTCCCTGCGGCTCCAGAATAATACTGAGGTAGATTCCACTCCCCTTAGGTGAATAAAACTCCCGCCCTCTGCGACCTCTGCCAGCTGTCTGTTCTAATGCAACAACAAAAGATCCATGTCCAGCCTGTCCACTTACAGCCAGCTGTCTGGCTTCCAGATTGGTGGAACTTATCTCATCAAATATCTGTATTTCTACCTCCGGCACTTCCAAATAAAGCCGGATTCCCTCTGCTGAGATCAGATTGCTCTCCCTGGCCAGCATATATCCTTTATTCGGTCCGGCTTCAATAGGATAGCCTTCCTGCCTGAGACTATTCACTGCCTTCCACACGGCTGCCCGTGTGCAGGAAAGCTCTCTGCCAATATCCTCACCGGACAGGATTTCCCCTTTATGCTGCTCTAACAATTCCAAAAGTCTGGATTTAACCGTCATGCTTTTATCCTTCATAATTCTCCAGGGCTTTCTTTAAAAAGTCCCGGTATTCTTTTCGCACATTCTCCGGCGAAACCACTTTGACATCATTTCCAAGAGCTGCAAGCCATCCATAAAACTGGGTGCTTACATTCACTTGCACCCGGGTAACAGAGTGGTCACTGTCTCTGGACATAATCATAATATCCTGGCCAAAACGGTCGATCATGACCCCGACAAGATGATTTCCAAATTCCAGGGTGATATTCTCTTCCCGTCCTCCAAACATCCCAAAAGTACCAGAGACAAACCGGGCTTCATCAAATTTCCCAAAAAGTTCAGCTCCATTCCTGGTTTCCTTCTCCATGACAACTTTCAGCATTTTATCAACACGGTAATGCTTCACAATACCGCTCTTCTCATCAATTCCTACCAGATAATAATTCTCATCCTGCCAGAGCATCTGCCAGGGACTGATCTGATAGCGCGCCCCGTCCCTCTTTAAATGCCGTTCCTTGGACACTGTCCATTCTGTGTATTGAAAACTTATCTGTCTGTTCTGTGAAATTGCCCTGTGAATTTCATCCACATTATAGTAGATATTCTCGTTGGTATTCTTCACCTGATTCTGTACGATTACCTGCCGCTGCAGATCTCTGGCCTGATAATTACTGGTAAGATGCTCCAGCTTCTGAATCAACTGCCTGGATTTCCCAATAGTAAGAAACCTGGAAGACTGAACTGCGTCCACCAGCAGTTTTAATTCTGCAGTCTCGAATTCACGACTTGCAAGATAAAAGCCGGCTGGCCGCTCTCTGCGATTCACAATATCCATTCCAAATACACGCAGAGTCTCAATGTCATCATATATAGTCTTACGCTCTGCGTGAATCCCCAATCCCTCCAGATATGAAATCAGATCTCTCACACTCATGGGATGCGCCTCATCTGTCTTCTCTGAAAAAGCACGCATAAGATATAAAATTTTCAGTTTCTGCTGGAAAGATTTCGGCATATCCTTACTCCTATTTATCAGTCAATACTGCTACGACTCCAGAATATAATACCATAAAAGCAAATATAAGAGCAATAATATCAGCACCATGAAAATCATAATTGAATATCATGGCTCCACCTACCATAATCTCTAACGTGATAAAAAGTCCAAGCACCATTGCCATGCTTCCGGAAAACTTCCTGCCATGCTTCTCTTCCTGTGTATCATCCAAATACCCCTCTGCCAGAGCTGCCTTTCTGCTATTAATACTTTTTCCTGAATTCCACATAATATCTCCTCCGTTTCCCTAAAATACCATCCTCTGTTCGTTATGAAACGTATTCTCCGAGCACGTTTACCGAACATATATTCCGAACATGTTTTCTTTTATGTTCTCAGTCTATCATATGTTTGGTACTATAAAACGGCACGAATTGTATTTTTTCGAATGTTTGTTCGTTTTTTGATTTTGAAATTTCTTTTCATTCTATTTTCTGAAAAGATTTTATTCAATACAGAGAAAAATGAAAAACAGCGCAAAAAACCGCCTGATACGCTTTTTCCAAGCAATATCATGCGGTTTCCGCCATTGAACATTTAATTAGTATACATTTCCAGAGCGTAATTCCTTACATAAATCCTGCAAAGACAGAGGCTGCAATAACCGTCAGAAGCCCTGCTACAGCAATTGCAAGGCTACTCATCGCCCCTTCTACAGGTCCCATTTCCATTGCTTTGGCTGTTCCAATGGCATGGGCAGAGGTTCCAAGTGCCAGACCTTTTGCGATGGGTTCCTCGATTTTTGCAATCTTACAGACTGCTTCAGCGATCACATTCCCAAGTACACCGGTAATAATGATCACTGCAACTGTGATCGTCACAAGTCCCCCAAGCTCTTCCGATACACCCATTCCAATAGCTGTTGTAATGGATTTCGGAAGCAAGGTAACATACTCTGCATGGGAAAGTCCGAACAGTTTTGCAAAAATAAGAACACTTACCATACTTGCAAGCACACCGGAAACAATTCCGATAATGACGGCTTTCAGATTCTTACGAAGCAGTGTAAGCTGTCTGTAAAGAGGTACAGCCAGACATACGGTAGCCGGAGTAAGCAGATAACTGATATACTGGCCGCCGGCATTATAGGTCTTGTAGTCCACCTGCATAAGCTGAAGGACGCCCATCACACACAGAATCGCGATCAAAAGGGGATTGAACAAAGCCATCTTAAATTTTTTCTTTAATAAAAGCCCGACCTCATATCCAACAAGACTTAAGGCTGCCCCGAAAAACAGGGAATTTTCAATAACAGATATCATTTCTTCTCTTTCCTCCTGTCTTTTCTGATCACAAACTGGGTACTGCGTCCGGTAACAACCATTACAATAACCGTTGTCAGAATCGTGATGATCACAACAGGAAGCCAGATCGGCTGCAGATCCCCCCACGCTTCCAAAAGGCCAACCCCGGCCGGAACAAACATAACTGGCATGATCTCAACCAGAAAATCAGCTGCATCTTCCACCTGCTCAAGCTTCAGGATTCCACTTGTAAGTGCCCCGAGCATCAATACAAGACCATATACACTGGCCGGTACCGGAAGCGGCAGAAGGATATGCAGTCCTTCCCCTAACGCTGAAATCAGCAGAATAATACAAAATTGCCTTAGATACTTCACTTTCTGTCTTCCTCCTCGCTGTCTCCACAAAGAAGTTCATTTGCAATTTCCAGATATGGCTGAAGCTCTTCTAATGTAGCCCTGCCATTTCTTTTCATCTTCGTAACCCCTGGATATTGGGCCGGGATGGATCTTGTCATATTTCCGTCTCCGTAGATTTTTACCATATCTCCATTTTCCAAAGTATCCCCGGCGATCAATTTATCATTTTTGTTATAAATTCCCTCTTTCGGGATAGCTGCTTTGAAAACTGTTTTTTTATCCATATCTACGAATACCATTTCCTTCAGTACATCCCCGGCTTCCACGTAAATGGCACGGATAGCTTCTTTTTCAAGACGTGCCTCTTCCTGCTTATCAATCTGTGCCTGTCTGGCAACAAGATTCCAGAAAGAACCACCTACTACACCAAAGATTATCAGAAGAATGACAATTCCTACAATGAATTTCACATCGATTTCTTTTTTCTCCACTGCAAATCCTCATTTCTTTCATGGCATTTTTTCTTCTGCCTCATTATACCCTATCTTATTAAAATTTCAATGCAATCTTTCGACAATTCTGTCTCTGCTTTTCCTCATTTTTTCTACAAATAATTGCTACAAGACGATTTTTTAATTACTTCAATACCATTTTTTATTACTAAAAAACAATTTTTTTCACTTCAAAGCTGCCATTTTCCACTGTCATCACCGCCATCGTCACATCTCCTCCAAAACGGCTTCTCCCGCAGCTTCCAGGATTCAGCCATAGCCTTCCATCGATTTCTTTGCAAAAGTACTGATGGCTGTGTCCAAAGATCACCACCTTTGTATCTCCCAGTTCCCAGGCTACGTCTTTCCTGTCGTGAACCATAAAAAATTTCACATTTCCAACCTGAAACGACAGGCTTCTTCGCAGATTCTGCGCCCAGTAACCATCATTATTTCCCCTTACAACATATAATGCCCCCAGTGGTCTGAGGGCATCCAGAATCTCGGGTCTGTCTACATCTCCTGCATGAAAAATGCAGTCACAGCCTTTTAATATTTCCACAACTTCCGGTCTCAGAAGTCCATGGGTATCTGAAATAATTCCAATTCTTACAGACATATTTTTCCATATTCTCCATCAAATCCAGGTGTACAGATCACCTCTTTATTTCTCAGCTTCGCAATGCCGGAAGCAATCCTCTCGCTGCTTTCTTTCTCAATATCTTCAATGGGTATTTCCCTTAAAATCTGAAATTCGTTTCCCAGTTTCTGAAGCATTTTTTCGTATTCTCCAGTGACCGTTTTGGTCGTTACAGCCTTTCCGACACAGGCAGATATCACTTCCGGAAGAGGTACAATGCTCTCAAAAGGTCTGGCATTTTTCTTCACAAAACCACTTTTCCGGTCAGCCAGATCCAAGATCCGGTGATCGACTCCCATGGTCAGTTTCTTACCACAAACCGGACATTTCCCATGATACTTTTCCGCCTCTTCAGGGCTCAGACAGATATGGCATTTCCGGTGTCCGTCAAAGTGATATTTTCCTTCTTCCGGAAAAAATTCCAGGGTTCCCATAAGGCCTTTTCCGTACTGAATGGCTTCAAAAAGTCCATTATAAGACAGCTCAATATCCAGTAAATTCGCTTCCCTGCCAAGCTTTGACGGTGAATGTGCATCTGAATTTGAGATCAATTGAAGCCCATCAAGAGCAGATAACCGCCAGTTCATAGGCGGATCTGATGACAAGCCAGTCTCTACTGCATGAATATACGGCGTAAGGTCCTCAAAGCATTCCTCCATATTATCAAAGCCGGAAGCAGCTCCAAATAATCCAAAATGCGGTGTCCATATATGCGCAGGAACCAGCATCCCATCAGGACATTTTTCCAGTAAAATTTCCAGAAGGTCATGGCAGTCAAGTCCCAGAATCGGTCTTCCATCAGAATGGATATTGCCGATCGTACTAAGCTTTTTGGCCATCTTATCTGCGGCTTCAAGCCCTGGAAGAATCAGCACATTGTGTACCTTGCGGCACTTTCCATTCTTTTTATAAATGGAACTGATCTCCCCGGTAACCACAAAACGGGGTGCCTGCCTTTGAAGTGCCCTGGCTTCTTCCAGGACATATTCCTCCTTTAACCGGTAAAGCCCAGCTTCTGCCGGAGTCAGCTTTTCTTTTAGTTCTTCCCGCCAGGCAGGATGGGTAAAATCACCGGTTCCCACCAGGGAAATTCCCTTTTTTCTTGCCCAAAGGTCCAGATATTCCGGACAGCCAAGCTTACTGGTCGCCATGGAATATCTGGAATGAATGTGTAAATCTGCAATTATTTTCATTTTTTCTTCTTATACCAATTTGTGATCCATTTGCCTGCTGCTGTCAGATTACCTGATGTCCATTTGCTGGTCTTGCTGCAATTTGATTTAATAAGTGCAGAGCTTTCTGCTTTATTTGACAGACTCCATGCAAAATAACTGATCTTATTTTTGTCCAGGAAGGTCAGCCATTTTTTCGCTTCAGCTTTATCCAGTCCACCATTTCCAGAAGCATCACAAATACTGAACTCTGATACAAATAAAGGAAGTCCTTTATTGAGGGCAGTCTGGGCTTTATCCCTTAACCACTGCTTGTGTGTAGCAGCGTAGAAATGCAAGGTGTACATTACATTTTTCCTGTATTTCTTTGCAACCGGAGACAATGCCGCCTGGTCAACATCCTGTGACCAGTTCGGTGTTCCCACCAGGATCACAGCTTTTTTATCATAAGTACGAATGCCTTTTATGATTTTTTCTGCATATTTTTTGATCGTATTCCAGGAGGTTCCTCCATTCGGTTCGTTGCAGATTTCATAAATCACATTGGTATTATTCTTGTATTTTTTTGCCATTTTTTTGAAGAATTTTAATGACTGGCTCTGATACTGCTGGGGATTGCCATCACTTAAAATATGCCAGTCAATAATCACATACAGCCCTGCCTTTGTGGCATATTTTACCCCATTGTCAATGCAGGCTTCCAGCTTACGCTGATTAGCGGTATCGCCAGTACAATAGCCATTGTACTCTGCGGTGTACATAGCAAGTCGTACTGCATTTACTTTCCAGTTCTTCTTAATATAAGTGAATGCACTCTGATTCACATACTCCGGATACCAGGATAAACCATGTGTGCTTACGCCACGGAGCTGTACGGTTTTCCCGCTGCTGTTTACAAGCTTTGTACCTTTTACCTGCAGTCTTGGAAGCTTGGATGCCGCAGATACCGGCACGCAAAATGCGCATAAAAGCAGCATTACAAGAAGCACTCCCCACCATTTCTTTCCTTTTTCTTTCATGAAGATCCCTCCTCCATCAATTTCCAGCCATTGTCCTTTAACCATTTTTCTCTCTCCCGGTAGTCTGGAAGAATGGCTTCCACTTCTTTCCAGAATGCCTGGGAATGGTTCATCTCCTTGCGGTGGCAAAGCTCATGCACCACCACATAATCCAGCACTTCAGGCGGTGCCAGAATTAACAGCCAGTTAAAATTCAGATTGCCATTCGCCGCACAGCTCCCCCATCTTGTCTTCTGCTGCCGTAAAGTGATCCGCCCATAGCTTACCCCGATCTTATCAGCAAAATAAGCTACTCTTCTTGGAATTACCACACAGGCTTTGTTCTGCAGATGCTGCCTTTCCAATGCAGACAGCCTTTTTACATGTTCCTTTATCTCCTCTCTTTTTTCCATTTTTTCCAGATTTTTCAGAATCCATTCCTGCTTTTCCTCTACAAATTTACGGATTCTGGCATCCGATAAACGAATGGGCGCACGCACAATAATCCTGCCATCTGGCTTTATTTCCAGACTCATAGTCCTACGGCTGCTGCGAATGATCTGATAGGAAATATCCTGGTTCAGCATAAGATTTTCTCCATATATTCATTCATCTGCTGCTCCAGTAATTTCATCTTTTCCCTGGTGTCTTTATCCTTATAATCCAGTCTCTTTATGATTCTGGAAATATAATTCTCTTCCTTCATGATCTGCCATGTTTCTTTAAAATTCAGGTCGTAATATTGAACCACATAGGACACCCAGTAATCAACTGGTGTCACACGGTTCTCAGACAGAACGGACTCCTTTTTCATGCAGGCTTCCCATACTTTTGGTGATATTTTACCCTCACCAGCCTGCTCCTGACATACACCTATCATGGCCTCCACAGCTTCCTCCAGTTTCACTCTGCAGTTGTCCAGTTTATCTGCGTCACGGATCATTTTGGCATGAAAAAGAATCCTCTCATCCTGGATTCCTCCCAGTTTAAAATCACTGTGTCTGGCAATTGCCGTGCAAATGATCTCATCATATTTCCGATCATCCAGAAATCTGCGAATCAAAGGATGCTCCCCTTCGAATAATAATTCTGCCCCAAAAGCTGCATGATCCATGGTGTCTGGGGAAAAGCTGTCATAAAGCCTGATCTGCTCAAACCGCCCAATATCGTGCAGCAAGGCAATCAGCTCTGCCAGCTGCTGGTCTTCCTCATTCAGATGCATTCTGTGTCCGATTTCCCGGGCACTTTTTACAACACCGTAGGTGTGCACGATCTTTAATCTGATTTTCTCATCTTCCCGGTCATATTCATTTAAATATTCTTCAAAAACCTCTTTTGCGTGGTTAAAATCAATTTTCAACAGTCTGTTCCTCTTTCTTTTATTCCTTCATAAGTCTTTTTCTTATTATAAACCACCACTCTCTCTTTTCCAATAGAAGCCGGGGATTTTCGGAAATTTCTATATAATGTGGTAACTGTTCCAAGCGAAGCTTGTTGTGGCTTGCACACTTTTTTCCCATAACGTATAATATCGATGATACCAGGGGCAAAAGGTCAGAAATCCATTCGTGCCTGCACCATAAAGCTTTTGTCCCTAACCTCGTATGAATACAACATTCCTGGAAAGGGCCAAAAGACAATGACAGATAAAACACCTGACGTTTCACCAAATGTAGACGAAACCATGAAAGAACTGGAAACCCATGGTTCCTTTGAGCTGCCTGTTGAAACCTATACCGATAACTGCGAAATTTTCCGTTCTCTGTACAATCACTGGCATAAAGAGATGGAAATCATCTGCATTGACCAGGGAAGCGGTCTTGCCCGTCTGAACAGAGAGACCTTGCGGCTGAAAGAGGGAGATCTCCTGATCGTCAACAGCGGTGTCCTGCACGGAATCAAATCTGATTCCAGGCATATTTTATATTACAGAAGTGTGGTGTTTGATCTTAGTTTTCTGGCTGGTCCTGCAGGTGATCTTTGCCAGGAAAAAGTAATTTCCCTGCTTATGGAAAACCGTGCTGAGTTCACTCATTTAATCACTCCATCCCATGAAAATTACCACAATATTTTCCATCTTTTCTGTGAGATCCATAACTGTCACAGGGAAAAGCCGCCTTTTTATTATATGAAACTGAAGGGACTTTTCTATGGACTTTTCTATGAAATGCTGGCCGGAAATTACATTATCACAACCGACGCCGAACAGAACAGGAATCTTTTATCCATAAAAAAAGTACTGGATTATATCAGCGCCCATTACCGGGAGCCTTTGTCCGTGAAGGAATTATCCGGTCTTTCCAACTACAGTGAATTCTACTTTATGAAGCTATTCAAGCAATATACTGGAAAAACAGCGGCCGCATACCTGAATGATTACAGACTTGAGAAGGCGAAATCCCTGCTTTTGCACACAGATGCCTCCGTAACGGATATCGCACTGGATGTTGGCTTCAATAACACCAGCTATTTTATCAAAAAATTCCAGGAAGCCAACCAGTTATCCCCTCATAAATTTCGCAAAAAAATGTCATAACAGAACAGTTTTGTTGTATTTTTCTCATATCTGCATATGCTAATATAACACCATCAAAAGAAGGTAATACCCAACAGAATGTAGAACTGGATTGGAAAAGGACACACCATATGTGTCTTTGAAAGGAGAAATTTATGAAAGCTTTAGAAACTATGATTCAGGACATGTTCCACAAAGATTGCGCAGCATGTACAGACCAGGAAGTATACGAAGCACTTCTCACATATACCAAAGAACAGCTGGCCGCAAAAGGCTATCACGATGGAAAGAAAAAGATTTATTATATTTCCGCCGAATTTCTTATTGGAAAGCTGCTTTCCAATAATCTGATCAACCTCGGCATCTACGATCAGGTCGCAGAATTCTTAAAAGAAAACGGTAAGTCACTGGCAGAGATTGAATCTGTTGAGCCGGAGCCATCTCTTGGAAATGGCGGTCTTGGCCGTCTGGCAGCCTGCTTTTTGGACTCCATCGCAACCCTCGGATTGCCTGGTGAAGGTATCGGCCTGAACTATCATCTGGGACTTTTCAAACAGGTTTTTGAGGACAATCTCCAGCATGAAGTACCCAATCCGTGGATCACACCGGATTCCTGGCTGACCGCTACAGACGTGACTTACATGGTTCCTTTCAGAGGATTTTCCCTGAAATCTACCATGTATAATATTGATGTGGCAGGTTATGAAAACAAGGCCATCCGCCTTCGTCTTTTTGACATTGATCTGGCTGATGAGTCCATGGTTCATGACGGAATCACCTTTAATAAAAAAGATATTTTACACAACCTGACACTGTTCCTGTATCCGGACGACAGTGATGAGGATGGACGTAAGCTTCGTGTTTACCAGCAGTATTTTATGGTAAGCAATGCAGCCCAGCTCATCCTTGATGAAGCCATTTCCAAAGGAAGCAACCTTCATGACCTGGCTGATTATGCAGTTGTACAGATCAACGATACCCATCCAAGTATGATCATTCCAGAGTTTATCCGCCTCCTTGGAGAGCGTGGAATCGACTTTGATGAGGCAGCTGAAATCGTTTCCCATGTATGCGCTTACACCAACCATACCATCCTGGCTGAAGCGCTGGAAAAATGGCCGATCTACTATCTGGAAGACATTGTTCCGCAGCTGGTTCCGATCATCCGCAAGCTGGATGAAAAAGTAAAAGCCAAATATCCGGCTGAAAACCTTGCCATTATCGACAGCAATAATCTGGTTCATATGGCTCACATGGATATTCATTATGGATTCTCTATCAATGGTGTTGCAGCCCTTCATACAGAAATTCTGAAGAACTCTGAGCTGCATCAGTTTTATGAGATTTATCCTGAAAAATTCAATAATAAGACCAATGGTATCACCTTCCGCCGCTGGTTAATGTATTGTAACCAGCCACTTACCAGGTTTATTTCTTCTCTTATTGGAGATGGTTATAAGAAAAACGCAGATGAGCTGAAGAAGCTTCTTGCATACAAGGATGACCAGAAAGTTCTGGATCAGCTGCTTGCAATTAAAGCAGATGCCAAGAAGATCTGTAAGGATTTTGTACTGGAAAATACAGGTATCGAGATTGATGAGAACAGTGTATTTGATATTCAGATCAAGAGACTTCATGAGTACAAACGTCAGCAGCTGAATGCACTTTATATCATTTACAAGTATCTGGAGATCAAGGGCGGAAAGAAGCCGGAGAGACCGATTACCTTTATCTTTGGTGCAAAGGCAGCTCCTGCTTATTACATTGCAAAAGATATCATTCATCTGCTTCTGACTCTGGAATCTCTGATTCAGAATGATCCGGATGTTGCTCCTTACATGAAGCTTGTTATGGTAGAGAATTACAATGTCAGCGCTGCTGAAAAGCTGATTCCTGCCTGCGATATTTCCGAGCAGATTTCCCTTGCTTCCAAGGAGGCAAGTGGTACTGGTAACATGAAGTTTATGCTGAATGGTGCAGTTACTCTTGGTACTATGGATGGAGCCAACGTAGAGATCAGTGACCTGGTAGGCAAAGATAATATTTATATCTTTGGCGAATCCAGTGATGAAGTTATCAAGCATTATGAGAAGATGGATTATAATTCCAGAGCAATTTATGAGGGCGATGCTGATATTAAGAAATATGTGGATTTCATTGTCAGTGAGCCGATGCTGAAGCTTGGTAAAGAGGAGCATCTTAGAAACTTCTATAATGAGCTTCTCAATAAAGACTGGTTTATGACTCTGCTTGACCTTAAGGATTATATTAAAGTAAAAGATCAGGTGTTTGCGGATTATGAAGACCGCAACAGCTGGGCTAAAAAGATGCTGGTTAATATTGGGGAGGCTGGATTCTTCTCTTCTGACAGAACTATTGAGCAGTATAATAAGGATATCTGGCATTTGAATTAAAAAATGTGTGGAGGTGGACGCCAGCCAGGGGTGCTGCGTTACAGACAACGTTAAATTTGAGGATTTTGTTCCGCCGCCTATTGACAGCCCCGTATGCAAACTTGCCCTTTGGGCTCAGACAGTGCATACGGGGCTGTCGCTATGCTCACAAAATCCTCAAATTTAACTAACTGTCTGTAACGCAGCACCCCTGGCTGTCTGTTTACTCACATTACATAACTGCATCAACTGTTAAATCAACATATAAAATTAACATAATAACCTCCGTCAAATGCAAACAAAATATTTTTTTATAAATCATTATCTTTAAAATATTGCCAGTTGCAAAATGAGTATTTTCTAATTACAATGTATTCAAGAATATGGGTTCTAAAAATGTTCTGCAAAGCATAAGTCGAAGTACGCATATGAAATTGCGAAAATAATTTATTGCTTTATCCAGTCAGTAATTGCACCTTCATTGTTGACAATGCAATTACCGGCCAAATAGAATATTAAGCAGAAAACAGAAAGAGGAATAACAATATGACAAAAGAAGAACTTGCTCTTGAGGTAATAGATCGTTTAAAAAAGGAATACCCACTGGCGGACTGTACACTTGATTATGACGAAGCATGGAAGCTGCTGGTTAGTGTAAGATTGGCTGCACAGTGTACGGATGCGCGGGTCAATGTTGTCGTGCAGGATCTGTACAAAAAATTCCCGGATGTGGCTGCTCTTGCAGCTGCTACCCCGGAGGAAATTGAAGCTATTGTGAAGCCCTGTGGGCTTGGGAAAAGTAAGGCCAGGGATATCAGTGCATGTATGAAGATTCTCCATGAAAAGTATCAGGATAAGGTTCCATGTGATTTCGATGCATTGCTTGCCCTTCCAGGGGTTGGACGTAAAAGTGCCAATCTGATCATGGGGGATGTTTTTGGTAAACCAGCTATTGTCACGGATACCCATTGTATCCGCCTTACGAACCGGATCGGTCTTGTAGATAACCAGAAGGATCCAAAGAAGGTAGAAATGGCTTTATGGAAGATCATCCCGCCAGAAGAAGGAAATGATTTCTGCCACCGCCTTGTCAATCATGGACGGGAGGTCTGTACTGCCAGAACTGCACCTTATTGTGACAGGTGCTGTCTGGCTGATATCTGTGCCAGACATGGAGTTAAATAAGCATATATGAAAATTGATTTCCGCAAAATGAATGTTACAATTTATGGAAGATTGGGCCTTAAATGAAAATGTCGTAGCAGACTACGATAACCACTTCAGATAAAATATGTCACAAAGTGGAGCATACAGATTGCAAAAACGATTTTGTGGGCAGGTTTTAAAACCTGCCCACTATTTTTTTGAGACAAAACATAAATACTTTCTCAAATCCTACGCTCACAGCTATGATCACGCTCGTCCAGGCAAACAAATCCGGCGTCTCCAGATATACCTTGGCTTTGTATAATTTTTCACCGATGGAACCGGTAGGAATGCCAATCACTTCTGCGGCAACGCCTGCTTTCCAGCAAAGTCCAAGTCCAAGCTTACAAGCTGTAACTGCGTAAGGCATAACCTGGGAAAGATAGACAAATTGTACCTTTTTCCAGGAACCGGCGCCAAAAGAATCTGCCATCTCCAGAAGCTGTCCGTCGGTCTGTCTCAGTCCCTCCAGAAGATTCGTATAAACCACTGGAAAGACCATCAAAAAAGAAATAAAAACAGATAGGTTCCGGGACGGGATCCAGATCAGGCACAAGATGATAAAAGAGGCAACCGGTGTAGCTTTGATCACCAGAATCAGCGGCTCCATCAATACTTCTACTGCAAAAAAGCAATAAGAAAGTGCTGCAAAAACTGTTCCCAGAATCAAGGCAAGTGAAAATCCAAGAATGATTCTCTCAAAACTAAATGCGACGGATTTCCAGAAATCCATTGTCCATACAAGTTCTGTAAGTCTTTTTACAACAGAAACAGGAGATGCCAGAAGGATCTCCTGTTTCAGCCACATACTGACCAGCTGCCATACCAGAATCCATACAGCAGCTGCCAGAATTTTATAAACTATCTGATGCTTTTTGTTCTCAGGAACGTTTGTAATAGAAGTCCTCATCTGGTAACTGGCCTCCGATGGTTTCCGGATTCTGTACATTTAATGTATTCAGATAACCAGAAAGAATGGTCTCCATTTCATCCCCTTCCATGAATACAATACTGCATTCCGGAATAGCTTTTGCGGCAACCTCAGCCGGAATGATATCATGGTCTCCAATGATCTGAGCAGCTGCATCCGGGTCAGAATTTACAAATTCCACAGAATCCTTATAGGCATCCATAAAAGCGTCTACATCTGCTTCATGTTCTTTCAGATAATCATTTCTCGCTACCACAACTCCTGTTACCAGTCTGCTTCCATCTGTTGCAGAAGACTCCCAGAGCTGGTTCAGATCAAGAGCAACCCGGAGATTTTCGTTTTTCATAAGTGCAGTTGTAACAAATGGCTGGGGAAGAAGTCCTACTGCAGTCTGATCTTCCGCAAGAGCTGCCACAACCTCTGCGTGTTCGGATTTGTACTCAATGGTCACATCTTTCTCAGGATCCACTCCATTGGCTTCCAGAACAGAATTCAAGGCATATTCCGGAGTAGCTCCTTTTCCACTTGCATAGATGGTTTTTCCCTTCAGATCTTCTACTGATGAAATGGAATCACCATTCTCCACAAGATAAAGGATTCCCAGTGTATTAACTGCAAGTACACTGATGTTTTTGTCTGTTTTCTGATATAAAACAGATGCAAGATTAGATGGAACTGCTGCCACATCAACCTGTCCCTGAACGATCATCGGTACGATCTCGTCTGGTGATGCAACAATGGAAAACTCATAATTTCCATCATCAAGAAGCTGTGCCATTCCCATGGCGGTAGGTCCTTTCATCGCCCCAACCTTCATCGCAGAAGAATCCGAGTCTGCTTCCTCTGCTACTGCTTCTTCATCTGATTCACTTCCTGTTGCCTCTGATTCTTCGTTCTCTTCCTGGGCAAATACAATATCCGCACCAGCAATGCTTCCAGTCAGTGTTCCCACACCCAGTACTGCGGCCATAAGCCAGGATAATGTTTTTCTCTTCATAGGACTTTCCTTTCCGGATCTGATCTGAATCCAGTATATTCTACTGCCAGCTTATGCCGCAGCGACCACATATTTGTCCCTTGGATTTTCAGCAGAAAGGTTCACGACTTGTATTGTCTGAAGAAAAGTGTCAGGCTGTCTAACGCCTTGGCGAGAACAAGCGCTTCCTTCTCATCCAGTACATCCAGTACTGCATCTGTCATCTTGCGGTGAAATTCTGCATGATGATGATATGCTTTTCTACCCTTTAGTGTAAGATGAATAAATACCACACGGCGGTCCTGTTCGCTTCTCTCTCTTGTAGCGTAGCCCTTTTTTACCAGGCTGTTCATGGATGTAGTCAGGGAGCCTACGGTGATATTCAGCTTAGCGGCAATGTCGGACATTTTATTTCCGCCAAGGCCGACAGCCTCAATAATATGCATATCGTTATTGGTGATATCCTTATATTCTTCCGTAATGATCGCCTGTTCTTCCAGTTCCATGATCTCGTTAAACAGATGTACCAGCACATCGTTAATGACTTCCCTGTTCTCCACTCTTTTCTCTCCTAAACTGACATACTGCCAGATGACAGCAGCCCATTTTCAGTTACTGCTCGCTCCCGTTCGCAGCAACTATTTTTCTGCAAATTTTCCAAGCAAATATTTACGGTAAGTATATCACATTCCAGTGTATTTTTCTACATTTTTACAAATTTCTATAACGATTGTAACGCTTATTCAGTAATTTTTCCGAATCAAGAATTGTGTATGATTTCAGGAAATTATGGATCCTTTCTTTTAGGATATTCATTGTATCTGCCATATTTTCTCTGGTAAAAGGCATTTTTTCTGGTATTATCTGTTCAACAATCCCAAGTGCTTTCAGATCTTTTGCTGTCAGCTTCATCACCTGGGCAGCTTCCTTCGCCTTTGAGCTGTCTTTCCATAGGATTGAGGCAAAACCTTCGGGTGAAAGAATGGAATAAATGGAATTTTCCAGCATCCATACTTCATCTCCTACAGCAAGGGCAAGGGCACCACCACTTCCCCCTTCCCCGATGACAATAGAAAGCACAGGTACCTTAAGTCCTGACATTTCAAACAGATTTCTGGCAATTGCCTCGCCCTGTCCACGCTCTTCTGCCTCCACTCCGCAAAATGCGCCAGGAGTATCTACCAGACAGATCACAGGTCTTTTAAACTTCTCAGCCTGTTTCATAAGACGCAGGGATTTCCGATAGCCCTCCGGGGAAACCATGCCAAAATTATGCGCAATATTCTCCTTGGTGCCGTTTCCTTTTTCCTGTATGATTACAGTTACAGGTCTTTTATTAAAATATGCAATTCCTCCAATCATGGCTGGATCATCTCCGAAAAGGCGGTCACCATGAAGCTCCGTAAAATGGTCAAACAGACAGGGGATATAATCTTTCCCGGTAGGTCGTTCTTTGCTGCGGGCAAGCTGGACATGTTCCCATGCAGATTTTGTCTCGTTTATCTGCTTTTTTTCGAAGCTGCCCACCTGTTTTTTCCAAGTTTCAGTCCCATTGTCCACGGCATTTCCTGCTATATTTCCTACTACCGTTTCCTGCACATTTTCTACTTGATCTTCAATGGAATTTTCTATGCTTTCCGTTGTATTTACTTGCTTTCCTAACTCATTATCTTCGGATTTCAGACTAACTTCACAATGCATATTTAAGATTCGGGCCAGTATTCCCTTCATATCTTTCCGTTCCACGATCCGGTCTATAAATCCATGCTCCAGCAGAAATTCCGACCTTTGAAAACCTTTTGGAAGCTTCTGCCGGATCGTCTGCTCGATCACCCTGGGACCTGCAAAACCAATCAGCGCATTGGGTTCTGCCAGGATAATATCTCCCAGCATGGCAAAGCTGGCTGTCACTCCTCCAGTAGTAGGATTTGTAAGAACACTGACATAAAGAAGACCTGCATCACTATGTCTTTTTAATGCTGCAGAAGTCTTTGCCATCTGCATCAACGAAACAATTCCTTCCTGCATTCTGGCGCCTCCTGAGCATGCAAAAAGCACTACCGGTAATCGTTCTTCGGTAGCTTTTTCCACCGCTCTGGCAATCTTTTCACCTACGTTTTCCCCCATGCTTGCCATGAGGAAACGACTGTCGCACACTCCTAAAACAGCTTCTGTACCACCAATTTTCCCTTTTCCAGTAACAATTGCTTCATTAAGTCCGGTCTTTTCCTGAAGCTTCTTTAACTTGTCCTCGTAGCCTTTATAGGACAATGGATTGCTTGCCGGCATCACCTTATCCCACTCTTCAAAGGTTCCCTCATCTACGATCATTTCGATTCTGCGCCTTGCATGAACCCTGAAATAATTACCACAATGGGGACAGATATAATCATTCTTTTTTACCTCATCCACAAACACAGCCGCCTTGCAGGCATTGCATTTTTTCAACATTCCATCCGGTACTTCCGGTTTTATCTGCCGTTCTTCGCCAGTCTGTGAACTTGCAATTGTACGTTTAAAAGCATATCTAAGCTTCATTTACTTTCACTCCTCCGATCTGGTGACTTTCCAGAAAGCCGATGTCAAACTCGCCCTTCTGATAGTCCGGATCGTTCATGATTTCAAACTGATAATCAATATTTGTGTCTATCCCCTGGATGATCATTTCCCCAAGAGCACTCTTCATTTTCGCGATTGCTTCCTCACGGTTTTTGCCGTGTACGATCAGTTTGGCAAGCATGGAATCGTAATAAGGGGGAATCTGGTAGCCACTGTAAATGCCTGTATCCACCCGGATTCCCTGTCCTCCGGGAAGGTGCAGATCCGTAATCATTCCCGGCGATGGACGGAAATTTTTCCATGGATTTTCCGCATTGATTCGGCACTCGATAGCATGGCCTTGAAGCTTAATATCTTCCTGGGAAAAGGATAAAGGCTCACCTGAGGCAATCTTCAACTGCTCCTTTACCAGATCCAGGCCTGTGACCCATTCCGTTACCGGATGCTCTACCTGGATACGGGTATTCATCTCCATAAAATAAAATTTCCCTGTTTTTTCCAAAAGAAATTCTATGGTTCCTGCGTTTACATAATGTGCTGCTTTTGCTGCTTTTACAGCAGCTTCTCCCATTCTTTTACGCAGCTCATCCGATACTGCCATGGACGGGGATTCCTCTATCATTTTCTGATGATTACGCTGGATGGAACAATCACGCTCCCCAAGGTGTACCACATTTCCCTGACTGTCAGCAAGAATCTGAAATTCAATATGTCTGGGATGTTCTACAAAGTGTTCAATATACATGGTTCCATCCCCAAACGCAATCTGTGCTTCCTTTTGCGCAGTAAGAAATGCCAGCTCAAATTCCTTTTCGGAAAAGGCTGTCCGCATTCCCTTTCCTCCGCCTCCAAGTGCTGCTTTTATGATTACCGGGTAGCCAATTCTGGCTGCTTCCCGGGCACCTGTAGCAGCATCCAAAATAGCTTCTGTACTGCCTGGAATCACAGGTACTCCCGCTGCTTCCATGGTATTCCTTGCAATCTGTTTATTTCCAAGATTCTGTATTACCTGGGATGGTGGACCTACGAAAGTAATATTACATTGCTCACAAATCTGTGCAAATCTGGCATTTTCTGATAAAAATCCGAAACCTGGATGTATGGCATCTGCGCCGGATACCATTGCCGCACTGATGATACGTTCCATATTCAGATAACTTTCGGCAGAAGCACCAGGTCCGATACAGATTGCTTCATCTGCAAGCTGTGTGTGCAGGCTTTCTTTGTCAGCTTCTGAATAAACAGCAACTGCCTCAATCCCCATTTCCCGGCATGCCCGGATAATTCTCACTGCAATTTCCCCGCGATTGGCAATTAATAACTTTCTGATCATATCCATATCCTTTCAGGCTCTAACCCACCATAAAAGTAAGCTCTGCCTTCACTACAACTTTTCCATCTACGGTTGCAACAGCCTGCCCCACACCCATGGGACCTTTTTGTTTTATGACTCTCATTTCCAGCTTCAGCTTGTCACCTGGCTGCACTTTTCCCTTGAAACGACATTTGTCAATTCCACCAAAATATGCGATCTTTCCTTTGTTTTCAGGCTTGGAAAGAATGGCAACCGCCCCAGTCTGAGCCAGTGCTTCTACGATCAGGACACCCGGCATTACTGGCTCCTGTGGGAAGTGTCCCTTAAAAAAGTCTTCACGGAAGGTCACACATTTGTAGCCTACTGCAAACTCTCCCGGCTCATAATCTTCAATATAATCAATCAAAAGAAAGGGGTGACGGTGAGGAAGAATTTCCTCAATCTGTTTTATGTTTAAATGATTCATTTTTCTCTCAGCTCCATCAAAGAATAATAAACAATGGCCGGCCGTACTCCACAGGCTGTCCATTTTCTACCAGAATTTCTGCAATCTCCCCATCGAAATCGCTCTCAATATCATTCATCAGTTTCATTGCTTCTACAATGGCAAGAACCTGTCCTTTTTTTACTTTATCCCCTACTTTTACAAAAGCAGGTGCATCCTCAGAGGGTGCTGCATAAAAGGTTCCTACAAGAGGGGATTTTACAATATTTCCAGATGGCACAGGCTGTAATTCCGAAACAATTTTTCCGTTATGATCTGCTGATATTGTATGCTTACTGAAATCCTTTTGAGCTTCGTTTTTTCTCTCATCACATGCTGCTTCTTCATGACTTACCTTCATTCCTGACAGAGCGTTTTCCTGCTGCATTCCTGGCAGGATTACAGGCGCAATTTTGTTATTTAAGGTAAGTTTTATTCCCTCACTTTCATAACAAAATGACTCCAGACGGGAATCAGATACATGATCGATCAGACTCAAAATCTGTTCAAATTCCATTGTCTTTTTTCCTCCTTACTGATACTTTTTCAGTAAAAGGACCGCATTGTGACCACCAAATCCAAGAGAATTACTCATGGCGTAAGTTACCTTTTGCTGTACCGGTCCTGCAATACAATAATCAAGATCAAGCTCTTCTTCTGTCTCGCGGGTTCCAACGGTCTGATGGATAAAGCCTTCCTCAATTGACTTGGCACAGACAATAAATTCTACTCCTCCGGCGGCACCAAGAAGATGACCGATCATAGACTTGGTGGAATTAATTTTCACTTTTTTTGCCGCATCTTTCAAAGCAGCTTTGATTGCCCTGGTCTCGAAAAGGTCGTTATGATGCGTTCCCGTTCCATGTGCATTGATATAATCAATTTCCTCTGGCTGTACCCCGGCTTCTTTCATCGCATCGGTCATGGCTCTGGCCGCTCCGCTTCCATCTTCAATAGGGGAAGTAATGTGATATGCATCTGCTGTTGCCCCATATCCAGCCACTTCTGCATAGATCTTTGCATTTCTCGCTTTTGCATGCTCCAGTTCTTCCAGAACCACTACGCCAGCCCCTTCTCCGATTACAAATCCACCTCTGTCTTTGTCAAAAGGAATGGAAGCGCGGGCAGGATCTGTACTGGTACTAAGTGCAGTCAGATTGGTAAAACCAGCCACTCCCACAGGAGTGATCGCACCTTCTGTTCCACCAGCCAGCATAACCTCAGCATCCCCGTACTGAATCGCCCGAAAAGCATCTCCGATACAATGTGTCCCAGATGCACATGCTGTCACAACATTGGTACATTTTCCTCTCGCACCAGTTGCAATAGACACATTTCCAGCCGCCATGTTGCTGATCATCTTGGGCACAAGAAGCGGATCCACCTTGGAAGGACCTCTTTGCAGCAATCTCTGCTCGGCATTCTCCATTGCCTGCAGGCTTCCGATTCCAGAGCCTACGATCACACCTACACAGAAGGGATCTTCTTTTTCCATATCAATCCCGGCATCTGCCAGTGCTTCTTTCGCAGCTGCCACTGCATACTGGGAAAATAGTTCCATACGCTTTGCAGCTTTAAAATCCATATAATCTTTTGCATTAAAATCTTTCACTTCAGCTGCAAGCTTCACCTTAAAATCTGTCGTATCAAACCTGGTAATTTCCCCAATTCCAATCTCGCCTGCTTTTATATTTTCCCAGAATGTTTCCACATTATTTCCAATAGGCGTAACCGCACCTAATCCAGTCACTACCACCCGTCTTTTACTCATAACATTCCTCCATCCACACACAAAACCTGCCCCGTAATATATCTGGCTTCAGGAGACGCGAAAAATGCCACAGCCTTCGCCACATCTTCCGGTTCTCCAAAATTTCCCATTGGAATATTCTTCAAAGTTTCTTCTTTTACCTTATCAGGAAGCACATCTGTCATGTCCGTTCTGATAAAGCCAGGAGCAACAACATTTACCGTAATCCCGCGGGAAGCAAGTTCCTTTGCGGCAGTCTTGGTAAGACCGATCACGCCAGCTTTTGAAGCAGCATAATTTGCCTGTCCGGGGTTTCCACCGATCCCTACAACAGAGGCCATATTCACGATTCTGCCGCTTCTTTGCTTCAGCATCTGTCGTGATACATGGCGGATGCAGTTAAAGGTTCCCTTAAGATTTGTGTCCACAACTTTTCCAAAATCTTCCTCACTCATTGCCATCAAAAGTCCGTCTTTTGTAATCCCTGCATTGTTTACCAGGATGTCGATCCGGCCATATGTTTTTATTATTTCTTTGATAAAAGCTGCACAGGCGTCAAAATCTGCCACATTGCATTGGCTGATTACAGCTTGTCCTCCCTGCCTCTCAATTTCCGCTTTTACTGCTTCTGCTTTTTCTTTTGAGCCATTGTAATTGATGATTACAAATGCTCCTTTTTGGGCCAGTTCAATGGCGATTGCTTTCCCGATTCCCCGGGAAGCGCCCGTCACAACTGCGATTTTTTTCTCTGTATTCATGCCTTATTTTTGCTCCTGTCAGTCAGATTCCCATAGCCTTTTCATTTACAAGCTTTGTAATCAGCTTAAGATCTTCCACTTTCTGAATATTATAGGTTGTCACCTCTGGCGCGATCTTTCGCATAAAACCAGTCAGTGTTTTTCCCGGACCAATTTCCACAAAGGTGTCCACACCATCTGCAAGCATCTGTTCCACGCTCTGCTGCCATAGCACAGAAGATGAAATTTGTCTTGTGAGAAGATCTTTTGTGGCACAGATGTCTGTAATATACTGTGCAGTTACATTGGTCACATATGGGATTTTCAGACTGGTAAATTCCACTTTGTCCAGTTCTTTTTCCAATTCTTTTCCTGCATTTTTAAGCATAGAGGAATGAAATGGACCACTTACTGCAAGGGGAAGAACACGTTTTGCACCGCATTCTTTCAGCTTTATTGAGGCCTCATCTACAGCTGCTTTCGGACCTGTAATCACGATTTGTCCAGGACAGTTATAATTCGCAATTTCAGCTTTTGTCCCTGCAATAATGCTCTCAATTTCCTGGGTTTTGAGTCCAAGAACAGCTGCCATAGAGCCCTCTCCTGCCGGTACCGCCTGTTCCATAAGGATTCCTCTTTTCCGTACGGTTGTTATGGCATCCTTGGCACTCATTCCGCCTGCCACAGAAACCGCACAGTATTCACCAAGGCTTAAACCTGCTGTTACATCCGGATGAAGACCATATTCTTCTACCACTTTTTCCATTGCCAGACAGGTGGTTACCAGCGCTGCCTGGGTATATTCAGTTAAATTTAACCGGTCATTTTTCTCAAAACAAAGCGCTTTCATATCCAGTGAAAGCCACTGGCTTGCATCATCAAAAAGCTGTCTGGCGACTGGAAATTGTTCATAAAAATCCTGCCCCATTCCCATCTTCTGGGCACCCTGTCCGGGAAAAAGAAATGCAATCTTACTCATAAATTCCAGTTCCTTTCAGCAGATCATCCGTCTCCTTTACAAGCTTCTGGATCAGGTCATAACAGCTCATCTGCTCCTTTACAAGACCTGCGCTCTGGCCCGCCATTACGCTTCCAGTTTTTACATCACCATCCACCACAGCACGCCTCAGACTTCCAAGAGTCATCTTCTCAAGTTCCTCAAACGAAACTCCCTCTGCCTCTTTTTTCAGGTATTCTTTTGTCATCTGATTCCGAAGGGCACGTACCGGATGACCAGTGGAACGGCCAGTGACTTTGGTATCAATGTCCCTTGCTTTCAGGATCATATCTTTGTAATTCTGATGCGCCCAGCACTCTGTGGTTGCCACAAAATGAGTACCCATCTGGACAGCTCTGGCACCAAGCATAAACGCTGCTGCGATTCCTCTTCCATCTGCAATTCCCCCTGCCGCAATCACTGGTATATTTACTGCATCTACAATCTGGGGAACCAGAACCATTGTTGTTGTCTCGCCAATATGCCCGCCAGATTCGCAGCCTTCTGCCACTACGGCATCTGCGCCGCAGCGCTCCATCCTTCTTGCCTGAGCTACAGATGCAATGACCGGAATGATCCTGACACCTGCTTCTTTCCACATTTTCATGTATTTTTCCGGACTTCCGGCTCCAGTTGTAACTACTGGAACTTTTTCTTCCACGATTACCTTTGCGATTTCATCCGCATACGGGCTCATCAGCATAATATTGACTCCAAAAGGCTTATCCGTAAGCTTTTTTACCTGATGTACCTGCTCACGAACCCAATCCGCCGGAGCACTTGCCGCGCCGATCAAACCCAGTCCGCCAGCTTCTGAAACAGCCGCCGCCAGATGATATTCTGCTACCCAGGCCATGCCGCCCTGAATGATTGGATATTCAATTCCAAGTAACTTCGTAACTTCTGTTTTCATGAAAATCTCCATTCTGCAATTTCATTTTATCGTAACTGTTCAGAGCCCACCTCCAAAATGCTTCGCATTTCGTCGGTTTGGCGTATCCGCCAAATGGATTTATGTGCAAAAGTGTTCATTCATGCAAGCATGATTCACACTTTTGCACATAAATCCGCTTAGCTCTGAACAGTTACATTTTATCTATGTTTTCCAAGCATTACTGACGGCTCTGAAGATAAACTTCCACATCGCCAATGGTCTTGATATTCTCCAGATCTTCCGTAGGAATCTCTACTTCAAATTCCTCTTCCAGAGCCATTACCATCTCGAAAAGATCAAGGGAATCTGCCCCAAGATCTTCTTTGAAAGAAGTCTCTGCTGTCATTGTATTTACATCTGCTCCTAATGAATCTGCTGCGATTGTTTTGATTTTTTCTAACATTTTTTGTTCTCCTTATTTCGATTTTTTAATTTGTTTTTTTCCTATTTATTTATGATTCAAAGCCTTTTTTCAGCTTGAATTACTTGATTATTTCCAGCCGAAATATAATTTTATGCCTGGCAGAATTTCAGCCAGTCAAATTATAATCTGCTTTTTACCACCTCATCAGGCTTGCCCCATAGGTAAGTCCGCCTCCAAATCCCGCAAGAACGATCCAGTCTCCCGGATTCAATTTTCCTCTTTTTTTCCATTCATCCAGCAAAAGCGGAATACTTGCAGATGAAGTATTTCCCAGTCTTTCTATGTTCATGGGATACTTTTCCAAAGGTTCTTTCATGTGCTTTGCCACAGAAGAAACGATTCTCTGATTTGCCTGATGAAGCATGTAAAAGCGGATCTCATCTTTCGTTTTTCCTGCTTTTTCCAGGACCTCGAAGATCACTTCCGGCACTTTGGAAACTGCAAATTTGAACACTTCTTTTCCATCCATCTGCAT
>JAQXQS010000089.1 GCA_029101305.1 Clostridia bacterium | reverse complement strand
TTACGAAGACTTATGCGTGAGGGCTCTCCCGAACGCATTAGTCGTAGTTAGCGATTAGTTCATTGTAGCGTTGCGCCAGCGAGTGAGCAATCTCCATTGCCCGAACGCTGTGTACTGGCTAGAACTGGTATATAGGAACTTTTTATCTGGAGGGGGCTTTGTGCGTTGGTTTCCCTATAATTTGTTGGCAACGATAGTTTTTGAATTTTCCCCTTGCCTGTATCCAGCGGTCTGGCAATGTATATTCACGTAGCCGTGCATTTCAGGAGCGGTTTTAGTGGAGGCGAGATCCATGACTTACGGAGACTTAGGCGCGAAGGCTCTCCTGAGCGTATTAGTCGTTGTTAGTATTTCGCTTGCCGGAACGTTGCTCCGCACGGCGGTGAATATACATTGTCAGACCGCGTACGGGAAACCAATAATTAGCACATTAAATAGCAATTTAACGTACCCCGCCAGCTGTCGTATAATAAAAACAGAACTAAAAAAGTTTTGAAACTTAAAAACCAACATAAAAAAGAGAGGATAACCAGCCGGATAAAATATGAGAAAAATTCTGAAAAAAGTAAAAGAAACCCGTCTATATGGCGGCCTGGAAAAAGAGCAGTACCGGGCAATTGCTCCGGAAATAGACGAGGCCAACAGAAAAAGCATCATAATCCTGTCTCTGGCCTGCATGGCGATTCTGACTGTACGTCTGAGCCTTCAGTATTCAGAAGTACCACATACAAATAAAGTGGTATTCATTCTAGCAATCATACTGTTCGGCTGTATGGCAGCTGCAAACGCCCTGCTGAAAAAAAGCCGCCTGATCGTACACTGTTCAGCTTATTTATACATAGCATTTTATCTCTGGGTAGGCATTCTTTCCTCCATCGGGGAAGGCAGCATCCATGAGAGAACCACCTTATACCTGGTATTCCTGATGTCTGCACCTTTACTTTATGCCTTGAATGCAGTAGAACTGGCAGCAGCAATTGCTCAGGCAGAGATCGCTTATCTGATCCTTATTGGCAAATATCAGTCAGCCTATCCGGTATATGCCACTAATAAAGGCAATTCCATGTTTTTTTCTATCATTGGGCTTGGACTTGGAATTTATATGGCGAACATGAAATTTACAGGTATTTACAATGTTCATATGAATGCGCGAATGGAAGAAATTCAGGCACTGAACCAGGAACTGGAACAGAACAGGAAGGAACTGCAGATTGCTCTTGCCTCTGCGGAACATGCAAACCGTGCCAAAACTACGTTCTTGAATAACATGTCCCATGATATCCGTACCCCTATGAATGCAATCATCGGATTTACTTCTCTTGCCGCGACTCATATAGATAATAAAGAGCAGGTAAAAGACTACCTGGGAAAAATTATGACCTCCAGTCAGCACCTTTTGTCCCTGATCAATGACGTGCTGGATATGAGCCGTATTGAAAGCGGAAAAGTCAAAATTGAGAAAAAATCATTATTTCTGCCTGATGTGATCCATGATATCCGGACAATCATACAGGCAGGAGTAAATGCGAAACAGCTGGAGCTTTTTATTGATACGGAAGATGTATATAATGAAACGATTGTGGGAGACAGCCTCCGCCTTCACCAGATTTTGTTAAATATTCTGGGAAATGCCATCAAATTTACACCTGCGGGTGGATTTATCAGTCTTCGTGTTGTGGAAAAGCAGACTGCACTGGAGGGCTAGGCAGATTATGAATTCCAAGTAAAAGACAGTGGAATTGGTATGAGTAAGGAATTCCAGGAGCATATTTTTTGAAGCATTTACAAGGGAAAATACGGCTACGGTAAGCGGCCTTCAGGGAACCGGCCTTGGAATGGCAATCACAAAAAATATAGTGGATATGATGGGCGGAACCATTCAGGTAAACAGTGAAGAAGGCAAAGGAACAGAGTTTATTGTTTCCCTTAGGTTTGGGCTGGATGGAAAAGCAGTCCGCTATGAGAAGATTCCGCAGCTTCAGGGAATGCGTGCCCTGGTGGCAGATGATGACACAGATGCCTGCCGCAGCGTGAGTAAGATGCTCCGTGAGATTGGTCTGCGGCCGGAATGGACGATTTCCGGTAAAGAAGCTGTTATCCGTGCCCAGGATGCCATGGAAATGGGAGATGAATTCGGAGTCTATATAATCGACTGGCTGATGCCGGATATGAATGGAATTGAGACAGTACGGAGAATCTGGCGCGTAGTGGGAGAAAAGAAGCCGATTATTATTCTTACGGCCTATGATTGGGCAGATATTGAGCAGGAAGCAAGAGAAGCCGGGGTTACGGCATTTTGTTCCAAGCCATTGTTCCTGTCAGAATTCCGAGATATTTTATCACAACCATTTTATATGAAGAAAAAAACTATGGAGCCACAGTTCCTTCCAGACGAGAGCTTCCAGGGGAAAAAGATCCTGCTGGCGGAAGATAATGAACTGAATGCGGAAATCGCAAAAGCAATTCTTGGAGATCATGGATTTGTGATTGATCTGGCAAGAGATGGTACGGAAGCTGTTGACAAAATGGAAAAGCAGGAAGGCTGTGAATATGATCTGATCCTGATGGATATTCAGATGCCAGGCATGAATGGTTATGAAGCTACCAGAAGAATAAGAAAATTAAAGAATCCTGCAAAGGCAAATATTCCGATCATAGCCATGACAGCGAATGCGTTTGAAGAAGACCGTCAAATGGCGTTGGATGCTGGGATGAACGGACATATTGCAAAGCCTATTGAGGTGCCGAAATTACTTGAAATTCTGAAAAAAGTATTAACAAGTTGAGAAATCATTGCGCCGGATGGGAAATCCCATTTATTTCGTGTCCTATGCTTGCATTTTGTTCTGTAGAAACGTAATAGATTCTTTTTTTGTATTATAATTTGTCAGTAAGGGATATTAATTAAATACAGTTCTCTTTAGAGAGTGTCTGAGAAATTTTAAGTAGGATATTGCAATGAAGACAATTGAAGAACTTTACAATGAAGTTATGGCAAGTGAGGAATTGAAGAAGGAATTTCTTACACTGAAACCAGAGGAAATCGAGAGCTTTGCCGAAAAACATGGCTGCAAGGCAACATTCGATGAGATTAAGGCATTCCTGACTGAGAAAAGTACCGCTTCAGGTGAGCTGTCTGATGATGAGCTGGAGCAGATTGCAGGTGGAAAGATGAAACCAGACGATGTATTAGGCTCTGTAATTACATTCGGAGCCTCTTGCCAGAAATGGTAAAAATGTGAAAACAAAACACTATTTAACAAAGGAAGACTGCTGCATAGAAAAGAAGTATTATTCGGTTCTGATCCATTTTGTACATAAATGGGAGGAGCGTTTTTTGGATGATGACAAGATCGAACAAAAACTTCTTTCGGATTCTGCGAAATTCTATGCGGGGCTTCTTTTATTTGGAGAATACAGTGAGATTGCTGCCAACACATTGGATTATCTTTACACGCAGGAATTGATAAGAATAAACCCGATGCTCGGATGGAATACAGCACTTGCAACACAAGAGATAAAGAAAATGGCTGCAGGCTCCCTGCTTGAAAAGCTTGAGGGGAATCCGCAGCTGTTATTTGATGTATCACCACTATTAAGTGAGCGATTGGAAACTTGTACGAAGCAGTTTGAGGATGCGCTGCAGGAAATGCTCATTCGGATACGGAAAGACCGTCAGGAAATCCAGAATGCTTTCTTTAGCGGAAGTGATTTTGGAAAGATCATTAAATTTGACAGCAGTGGTGCAGACCGGCACCAGACTGGAAGATTTACTAGTATAATTATCACAGAGCATGGCAAATTTCTCTATAAACCGAGAAAAATGGAAGCAGATACGGTGCTTTTCCACCTTGTATCAGATTTGTTCCCAGATGTCTTTATCCTGCCAAAGGCTTTGGACTTTGGTTCCTATGGCTATGCTGAATTCCTTGTGGATGAACCAGCCAGGACAAAGGAAGCTGCCGAAAAATTCTTTTACCGTCTCGGTGGGGCATGTGCGATTTTTCAAGCGTTTGGAAGTTGCGATTTTCATTGTGAAAATATTTTGGAAAAAGGTGAATTTCCAGCGATTGTTGATCTGGAGACCTTCCTTGGAATTCCAATTTTCTCCAATAAGGAAAATGTAGATTTGTTTCAAAGAGATCTTCAATATTCTATTTTTTATAGCTTCATTTTACCAAAAAGAAGTGAGGGATATGAACTGTCCCCTTTGCTGTACAAAGACAAAAATTCGATTCTGCCATTGATTGAAGGGAAAAGAGAGGATGTTCGAGGGTATTTACCTTGTTTTGATGCAGGATTTCAGGCAATTTATCATCGCTGTATGGAAAATAAACCTTATCTTTTAACGTATCTTGAACGCTTTTCCAATTGTTCTTTTCGTTGTCTTCTCAGAAATACAAATGACTATGCAAGAATGCTTCAGGGGCTGTATTCGGTGAAGCTTCTATTTTCAAAAGCCTGTTGTAAGGAACGAGTGGAAGCGCTTAGGACAGTACTTAGCTGTCTGGGACAGGAAATTGCGGATGAGGAACTGATCGCATTGCTTCGTGGAGATGTTCCGAATTTGGAAAAGGAGAATGGAGAAATGCTGCGGGTTGACAGATTGTATTTGCTACAATATATGATGATACTTCCAAATGAATGGCATAGCCCACTTGCTGATCACTATATGAAAATGGCAGATTCTGAATCAGGCAGGGCATTTCTTCTCAGTGATAATGATAGGCCCGTGGCATATGCAGTTCTGAATAAAGAAAATGCAGGGTGGGTTCTTAACTATATTGATACCGATAAAGAGAAAAGGAGAAAGAACTATGCTTCCTATCTGATTCGAAAGATTGTTCTTCAAATGGACCAATATGTGCGTGTGCATCTGGTTCACTCTCATCCTTATTATGATGCAGTAACCTCCTGCCTTGATAAGCTTGGGTTCATCGTGAATGACACAAGCAGTGTCTACGCTGTATCAGTGGGAGAAAGTATTTGGAGACATATGGATGAATTGCAGCTTCTGCGTATGAAGGAATTTCTGCTAAGAGACGGTTCAAAGTGTATTCCATTTTGTAAAATGGGCAGCGGCATAAGAGAACAGCTTATAAAGTCTTCCTCAAATCACTTTTCCAACTCTTTAAATCCAGAAGGCTTTTTGAAAAACAGTGTTGAAAATGTGGACCTGGAGATCAGTAATGTTTTGGTAAGGGATAAGGAACTTGAAGCATACACTCTGATTACGCGTCCAAGGGTGAATACGGTGTCAATAGAACAGATAGCAGAGGCGCAAAGCAAAATTGGAAGTGGAAGGATTGTTGCTCCTCTTTGCGCCTCGCTTGAGGCAATCCGAAATTGTCCTGAGATTACAATGATGAAAATGACCATAAGTGATCAAAACACAAGATCCTATCGCTTTGTGATGGAAATCCTGAAGGGTCAAAAAATGAATGTGACTAAAAACAGCAGCTATATCGTAACAGCAGCAATGCTGAAATGATGAGATTGTCAGCTTTACCACAAACCCGCTTGTCCTATCCCGAACAGTTTGGTACAATGTAATTATGTGAGCGCATTTTCGTATTTTTTTGCGTGTGACTAAAAGAAAATGTTTGCTAACCCGTATGTCACAATAAATGAGAGGTAGAAAAAATGATTGAAAAGTATGAATTTAGAAATATATATCCAGAAGAGGCAGAGCAGGCGGTGGAAATCGAGCAGATCTGTTTTCCGCCAAATGAGGCTTGCTCTGCAAAGAATATGAGGGAGCGGACGATTCATGCATCAGATACGTTTCTGGTTGCAGTTGATAAAGAAACCGGGGAAATTGCCGGATTTTTAAATGGCGTTGCAACAAATGAAACCGTGTTCCGTGATGAGTTTTTTACAGATATTAGTCTTAATGATCCAGATGGTAAAAATATCATGCTTCTTGGACTGGATGTGTTGCCAGAGTATCGACACCAGGGACTGGCCCGCGAGATCATGAACCAGTACGTGAAAAGGGAACAGGCAAAGGGCCGTGAGTGCCTGTATCTGACCTGTCTGGAAACAAAAGTTGAGATGTATAAGAAAATGGGTTATACGGATGATGGAATCTCTGGCTCTGTGTGGGGTGGGGAAGAATGGCACGATATGAGTAGAAAGATAAAAGTATGATTTTACGTACATCGCGAAGCGTGTTGCTGCGAACGGAGTGAACAGTAACCATTTTTGCAAGTATGTATAAGGGGGGAAAAAATGATTCGGCTTCAGGATATCGCAGATCTGGCAGGAGTAAGCAGAACGACTGTATCCAACGTAATAAATGGCAATACAAAAAGGGTTTCCCAGGAAACAATTGACAAAATAACGGCAATTTTGAAGGAACAGAACTATGTGCCCCATATGGGATCTGTTATGCTCTCTGGGCATGGCTCCAGAATTATCGGTGTTGTGCTTGGATTTGCCAAGGCACATGGAATGCAGTCTCTCCAGGATTCTTTTGTTGGTGAGCTTGTAGGAACCATTCAGACGGAAGCGGAAATGAAAGGCTATTATATTATGCTCATCGGCGGGGAAAATATCCAGAATGTGGTGGATATTGCGTCCAGATGGAACGTGGAAGGACTGATCATTCTTGGGTATAACGATGAACGGTATCGGAAATTGTCCAGGAAGCTGAATAAGAAAATGGTTCTCGTAGATGCTTATCCGGAAGGAGAATATTTCTTCCAAAATGTAGGTGTTGATGATTACTCTGGTGGATACCAGATTGGACGCTATCTTTATTCCTGCGGTTATGAAAAGGCGTTGTTTGTTGCAGAAACGGATATTGACAGCGATTACAGCCGATGGCTGGGGTTTAAGCAGGCGATGGAAAAAGATGGAAAATTCTGCAGCCGGACTCGTCTGCTCATTGTACCAGGTGAAAAGAAGCATCGTTTGCAGAAATACAAAGAGCTTCTTCCACATTTTTTGCAGGTAAAAGCAGTGGCATTTTCTTCGGATTATGCGGCAATTGAGGCGATGAATTTCTTTTTTGACCAGGGAATCAAGGTACCGGAGCAGATTTCTATTACCGGATACGATGATAGTATTTATGCCCAGATGGTCCGTCCTAAGTTGACTACTGTTCACCAGGATGTAGGTCTGAAAGCGCATCTGGCATTAGGCCGTCTGCTTCGAATGGTGGCAGGGGAACAGCTTAAGGAATTTAATGTAAAAAGTCCGGTTTATCTTGTAAAAAGAGATTCAGTAAAATGTAATTAGTGTAATTCAAATATTTTTGAAACATTATTTTGAAGCAGTCTGGCTGTAAAAAGGTCAGGCTGCTTTTGTGTAACAGAACTCTTTCTTATCTGGCAAGTGCATGAAAATTTTGTTAGTTGGAGAAACTTGTAGGATAGGCTGTGTTTTATGAAAAGGTTTCGTCATTTATAAATTATACAACCTGCACAAAATGAAAAATAAAAGTTTGGCAACAATTTAAGTTTCTCGCGAAACCTATTGATTTTACTGGAAAGCTGCGATATTATGAAGCCACCGAAGGGAAGCAGGACAGACGTGTCCGGGGAAGCTTTCACAAACAAAAGTGCTGCGCAGACTTCATTTAGAAAATGATGGAGGAAAGAATTATGAATAAGAAGCTTATATGCACATTAATGGTTGGTACACTGCTGGCTGGTACAGTTACCGGATGCGGCGGCGCCGCTGATGGAGATGCTTCCGCAAAAGACAGCTCCAAAGGAACAGAACTGGAACTGTTCTCCAGCAAGGCCGAGAATAAAGATATTCTTCAGAAACTGGTAGACAAATTCAATGAGACACATGAGAACGTGACAATCAAGATTACCGCTCCGGCAGATGCAGGAACTGTATTAAAGACCAGAATGGCAAAGAATGATATGCCAGATATTGTAGCAATGGGGGGCGATAATAATTACACAGAAGTGGAAAGTGCAGGAATGCTGGTGGATTTAAGTGATGAGGAATATATTTCCAACATCCAGGAGTCTTATCTTCAGATGGTATATGATGTAAATAAAGATAAAGAAGAGAAAGCATACGGTATTCCTTATGCAACAAATGCGTCCGGTGTTATCTACAATGTTGACAAATTTGAAAAGTATGGAATTGAGATTCCAAAAACATGGGATGAATTCATTGATGTGCTGGATAAATTGAAAAAAGAAGGCGAGCAGCCCCTTCTTATGACGTACAAAGATGCATGGACAAGTAACTGCCCGTGGAACAGTATTGCATCTGATCTTGCTCCGGAAGGCTTCAATGATGACCGTAAAGCAGGCAAGACGACATTCGTTGGAACTCATGAGGAAATTGCAGAAAAATATCTGAAGCTTCTTGATTATGCACAGGATGATTTTATGGGACTTAGCTATGATGATGGAAACAAAGCTTTTGCAAATGGAGAAGCGGCAATGATCATCAATGGAAACTGGGCAATCAACCAGTACAAAAACTCCAACGCAGATATCCATGTAAATATGTTTGCCTTTCCGGCTTCCAATGTTGAATCCCAGAATTATGTAACCTCTGGTGTGGATGTACTTCTCGGAGTATGCAAAGACAGTACCAATGAAGAACTGGCAAAAGAATTTGTTTCCTTTATGCTTGAACCGGAAAATGCTCAGATGTATATTGAAGATCAGTTCGCATTTTCTGCAGTAAAAGGCGTAGAACAGGAAGAGGAAACAGTAGCAGGTGTTAAAGAAGACATTGCAGCCGGAAAGGTGGCAAACTTCCCAGACCATTATTATCCCTCTGGATTTGATATGTCTGCACTTCTTACTGAAATGTGTCTGAATTATACAAATGGAATGGATAATGAAGAAAACATAAACCAGTTCCTTTCACAGAGTGATGAGAAATATGATATTGCAAATGTAGACTGATTTATGTGACAGACCGACCAGAAGATACAGGCAAAAGGGTAAGCTCATATAGGAGATGAAACCTTTTGCCTGTATGAAGTGAATGAAATGAGGGAGGAGCCCATGAAGAATAAAACACCACGGAAAAAAACTGTTGTCAACCGGGTTTACTATATTTATGTAGGAATTCTTGCAATTCTCTTTTTCATATTTCATACCATACCATTCTTAAAAGGTGTTATGTACAGCTTTACAGACTGGCGGGGATATGGAGAGTGGAATTTTGTAGGCCTTCGAAATTATATCCATATGTTTTCTGATGCAGATACAGGAAATGCATATTTGTTTACATTTAAATTTGCTGTGATTACAACAATTCTGGTAAACGTGATCAGTCTGATCCTGGCATGTGCATTAAATGCAAAAATCAAGTTTAAAAATACGATTAAAGCTTTTTATTTTCTTCCATATATGCTTGGAAGCCTGATCGTAGGTTTTATTTTTAACTATATTTTTGCAAATTTGATTCCACAGCTGGGAAAAACTCTTGGAATTAAAGCTTTAAGCGTGAACATTCTTGGAACTAATAATGCAATCTGGGGAATCATTGCTGTATCTTTGTGGATTGGATGCGCGTTTAACACTCTGATTTATATTGCAGGACTTCAGTCCATTGACACAGATGTGTATGAAGCGGCTGATCTGGATGGTGCAACCGGATTTAAAAGATTCAGTAAAATTACATTTCCACTTCTTGCTCCGTCTTTTACCATTAATATGGTGCTTTCAGCAAAGGGATATCTGATGGTTTACGATCAGATTATGGCTATGACGGATGGTGGTCCGGGAACAAGCACTACCTCCATTGCGGTATTGATCTATAAGAAAGGTTTTGGAGGCGGACAGTTTGCTTACCAGTCAGCCAATGCTGTAACGCTTTTCATCGTAGTGGTACTGATTTCTGTGTTCCAGCTGCGTGTACTTGAGAAGAGGGAGGAAAAATTAGGATGAAACAGAATACAGTAAAAGTAAAAGAACGTTATAACTGGCCTGTTACGATCCTTCTGATCATTGGGATTGTGTTGGTGATTCTCCTGCCTCTTTATATGGCTCTGATGATCGCAATCAAAGATCCTGCAGACATGAATAATATCCTGGCATGGCCAAAAAAAATCAGACTTCAGAACTTTGTGGATGCATGGGTAATGACAGATTTTCCGAGGAAATTTTTTAATACAGCTTTTATTACGGTAGTGAATCTGTTTTTTACATTGATTACCAATTCATTTGCAGCTTATGCGATCACAAGAAACCGTAAGAAGAGTAAATTCTTTTCTCTTATGTACTATTACTTTATCAGCGCCATGTTTATTCCATTTCAGGTAATTATGCTTCCATTGGTGGTACAGGCAAATACGTTCCATTTGGATAATATTTTTGGAATCACTTTCCTGTATGTTATTTTTGGTCTTCCAATGAATATCTTCCTTTATACAGGAGCGGTAAAGGCAATTCCGGAAGCTCTTGATGAAGCTGCAATGATTGATGGGGCAAATCCCATTCAGACTTTTTCCCGGATCATCTTCCCGGTTCTGAAGCCAACTACAGCTACAGTAGCGATTCTTTCCTTTATGTGGACCTGGAATGACTTTACCATGCCGCTGGTACTGTTAAGTGATGAGAGCCAGCAGACATTACAGCTTGCTCAGTATGTGTTTAAGAAACAGTTCTCTGTTGATTATAACCTGGCATTTGCATCTTATCTGCTTGTTCTGTTTCCGGTATTGATCGTGTATATTTTCTGTCAGAAGTGGATTATGAATGGTGTAGTTGCAGGAGCTGTGAAATAAAGAAAAAATCTGTAAAGGAAAATCAGGAGGGCTTTTAGGAAATGCAGAAGAATTGGTGGAAAGAAAGTGTTGTATATCAGATTTATCCCAAAAGCTTCAATGACAGCAATGGGGATGGAATTGGTGATATCAGAGGAATCATAGAGAAACTGGACTATTTGAAAGAACTTGGCGTAAATGTTTTGTGGATTTCTCCTATGCTGGAATCCCCTCAGGATGACAATGGCTATGATATTTCTGACTATTGCAAAATCTATAAAGATTATGGAAGCATGGAGGATTACGAAGAATTGCTTTCAAAGGCTCATGCCCGCGGAATTAAAGTGTTGATGGATCTGGTGGTAAATCATACCTCAGATGAGCACCGGTGGTTCCAGGAAAGCAGAAAGTCCAAGGACAATCCATATCGCGATTATTACATCTGGAGAAATCCGGCAAATGGAAAAGAGCCAAACAACTGGGGCGGTGTGTTCGGTGGTTCGGCATGGGAGTATGACAATGAGACACAGATGTATTACCTGCATCTTTTTTCAAAAAAACAGCCTGACCTGAACTGGGAAAACGAGAAAGTGCGCCAGGAAGTTTATGATATGATGAAATTCTGGTGTGACAAGGGAATTGACGGATTCCGGATGGATGTGATCAGCATGATCTCAAAAGACCAGAGTTTTCCGGATGGAGAGGTAAGAGGCGGCTTGTATGGCGATTTCGGACCATATTGTGTGCATGGTCCAAGAATTCATGAATTTCTTCAGGAAATGAACCGTGAAGTTCTTTCCAAGTATGATATAATGACAGTCGGTGAAACTTCCGGTGTTACTATTGAAGAGGCACAGAAATACGCTGGAGAAAACAGGGGCGAGCTGAATATGGTATTTCAGTTTGAACATGTGGAGGATAGCGCCCAGCATGCGGAGTTTGGCAAATGGACCACAGCCCGATATGATTTTAAGGCATTTAAGAAGACTATGATTAAGTGGCAGGAAGAGCTTCAGGGAAAAGCCTGGAACAGCCTGTTCCTTGGAAACCATGACCAGCCAAGATGCGTTTCCAGATTTGGAAATGATAATCCGGCTTACAGAGAGAGTTCGGCGAAAATGCTGGCAACCTGCCTTCATATGATGCAGGGAACTCCTTACGTCTATCAGGGCGAAGAACTGGGAATGACAAATGCTTATTTTGATAAGCTGGAGGATTATAAGGATATTGAAAGTATTCAGTATTATACGGAGCTGACAGATGCCGGGCTTATGAGTCCTGATTATATGATGAAATGTCTCATGCTCAGAAGCCGTGACAATGCAAGAACACCGATGCAATGGAATGCTTCAGAAAATGCAGGCTTTACAGAAGGGAAGCCATGGATTAAAATAAATCCGAATTATAAGGAAATCAATGCTGCCAGCCAGCTGGAAGACCCGGATTCCATTTTTTACTATTATCAGAAGCTGATCGCACTTCGAAAAGAGCTGGATATTGTTGTATATGGTCAGTTTGAGCCGTTATATCGCGAGGATGACCGGATTTTTGCATATATGAGAAAACTGGACGAAGAAAGGCTTCTTACAGTGTGCAATTTCAGTGAGTATCCGGCTGAGTTTGAGGTTCCGACTGAATTCAAAGCTTCCCGGTGTCTGATTACAAACCTTGGGAGAAATGTATTTGAAGGGAAAATCGTGTTGAAGCCTTATGAAGCATTTGTGCTTTATAAATAGGAACATCGTAATATGATAGTATAAAAAACAGGTGCAAGGATGCATTCCGATAAGGAACATTTCAGGCACCTGGTTTTGCTAAACAGATATAGAAATAGTTTTAGAAGCTGAATAAGTATAAAGAATGAAAGGGAAAAGGGACATGATAACAAAGTACAGATATGGCACTCCTTTTGACACAGAGGCATTAGTGGAAGAAATTTCCACCACAGAAGGCGATTTTCCATATGGAAAGATCTGCCTGGAAAATGGATTTGAGTTTACATACATAATGGATGAGGCTGATATTGTGTACGGCCTTGGTGAAGCAAACCGGGGAATCAATAAAAGAGGTTATTGCTACATCAGCGATTGTACCGATGATCCCAATCACACAGAGGATAAGCGTTCTTTGTATGGTGCGCATAATTTTATTGTTGTAGCAGGAAAGCACACATTTGGTCTGTTTTTTGATTATCCGGCAAAACTTACCTTTGATATTGGTTATACCAGAATGGACACTTTGAAGGTATCCTGCGAAAATGCAGATCTGGATGTGTATGTGATTGAAGGAGAATCTGCATATGACATTGTGAAACAGTTCCGTCATGTGATCGGCCGCAGCTATATTCCGCCGAAATTTGCTTTTGGATTTGGACAAAGCAGATGGGGCTACACCACGAAAGAGGATTTTCGCAAGGTTGCAGCAGGGTACCGTGAAAATCATATTCCCCTTGATATGATCTACATGGATATTGATTATATGGATTCCTACAAGGATTTTACCCTGAATCCAGAGAATTTCCCGGATTTTCCGGAATTTGTAAAAGAAATGAAAGACCAGGAACTTCGCCTGATTCCCATCATTGATGCTGGTGTAAAAGTGGAAAAAGGATATGAGGTTTACGAAGAAGGTGTGGAAAATAATTATTTCTGCAAGAGAGCGGATGGAAGCGATTTCGTGGCGGCAGTATGGCCGGGAGATACCCATTTTCCGGATGTGTTGAATAAAGATGCCAGAAAGTGGTTTGGAGATAAATACCGCTTCCTGATCGATCAGGGAATTGAAGGCTTCTGGAATGATATGAATGAGCCTGCCATTTTTTATTCCTCAGAAGGAATGGAAGAGGCGAAGAGGCTTGCCGGTGAATTTTCCCAGGACAAAGAAGGAAAGGTTCATATCTGGAAGATGCAGGGCGAGTTAAATGGTCTGGCAAATAACCCGGAAGATTACCGCAGATTTTACCATAATGTAAATGGCAAAAAGATCCGTCACGATAAAGTACACAATCTGTTTGGTTACAATATGACAAGGGCTGCCGGAGAAGCCTTTGACCGTACCTGTCCGGACAAGCGTTTTCTTATGTTCTCCAGATCCTCCTATATTGGAATGCACCGCTATGGTGGAATCTGGATGGGCGATAACAAATCCTGGTGGAGTCATATCCTTCTGAATCTGAAAATGCTGCCATCCTTAAATATGTGCGGATTTTTATATACAGGAGCTGACCTTGGGGGATTCGGGGCAGATGCAACCAGAGATCTGGTGCTTCGGCATATGGCACTTGGAGTATTTACCCCACTTATGAGAAATCATGCTGCGCTTGGAACGAGAGAACAGGAGTGCTACCAGTTTGAGAATATAGAAGATTTCCGTAGTGTAGTAGAAACAAGATACCGTCTGATTCCTTATCTGTACAGTGAATACATGAAAGCAGCTTTAAATGATGACATGTATTTCAAGCCGCTTGGTTTTGTGTATCCGGATGATAAAATGGCAGTGCGTGTGGAAGATCAGCTGATTCTTGGAAATGAAGTGATGATCGCACCTGTATATGAGCAGAATGCAAGAGGACGCTACGTCTATCTTCCTGAAGAAATGATATTTGTGAAATTCCTGCCAGATGGGCAGATTTCTGAAGAGATTCTGGAAAAAGGTGTTCATTATGTGGAAGTGGCTTTAAATGAAGTCCCCTTGTTTATCAGAGGTGGCAAATGTATTCCGATTGCAAATGCAGCAGAATGTGTAAAGGATATTGATACTTCTTCCCTTACACTTCTTGGTTATAAGGGCAGCAGCTATACCTTGTATGAGGATGACGGGATACATAAGGATTATGAGAAAAAAGAACATTACAGAAAATTGACAAAATAGCAGTGACTTTCCCTTACAAAATTTTAGGTGGCGAAGTTGGGAGATATTTGCCAGAGTATATGCTCCCATTAGGAGAAAGAGCGATGGCTTATAATGGATTTGAGTAGAATCCAACAGGCGGCAGGAGAGTATCCTGCCGCCTGTTGCACATTATATGAAATTACATGGTATTAATCCTGCTATTTACAGCATAGAAAATGGCTGGCTTTTTATTTAATGGCATCCAGTGCATTGGAAATATCTGCGATCAGATCCTCTTTATCCTCAAGTCCCAGGCTGATACGGATCAGCTCGGCAGGAACACCAGCCTCGATCAGCTGCTCGTCAGTCATCTGTCTGTGAGTGGAGGTAGCCGGGTTCAGGCAGCAGGTTCTTGCATCTGCTACATGGGTTTCAATTGCTCCAAGCTTTAAGTTCTGCATGAAGGTGGAAGCAGCAGCGCGTCCTCCCTTCAGACCGAAGGATACTACACCACATCCGCCGTTTGGAAGATACTTTTTCGCTCTTTCATAATATTTGTTAGAAGGAAGTCCGGAATAGTTTACATAAGCTACCTTCGGATGTTTTTCAAGGAATTCTGCTACAGCCTGTCCGTTCTCTACATGTTTTGGCATACGGACATGTAAGGACTCCAGCCCAAGGTTCAGGATAAAAGCACTGTTCGGGGACTGCATGGAACCGAAATCACGCATAAGCTGTGCGGTACATTTCGTGATGAAAGCTCCCTCTTTGCCGAATTTCTCTGCAGAGGTGATTCCGTGATAGCTTTCATCTGGTGTGCAAAGTCCCGGATATCGGTCTTTGTGTGCCATCCAGTCAAATTTACCACCGTCAATAATAGCACCGCCAAGTGCAGCACCGTGTCCGTCCATGTATTTGGTTGTAGAGTGGGTGACAATGTCAGCACCCCATTCAATAGGACGACAGTTCACAGGTGTCGGGAACGTGTTATCTACTACAAGGGGAACACCGTGTGCGTGAGCAACCTTTGCAAAAAGTTCAATATCCAGGACAGTCAGTGCCGGGTTGGCAATAGTCTCGCCGAACATAACCTTTGTGTTAGGTTTAAATGCTGCATTTAGTTCTTCTTCTGTTGCATCGGGGGAAACAAAGGTGGCTGTGATTCCCATTTTCGCCATGGTTACAGAAATCAGATTAAAGGTTCCGCCGTAAATGGAGGAAGAAGCCACAATGTGGTCTCCGCACTCACAGATATTAAACAGTGCCATGAAATTGGCAGCCTGTCCGGAAGAAGTAAGCATAGCTGCCGTACCGCCCTCCATGGCAGCAAGCTTGGCTGCTACATGATCACAGGTAGGGTTCTGAAGACGGGAATAGAAATAACCATCTGCTTCCAGGTCGAAAAGCTTTCCCATATCCTCGCTGGTATCGTATTTAAAAGTTGTTGACTGAATGATCGGAAACTGCCTTGGCTCCCCATTTCCTGGCTTATATCCTGCCTGGACACATTTTGTCCCCATTTTGTAATCGTTCATTATGTACCTCCTCATCTGGTAAAATAAGCTCTATGTGTCCGAAAGGCTCACACAGAGCTATCATATGAAGATATAGTATCATTTTTCTGAAGAATTTGCAATTTCTAATATATTTAAGAATTGATAAATGCCTGTCAGGCATTTTGAAGAATGTAAAATAAGTATTAGACACAATTAAAAGTAATCTATAATATGAAAGATATTGAGAGATACTTGTTATTATATAAAAAAGAATTATTAGGGAAAAATATCTGGGAAAGGCAATCAGAAACAATATTGCGCGGGATAAGGTTGTGATCGCTTCCAAGGTTTATTTTAACGAAGGCCGCCTTTCAGGAAATGCCATCATGCGGGAAATTGACGGTTCCCTGAAACGCCTTCAGACAGATTATCTGGACCTGTATATCATCCACCGCTTTGATTATGAAACCCCGATTGAAGAAACCATGGAAGCGCTTCATGATCTTGTAAAGGTTGGAAAAGTCCGTGCAATCGGAGCTTCTGCAATGTATGGCTATCAGTTCTATAATATGCAGCAGACTGCGAAAGAGCATGGCTGGACACAGTTCTCTACTATGGAAAATCATTATAACCTGCTGTATCGTGAGGATGAACGGGAGCTGATCCCGCTCTGTAAACAGATGAATGTATCCCTTATGCCATACAGTCCACTGGCCGCAGGACACCTGGCACGTCAGTCCTGGAAATCGGACAGTCTTCGTGGAAAAACAGACCGTGTAGCCATGGGAAAATATGACCGGATGGAGGAAGCTGACATGCAGATCATAAAGCGTGTCCACCAGTTGGCCGAAAAGTACCAGTGTAAAATGTCACAGATCGCGATTGCATGGCACTGGGCAAAAGGGGTGTCAGCACCGATCATCGGAGCAACGAAAGCTGCCTATCTGGATGATGGAGCAGAAGCACTGAAAATTAAGCTTACAGAAGAAGATGTTGCATTTCTGGAAGAACTGTATGTGCCTCATCCAATTGTGGGGGCGATCAATAAAAATCCGGAACAGGGTGTTGTGTTGCTGGATGAGAAGAAATAAAAAGTCCTGTCACGGTTCTTCCTTATTTGCACGTGAGACATCTTCGATAATAGTAGTGTTTACATCATCTTCATACAACCGCATCTGTACCTGCATAGGCGTTGGATCATCGGTAAGCTTCATTCTTCCGAAATGATTGAAGAAGAACAGAACTCCAAATCCGATTCCAATGGAATAGGAAATTTCCAGAGCTGTAAATCCATCCGTTTTAAGCCCTGTGACCTGGGTGTAGATCTGTTCAAAGAGAGCGGGGACATCTACGTCATTGTTGAATGTCATAATAGAAAATCCGGCACCGAAAAAGGTGGCAAGGCAGACAAAGAAAACCTTACACCACCTTATAACAATATTGATAGTGCCCTCTTTTTGATAGGTAAGGATAAAAGTTGGCTCTCCAATGTGTGTAATGTCAAGCTCAGGCTCTCTTGGCTGGATATCATTGATAAGATCCATAACAGAAATGACATACCGTCCTGGCTTATCAGGTTTTAGGTTTGCTACGGGCAGGACCCTGAGCCGGTTTAAAATTTTAGAATTGCTGCAGGAAAGCTTGGCAATATCCTGGAGATATACGTGGGGGTGATGAACCTCCACGTTTTTTTCGGTCTGAATGTAAAGCGTATCACTCATAAAAGGTTACCTCATTTATTATTGCTATATTGAATGGTCTGTTTTCTATTCTTTCATTTTTGGTTTAAATACCCAGCTTGCCAGATAAGAAAAGATCAGTGCGGCAGAAACTCCGGCTGCGCAGGCTGTAAATCCTCCTGTAAAAAGTCCGATGAAGCCATCTGTGTCGATGGCTTCTTTTAATCCTTTCCAGAGGGTATTTCCAAATCCAAGAAGTGGTACAGAAGCTCCTGCACCTGCGAAGTCGATCAGTGGCTGGTAAATGCCCACAGCTCCAAGAATAGAGCCGGTACATACCAGAAGAACCATGACACGGCCTGGCATAAGCTTTGTTTTGTCAAGTAAGATCTGGACCAGGGCACAGATCAGGCCTCCTACCCAGAATGCGTTGAAATAATCCATTGTAAAATCTCCTTGTATAAGATATCTTGTAATTATTCAGTAGGCAGTATTCCGCGAGGCGTTTTGGCATGAATATGCCAAAATCCCGAGACATACAAGCCAAAATGCCATCACAGCAGGTGATTTGGAATGCATTTTGGCTCGTAACTGTGAAGGTACTGAACAGTTACGATATCTTGAAAAACAGTGTGTAAAGAACGGTTTATTGTGTCTGAAAAATAAGGATGCCTGTATGAGGAAAGAAAATCAGCTGGGTATCGGGGTATGCTCAAGCACTACTGCATGGGCAATTCCTGGAATGGAATCCCCTTCATTAAAGCTTGTTTTGGAAAGCAGTGCGCCTGTAGGAACAAAAAGAATCCGATTCCACGTACCTTTTGCCAGTTCAGGAAGAATATAGGCTGTCAGAACAGAAGCACTGCATCCGCATCCGCTTCCTCCGGAATGGGTATCCTGGGTTTCTCCATCGAAAATTAAGAGCCCACAGTCCTGATAAATGGACTCGATGTCATATCCTTTTTCTGCAAGCAGATCCAGCAGAATCCTTTTCCCTACTGCCCCCAGATCTCCGGTGAAAATAGCATCATAATCATTAGGGGTTCTGTTAAAATCGCAGAAATTCTGGTAAATAGTGTCGCAGGCAGCAGGTGCCATGCATCCGCCCATATTCAAAGAGTCTTTAAGTCCATAGTCAACCAGCTTTCCAGTAGTAAGTCCCGTAATCTGTACACAGCCATCAGATACAAGAAGTGGCTCTGTTTTCTGGAAAATTTCCTGTGTGGGCGGTGTACCGGAAAGAACACAGGCCCCGCTTCCGGTCACTGTCCAGGTGGCAGAGAGTGGGCGCTGGTTTCCATACGCCAGTGGAAAACGAAATTCTTTTTCGGCACTGGCAAAGTGACTGGAAGTAGCACAAAGGATATGCTCTCCATATCCGGCAGCAATGGACATGGCTCCAAGGGAAAGGGATTCTCCCATAGTGGAGCATGCTCCAAAAAGTCCGTAAAAAGGGATGCCCATGCCTGCGATTCCAAAAGAGGAAGCGGTTGTCTGTGCCAGCAGGTCTCCTGCAAAAGTCATGCGGATATCGCCAGTGGTAAGTCCGGCTTTTCCAAGAGCCAGAGAGGCTGCTTCTTTTTGCATGGTACTTTCTGCTGCTTCCCAGGTATCTTCACCAAACATGGGATCCTCACAGATGAGGTCAAATTTATCTCCAAGAGGGCCTTCGCCTTCTTTTTTTCCAACCACAGAAGCACAGCTTGTGATATAAACCGGATTCTGGAAAAGCATACTGGCAGAGCCGGTAAGTCTGGCTGGTGTCTGTTTATTCATGAAATCACCCCCATTATTTTTAAAAGATAGTAAATCACTCCGGCGGCCCAGGAACTCATAATTCCATATAAGATGACCGGACCTGCAATGGTGAAAATCTTACATCCGATTCCAAAAACCTGTCCCTCTGCTTTATATTCAATAGCAGGCGCGGCTACGGAGTTGGCAAACCCGGTGATTGGAACCAGGCTGCCAGCGCCCCCGAATTTTCCGATCTTTGGATAAATATTAAATCCGGTGAGAAGGACACTGATCAGAACCAAAGTGACGGAGCACCAGGTTCCAGCCATATCCTGATCCAGCCCCTGGGCTTTTGCAAAATTTGTTATAATCTGTCCAAGAACGCAGATAAGACCACCTGTGAGAAAGGCCTTTGCCATATTCAAGGGAAGGCTGTGTGTGGGGGTGATGTTTTTTACGTAATTGGCGTATTTCTTCTGTTGTTCTTGCTGCTTCTGGTTATTCATAAGAACCTCCTTTTGTACAAATGATGCGTATGTGGATATAAAACACGCTGACGGAAACAGAGAAAGCGGTAGTTTTTAATTGCGGACAATGGAAGCAGGAACCTCTTGGCAGTTAGTATGTGAAAAAATATGTAAAATATACTTCCTTTTTCGGCTGACTTATAATATTATGATAGCATTGTTATGATATCAGGATCAAACAGAAGAAAAGAGGTAGCTTATGGAAAAGTATTTTATAGGTAAGGGTGCGCAGCTTCTTACGGAAGATTCAGAAGAAAAAGCCAGAATTTACAAGCTGGAGCTGCTTCAGCCTGAATTTGGACATATGCCCTGTATGAAAGGAAAGGCGTTTACTTTTATACTGGCAGAAGAAGGAGAAATGCAGTGCCAGGTAAATCAGGAAAAGGTGGATATGGAGGCTGGGGAGGCATTGTTTATCAATGCAGGACAATCCTATCGTCTGAACAGAAGTGAGACAGAGAGATGTACGATTTACATAATTGAGATCGCAGAGGAATATCTTTTTGCAGGAGATGAATGCCTTAGGGACAAATATATCACTCCGGTTGCACAGGCAGAGGCGTTTCCTTATTGTAGATTTATGCCATCAGCGGAAGAAGATACAGATGAGGACATTCTTCTCCAGGCTCTTCTGGCAGCAGCGCAGACTGCTGAGGGAAGAGATATGGCTTATGAGCTGGATATGAAGAGCTGGATGTTTACTGCCTGGGGAAGCCTTTACAAGAAGTTTGTACAGCTTGCACCAGAGTGTAAGAACGCAGTACTCCGGGAACGGGCGAAACTGAACCGCATGACCGGATATCTGTCAGAGCATTGCAATGAGAAGCTGACGCTTGCCGGTATGGCAGAAGCATGCCAGGTAAGTACCGGGGATTTTTGCCGTTTCTTTAAGAAGCATATGGAAATGACACCATTTGAATATCTTCAGAAGTGCAGAATCTGGAACAGTATGGATGCAGTTCTTAATAAAACTGCATCTATGGGAGAGATTGCCATGGCAAATGGTTTTGCAGGAGCTAGTTATTTTTCCGAAACGTTCCGTAAAGAAATGGGGTGTTCTCCGGCTGATTACAGAAAATGGTACCGTGGTCTGGAAAGTGAGTGCCCGGTGCTTGCTGTGAAAAATGAGGAAGAAGATGGACCTCAGACTGGTGAAAAGGGAAAAACATCCAAAACGGGCAAAAACGTTCCTTCCTATTTATTATGATAAAACTGGGTGAAAGCTGTGGATGCACCATGTCTGGAATCTGCGTCTAAAGGACGATTGGGGAAATCTGTATGCCTGGCTTTGCAGGAAATGTTGCTCTCGTTTAGTTTAGCATACTTTGCATGAATTCATGGAAACCAGCGCTTAAAGAAATAATAAAGAGATCCCAGTGTTTTTCCCAGTGCGACCGCGATCACAGCCAGCCGGATTCCATTGGTCAGCTTGATCCGCCTGGAAAAAATGGGAAAAACGTCTGCCATTTCTGCCAGCGCCATGATCCAGCCGCCCAGGAAAATGCCGGAGAAAAGCCCATAAAGTATCAGGAAAAAAGTATTGCCTGGAATATGCCATCCATAAAGAAAAAACAGATTACCACACATAATGCCAAGAAAGGTAATATCTTCATATAATAATATGTGTTTTCCTGTATGGGTGACACCAGCGTAGCGTGGGACAATGGAAAGGCCGATGAGCAGGCCGACTACACCACCTGCGATGATGATTCCGGAGCAGAAGCCGATTATGGATAGGAAAATTTGCTGCAGCATAAATGAAAACTCCTTTCACTTTCAGAAGTAGATCTGAACTATTATTCAGTATGGAAAGAATGTTGGAAAATATACGTTTTTCCTGTACAATTTTGCAGTTGGATAGTATAATAAAAAGATGCGGCAATGGCAAAGATAAGATTGCTGCAGATGTTATTTTATGTAGAAAGATAGAGGATGTAAATCTGTGAATGTAAATATAAAACAACGTTTCCAGGAAATCCTGGGAAATGACCGGGTTCTGGAAAATGAGCCTATGAGTAAGCACACTACATTCCGGATCGGTGGACCGGCCGATTTATTTATAATGCCTGAGACCATCGGTGAAATAGCGCAGGTGATAGCGGTTTGTAAAGAAGAGAAAGTTCCTTATTTCATTCTTGGAAATGGAAGTAATCTTCTTGTAAGTGACAAAGGCTACCAGGGTGTTGTTGTGCAGTTGTACCGCAGCTTTGGAAAGATCACACTGGAGAAAAATGAGATCCACGCCCAGGCTGGCGCACTGTTATCTGGAATCGCTGCAGCTGCGCGTGAGGCATCACTGACAGGCTTCGAATTTGCCGGAGGCATCCCGGGAACCTTAGGCGGTGCGGTTGTGATGAATGCAGGCGCCTATGGCGGGGAGATGAAGGATGTGATCAAAGAGGTTACAGTGCTGACTCCGGAAGAAGAGATTATCACTTTGCAGTCCGACGAACTCCAGATGGGGTATCGCACCAGTATTATCAAGAAATCCGGATATATTGTTCTGGAAGCTGTTATTTCCCTTCAGAAAGGAAATCAGGAAGAAATCAGGAGCCGTATGCAGGAGCTGGCAGGTATGAGAAGCAGCAAACAGCCGCTTTCTTATCCAAGTGCCGGAAGCACCTTCAAAAGACCCGAAGGCTATTTCGCCGGCAAGCTGATCATGGACAGCGGACTTCGCGGGTATCAGGTAGGCGGGGCCCAGGTTTCAGAGAAACACTGCGGCTTTGTTATTAATGCAGGAAATGCGACGGCTGAAGATGTGACAACTCTTATGAAAGACGTTCAGCGGATCGTTAAGGAGAAATTTGGCGTGATGCTTGAACCGGAAGTGCAATTTCTTGGTGAGTTTTGAACAGGAGATAAATTATGCGATTTGTAATAGTTACAGGCGTTTCAGGTGCTGGCAAATCTACAGTGCTGAAAATGCTGGAGGATGCACACTATTTCTGTGTGGATAATCTTCCCATTCCGTTAGTTGAGAAATTTGCATCCCTGATGCTGGAAGTGCATGAAGAGGGGGTCCAGAATGCAGCACTTGGTATTGATGCCAGAAGTGGACGCTCTCTGGAAGAGCTTGCCAAGGTTCTGGACCATATGAAGGAAGCTGGCTATGACTTTGAAATCCTTTTTATGGATGCTGAGGATTCAGTGCTGGTGAAGCGCTATAAAGAGACAAGACGAAGCCATCCTCTGGCAAACAATGGCAGGGTTGATGACGGAATCCGGCTGGAACGTGAGAAAATGGATTTCCTTCGCAAAAGAGCAGATTATATTATTGATACCAGTCATTTGCTTACAAGGGAACTTCGCCAGGAGATTGAGAAGATTTTTGTAAACGATGAAAAATTCTGTAATATGATGGTCACGGTATTGTCTTTCGGATTTAAATATGGGATTCCGGCAGATGCAGACCTGGTATTTGATGTGCGTTTTCTTCCAAACCCATATTATGAGGATGATCTGAGGCCGCTTACGGGGATGGATGAAAGTGTCTTCAATTATGTAATGGATAATGAAACTGCCAGGATTTTTGCAAATAAACTGGAGGATATGATCGAATTTCTGATTCCCAAATATTCCCAGGAGGGCAAAACAAGCCTTGTCATCGCCATTGGATGCACCGGTGGTAAACACCGCTCTGTTACCATTGCCAGAGAGCTGTACAGCCGCATTGCCAGAAATGGTGAATATGGGTTCCGGCTTGAACACAGGGATGTGGATAAGGACCGGTTACTGAAGAAATAGAAAGAGGAGATCAGGAAATGTCTTTTTCAGGGATGGTGAAAGAAGAACTTTCCAGGCATATAGGTTCCGGAAGACATTGCAAGATTGCGGAACTGGCTGCAATCTTCACTTTTTGTGGCAGCCTGGACACTGGAATAAAAGGGGAAAAATCCCTTCATATCCAGACAGAAAATGAGGCACTTTCAAGAAAAAGCTTTACATTATTGCAAAAAACATTTAATATAGAGACAGATGTATCAAATTCCCGGATAGACTGTTTCAGGAGGGGGAATCTTTATTGTATTTCCATAACAGACCTTGATCTGATAAAGGAAATATTAGATTCTGCCAAGCTGGAATTTTCGGGGATAAGCGGAGGAATGCCTCTCGTATCCAATTCCATTGTGTATCAGCGGGATTGCTGCAAAAGGGCGTTTGTACGCGGTGCTTTTCTCTCGGCAGGATCTATCAGCGATCCCCAGAAGGGGTATCATTTCGAAATCGTGTGTCCAAGCCAGGAGATAGGCGGGCAGTTGCAGGAGATCATCCGTAGCTTTCATATAGATGCCAAGATTGTATTACGGAAGAAGTCATATGTGCTTTATGTGAAAGAGGGTGCGCAGATTGTGGATATGCTGGCCATTATGGAAGCGAACGTTGCCCTGATGGATCTGGAGAATATCCGTATTCTGAAGGAAATGCGTAATTCTGTGAACCGGAAGGTTAACTGTGAGACTGCAAATATAAATAAGACGGTTAATGCAGCAGTGAAACAGATCAATGATATCAGACTTCTTGAAGAAAAAGTGGGTCTGGAGAGTCTGAATGAAGGACTGGAGGAGATCGCCAGATTACGGCTGCAGTATCCGGAAGCAACACTTAAAGAATTAGGATTGATGTTGAACCCACAGGTTGGAAAGTCCGGAGTAAATCATCGGCTTCGAAAGCTAAGCCTGCTCGCGGATGACCTGAGGGAAAACAAGGAGGAGTTATTATGATTAAAAAGCCAATCACCATTCACCTGTCCACAGGACTTGAAGCCAGACCCGTTGCGCAGCTTGTACAGGTGGCAAGTCAGTTCAACAGTGAGATCTATGTAGAAGTAGGCAAGAAGAAAGTAAATGCCAAGAGTATCATGGGTATGATGACACTGGGGCTGGATGCTGGTGAGGAGATTACACTTTCAGCTAATGGTGAAGATGAAGAAGCTGCCATGAGCAGTATTGAACAGTATTTGAGCAACCAGTAAAGGCTGCCATAAAAAGTGAGGATGGTTACCAATGTCTAAATTTTTGAAATTTATAGTACATTTCGTTGTAATATGCACCATACTTTGTGTGATTGCATTGGCAGTACCTCCGTTCTTCGGGGTGACTACCGAAATAAGAGATGACTCCACAGTCAAGTCAAATCTTGCCATGGGATCTGTTACATATGCAATTCCGGTTAAAACAGAAGAAGCAGCTCTGGGTACACCGATCCTTGTAAATGATGAGAATGACGCAGTATACCGTTACACTCTTGCAAGTGCAGATGTGGCAAACGGCACAGGAACTGCCATGGATCCTACTGTTTCCCAGGGACAGCCGATCAATGTAGCGATTGGAAGCTACCTTCCTAAGATTGTAGTGACAATTCCGTTCATTGGTTATCTGATGGCTGCCACCAAGAGCATTGAAGGACTGATCGTTCTGGGACTTAGCGTTTTGTTCCTGATCATTCTTTATGTGATCGCAGAGCTTTGGAAAAGAGATCCTGATGACTATGATGATGACTATCCGGAAGATACAGAGCCTGGATATGTGAAGAGCCGCAAGGAACTTAAAAGAGAAGAAAAACGCAAAGAACGTGAGTACCGTGATGAAGAGCGCGAGATTAAGGCACAGGGCAAGCGTAACAAGAAAGAGAAGCGTAAGATCCGTACAGGCGGTTTTGTAGATGAGATCGATGAGGATGATTTTGATACAGAAGAGGAAGAGCGTCCACAGAGAACTGTACAGAGTGCTACAAGTGAGGCACATGAGCTTCTGAAGAAAGAGGTTGCCGCAGCTACAGCCCAGACACGTAAGCCGGCTAAGAAATCTGCTAAGCCAGCAGCCCAGGCTAAGAAAGCTGCCCCGAAGAAAAAGGCAGAACCGGAGATCATGGAAGATGAGGATGAACCAGTAGAAATCAAGAAACTGGCAATACCGAGATATTCACCGGCACAGCTTGCTGCGAAAGCAAAGAAAGAGGGAGATGCTCCTGATATTGTAAAGGATGAGATCACTAAGGTTACCTTATTTGATTATTCTGATATCTTTGCTGACGAAGAAGAGGATGATGATGAATATTACGATGATGAAGATTGATTCTTCATTATAATAAGAAAGAAGAGGCATCGGCTGATGTCTCTTTTTCTTATTATAAGTGCCTGGATTTATTCTGAGATAAATTTCAATCTAAAAGGAACCTTGAAATATGAAACATCGTTCACTGAAATTATACAAAAATTGTATTTAAAATAATACAATAAAACATCGAAAATTTTTGAAAAAAATACTTGCAATTTGCAGAACGTTTGTGTATAATCATATCTGCTGTGACATGATAGCGATGAAGCGTGAGGTTGCTGCCCAGCCAGGCAGGTTTTCCGTGGAGCGAATGTCAAGTTAGGAAACTGACGACAAGTCACTGTACAAGTTCAATAGCCATCTAGGGATGGGACGTGTGAGATAAGAGTTCGAGACAAGAAGATGTTTTAGGACACACACGGAGATGTGTACAGTCGCCGCTTGTCGTACTGATAGTGAGTACGAATAGGAGGAGACTTTTTTTATGGCAAATCAGGTAATGAGAATCACATTAAAAGCTTACGATCATCAGTTAGTAGATGCATCTGCTGCAAAGATCATCGATACTGTTAAGAAAAACGGTGCAACAGTTAGCGGACCGGTTCCGCTTCCAACTAAGAAGGAAGTTGTTACAATCTTAAGAGCTGTTCACAAATACAAAGATTCCAGAGAGCAGTTCGAGCAGAGAACACATAAGAGACTGATT
>JAQXQS010000088.1 GCA_029101305.1 Clostridia bacterium | reverse complement strand
GCTGTTATTTTTATTCTGGCCCTGTTATTAATTCACGTTATCTTGCGGCTAAACAGTGCGACACTGGCAGAAACAGACTTTTTTGTATCTTCTTTTACTTACAGTTTTTTAATTGCACTTTTGGTTAGTACACCGGTATCTAATGTGCTGTCACGCTATATTTCAGATAAGATTTTTGAACACCGGTATGAAGACATCAGTGCGTCCTTATTAGGCAGTATTACACTGATTACCGCTGTCTGCGGAAGCATTGCAGCTGTGCTTTGCTATCTGCTTTATACAAAGGATGGAGTGGAGCTTTCTCTGCTGATACCGTATTACATGCTATGTATTCTCGCAGGAAACATGTATAATTTGATGAATTATGTGTCGGCACTGAAGGAGTACATGCGAGTAACCTTTTCCTTTGTAGCTGGATTTGGACTAGGAGCCGTAATTTTCCTAATTTTATATTATGGTTTCCATGCAGATATATTAAATGCCGTGTACTATGGTGTGGTAATTGCTGTACTATTTATTGATATGTTTTTAATCAGAGAATGTCTGCGTTTTTTTGGAAAACCAGGAGAAAAAAGCTTTGAATATTTACAATATTTCAATAAGTATCCACAGCTTGCAATAGCAGGAATGGCTTATATGCTGGGAGTTTTTCTTACAAATCTTGCTTATTGGTATAGTTCAGACTTTCAATTAAGAGTAGGAATTTTTAGAACGGCTCCTCTTTATGATATGGCAATTTTCCTGGCATTGATTATCAATTTTCCTGCACTGATTATATTTGTGGTAAAAATAGAGACAGAATTTTATGAGGCGAATGTGAAATATCTGTCAGCGTTGAATAAAGGAAGCTATATGATGATTGAGTCGGAAAAGGAAGCGATGGAAAATACATTAAAGCTACAGCTCTTTTTTGTATATAACACGCAGCTGATGATTACGGTGTTTCTGATTTGTGCGATTGGAGTTATATTTCCCTATCTCGGGTTGGCAAGTGTGACAATCAATATGTTTATGATCCTTGGGATGGGAGTTTATTGTACTTTGTGTATGTACTTTACCATTGTAATGTTGTATTATTTTAGTGATTATGTTAGTGCCTGTATTGGAGCTTGTACCTTTTTGGGAATTGAAATACTGGCAATCCTGATTTGTGGATATCTGAAAGAATATTTTTATCCATTACCGCTGTTGATTGCAGGAATTTGTGGTTGGTGTATCAGCTTTTTCTTACTGCGGAGACGGATAAAGAATCTGAACCGGTATCTATTGAGCAAGTAGGAGAGATGATTATGAAGCGAAAAACGAAAGAAAATTTGGTGCTGGCTTTGGTAATTCTGACAGCATTGGTATTGTTTCTGGTATTATATCGAAGTCAGGAAACGAAAATAGAGCTTCCGGCAGGAACTGAGGTAAAAGAGAGTTCCCTAAAGGAATGGACTGTTGACAGCAGCAGTCTGAATAATGTTACCTTGAGAGAGGATAAGAGTATTTACGGAGAGACAGACACGAATCTGTACGATGTTTATATATCGGTATTTCCAACTAAGGACGAAAATGGAGAGATGCTGGACTTTTCGGCATTTTCCCTGCACCAGTCCAGAGATCATACTTATAATCCGATATTGAACTGTAATATACAGATTTTACAGGAAGGAATGAAGCCGGACCCTTTAATTAATCTGGATATAGCTAATGCCGTGATTCGCGTACGGGGAAATTCTTCTCGTGGTGACACCTATAAGAGCTATAAGGTGAAGCTGAATGAAGATACGGAAGGATTTTTCGGGCAGTATAACTTAAACATTAATAAGCATTCCGAGGATGTCTGCAAAGTATCTACCAAGCTTTGTACCGACCTTTTGACTGGGATTGAAGAGCTTTGCAGTTTCCAAACACGGTTTATGCGGGTGTGGATTCGTGATACATCTCTGCCGGAAGAAAAACAAGAATTTAAATATTATGGATTGTACACACAGATTGAACAGCCAAATAAAAGCTACCTGGAAACCCGGGGACTAAGTAGCAATGCGAGTCTTTACAAGGCAAGAGATTTCAGCTTTCAAATGTCAGATGCACTGAAAAATGTAGATGATCCGGATTATAATGAGACAGCCTTTGAAGAAATTCTGGGAATCCGGGAGGCAAAGGATCATACAGAGCTGCTGGAGATGATAGAGGCCGTCAATGATACTACCCGTGACTTCGAAGAGATATTTTATACTTATTTTGATGAGGAAAACTACATTACCTGGCTGGCATTCAATCTGCTGCTGGGCAATAATGATATTATTAACCACAATTTTTTACTATACCATCCGGACAACAACAGTAAGTGGTATTTTATTCCATGGGATTTTGATGGAACTTTGCAATACGGAGAATATGAAAGTAGTCTGATGAAGCTGCCCCTTAACTTAAAAGGGGCACAGAAGCTGAACCAGTCTGTTCTTCACAGGCGTTTTCTTCGTATTCCCGGAAGCATTGAAAAGATAGTGAAGAAGATGACAGAACTCTTAGCAGAGGATATTACAGAGGAAAAAGTGAAGTCTCTGACGGATTCTTATATGCCGGTTCTGGAAAAAACAGTAAGTCTTCCTCCCGACATTGAGCTTTTAGAGATGGCTCCAAATGAGCTTCCTGATTATATTGATGGGTTGTATAACTGTATCTATAATAATTATGAAACCTTTAAGGAGGCAATGGAGTATTCATCTCCAATGTATGTGCAGATACCGGAGAAAAATGCGGATGGAACCATTCATTACGCATGGGACAGTTCATTTTCCTATCAAGGACGAACCATTACTTATAATGTGGCTGTTGCAACAGACTATAATATGAAGGATATTGTATACGAAGAAAAAGGGCTTACAAGTACCTCTCTGGACAGTAAAGAGGCTCTGGAGCCGGGGACCTATTATCTGAAGGTGACTGCTGTAGACAGTGAAGGCAATGAGCAGCTTAGCATGGAACGTTTTGAGACAATGCTGACTGCTGTGAAGGGCTTGAATGTAAATGGTATTCTGGAGTTTAAGATTGAGTAAAAGGGGATAGAGGATGCAGTACGAAGGCAATATATTACGCCATGAGCTAAAGTATTACATAAATGAAAGTGTGTACCATACGCTGCGGGAAAGATTTCTTACAATAGTAGGACCAGACCCCAATATGAAAAAGGAAGAAGGTTATCTGATTACCAGCGTTTATTTTGATGATATGTTTTGCAGTGCGGAGAAAGAGAAGATAGCAGGTGCGAGATTCCGAAAAAAATTCAGGATTCGAAGCTATGAACGAGATGATTCCTTTATGCGGCTGGAATGTAAGAGTAAATTTGATGAATATATCTCAAAAACAAGTGCTGTCCTTTCCAGAGAGGAGTATGACCGGATTATGCAGAATGATTTGGAATTCCTTCTGCATAGAAAGGAAAGGGTATGTCAGGAGCTGTTTGGTTACAACAGAACGCGGCTTTTAAAGCCAAGGGTAGCAGTGGAATATTTACGAGAGGCATATATTTCACCGTTGGGTAATGTGAGGCTGACCTTTGATAAGGATATTTCTGCCAGCCTGGGAACGCCAGATATGTTTGATGAAAGATTTATTACAGCAGGAATTCTTCCAGAGCATGTAATGGTTCTGGAAGTAAAGTTTGATGATTTTCTGCCGGACTTTGTAAAGACAACATTGAGAACGGCGATGACAGAGAAATGTGCCGTTTCAAAATATGTGATGTGTGCACAAAAAATGCAGTCGATGAGAATTGGAGAGTAATATGGTTACATTTAAGGATATTTTTAAAAAGAGCTTCTTACAGGAAACAGGAAGTCTGACTACGGAAATCTTTATGCTTTCTTTGCTAGCAGCCTTTTTGTGTGCGATGATTATTTATCTTGTGTATCGTAACTTTTATAAAGGTGTTATTTATAGCAATAATTTTAATATTTTGTTGGTGCTGACAACGATTGTTACCTGCTTTATTGTTTTGGTAATCAGCTCAAATGTTGTATTATCTCTTGGTATGGTTGGTGCGTTGTCTATCGTGCGTTTCCGAACGGCAGTAAAGGACCCGTTGGACGTGGGATTCCTTTTCTGGTCGATTGCAGTTGGAATTACCTGTGGTGCCGGGCTTTATATGATTTCTGTGATTGGAACGGTGTTTGTTAGTCTGGTATATATTTTTCTGATAAAAATCCGTACTGGAAAAAGTGTGTATCTTTTGATTGTTAAGGCTTCTGAGGAGGCAGTACCAGAGGTAAGTAAAAAGCTTCAGCATATAAAGAAAAAGCTGAAAAACCGTACTACTGTAAAGGGCTTTAGTGAATTTACCTATGAAGTAAGATTTTATGAGGATAATACAGCATTTCTGTCTGAAATTTCTGCAATTGAAGGCGTAGAGAGTGCTGTTCTGGTAGATTTTACTGGTGATTATTGTGAATAAGAGAAGAATAGTTTGTGAAATTTTCTTTCTTGGGGCTTTGGCATCAGCTCTAACAGTCTGGCTTTACTGGAGAAAGCCGATGACGGAGCTTTGTTGGAGTGAGGGAAAGAAAACGGTAATAAACCCGGAGCGGGGCTGGTATGTACAGGTTGACACAAAGGATGAAGATAGTATCCGGGAATACTATGATTCCGAGGAGCAGTTCAGAATTGTTTTGCTGGCTCTGGATTTGTCTGGGGAAGAGAATCAACCAGAGATTTCGGAAGAAAAGCTTGGAGAGCTTGCAGAGTCTCTGGAGGAATGTAAAAAGATAGGAATGGCTGCTGTGGTAAGGGCAGCTTATTCTTTTTCTGGAGAAAATTATCAGGAGCCGGCGAGCTTTGACTATGTGCTGAACCATGTACAGCAGCTGTCAAAGGTCTTAAATTCCTATAAGGGTGTGGTAATAGCTGTACAAGCAGGGTTTATTGGCCCCTATGGAGAATGGCACAGCAGTTGTTATATGGAAACTGCACCGGATGGAGTTCCCTATCGTGTAACGCTTATTTCCAAACTTTTAGAAACATTGGATGAATCAATAGCGATTAATGTCCGTCGTCCGATGTTTATAAGAGAAGCAGCATTCTATCGACTGGAAACAGATAGATTAGGACTTCATAATGATGCCCTGCTATCAACAAAGGATGACATGGGAACGTATACTGAAGAGGGTTATGAACGGGCAGCAGAACTTTCTTGGGCAGAGAGGGAAGTCAAAACCGTGATAAATGGGGGAGAGACGACGAATATAAGTGAATACACAAAGATTGACAATGCAGTAGAGGAATTCCGGAAGCTTAAGCTTACGTATCTGAATCGGTATTATAATATGGAGGTCTGGAGGCAATGGAAAAATGAGTCCTTCCAGGGCTGGAATGGTGCAGATTATATAAGGGAACATTTGGGATATCGGTTGCATTTATCATCGGTAAAACTTCCAGAATATTGGAGAAAGGGAAGGAACTTTACCTTGAGGCTAAAGGTAGAAAATACAGGATTTTCATGGCCGAAAAGAAAGTATCTTCCGTATATTGCAGTAAAATTGGATAAAAATATTTACTATTTTCCGATAAAAGCGTATAATAAAAAAAATACTATGCTTGTAATGGAGGCAGAAATAACTGGTGAGGAACTGTATGAGAAGCTGCCTGAAACAATAGAGCTAGGGATGTGTCTTAGTAGAGAGCATGAAATTGAGCTGGCAAATGATGAATTAAAGTTTTCAGATGGAAACACATGGTTTGCGGCATATCATTATGAGGAAAAGAGTGGAAGATACATTCTTGAGAGGTAAGGAAAATGATTAGTGTAATTGTTCCGGTATATAATATCAGAGCCCATATAGAAAACTGCATACAAAGCATTTTAAAGCAGACATATGGGGACTTTGAGCTGATTTTAATTGATGATGGTTCTACGGATGGTTCAGGGGACATCTGTGATTATTATAAAAAACAGGATAAAAGTGTTAAGGTTGTACATAAGGAAAATGGAGGACTTTCCGATGCCCGGAATACAGGAACTGCTATGCAATGTCATTAAAATAAGAAAATATATTATACAGGGGCTGTCCTGAAAACGTAGTTCAGCAATAACCTATAAACAAGCATTCTAAATAAGCTCGCCTTTTGGCGGGCTTATTTCCTTCTCTTAATTATACAGTTAAAGAGATTCATTTCGGCTGAATCATTACATTTACCCCTAACTTTTCTAATGTACGAATATTCCTATTGATTATCTTTTCTTGATTGATAACGGAGTAGTAATCCGCTCCAAGGTCATGATAAGGAACTTTCTCTTTTAGTATATGGTAGATCGCGATTAACATGGTATGGGCTACTGCAATTAAAGCCCTTTTCCCACCTCTGCGCGCAGCAATTCTTTGATAACGGGAGTAGAGATAACTTTGCTTGCTTCGTATTCCAGCACGAGCACATTCCACCAGCGTTGCTTTCAAATATTTATTTCCTTTCCGTATTCGTGTACTCATCTTTTTTCCGGCGCTTTCCTTACACTCAGGCACAAGTCCTGCCCATGAGCTAAAACGGGATTCATTTTGAAAGTGCTCCATTTCCACACCAGTTTCTGCTAAAATTCGTTCTGCACTTTTTCTTCCAATCCCAGGCATATCATCCAAAGCTTCGATTGCCCAGTTTATGGATTCTATTTTTTTTTAATATCTGCATCTAAATCCACAATTAAAGCGGTCAGGCTTTCAATATGCCCAAGTTGATGTTTCAACATTTTTTGCTGATGTTCTGATATCCGTCCTTGTAGGGATTTCTGCATTTCTGGAATTTTATCTCTGGCTCTTCCTTCGGCAAGTTCACTTAAAACAACCGGATCTGTTTCTCCGGATACAATTGCCTTTAAAATTGCCATACCGCTTTTTCCGCTGACATCGGTAATTACACTGCTCAGTTTAACATTGCAGCCTGTTTTCTAATAAATGGCCGATTCCCTTTTGGGGTGCGGGAGTATTTATCGGAATGCTTGTGGGTTGGACATACAGCTTTTTTAGAATACGCTGGATCGAAAGAAATCTGGATACCTTCATATTCTGCGATTACAAAGTCGTGGATACGATGAAGTCTTCTAATAAAGGAAAAGTTGTTTACCGAAAGAAGGAGCGCAATGCAGCAGGATAGTGGAAAAAGGTTGTTGCAATGGAATATCATTGTCAGTATGCTAAGCCAGGTTTTGTCTCTGGTGATTAATCTTATTTCAAAGCGGGTGATATGCCTATACCTGAATATGGAGTACCTAGGCCTCCAGAGCCTGTACTCCAATTTCTGTGACGTACTGTCCTTTGCATATTTTGGCGCGGGGACGGCGATGCTGTTTAGTTTTTACGGTCCTCTGGCCAGAGGAGATAAGGAGAGGCTGGCTGCCATTTACCGTCACTATGATGGCATTTATAAAAAAATGACCTGTGTAGTCCTCGGAATCGGTTCTATATCCACCATATTTGCGGTGTTCTCGGTCAATGCCAGTATCAGCGATTTAGAAGTGGCTGTCACGTATCTGACATTTATGCTGTCCGTCGTTCTATATAACAGGCAGATGGTGAGAAATTACGTAAGTGCTTCAAAAGAAGGCGTAGTGCTATTTCCTCCACCAATTGATATACTGGGAAAAACCAATATATTTTAAGGAGGACTTATTCTATGGGAAAAACCAACCAGGAAACTATAACCAC
>JAQXQS010000087.1 GCA_029101305.1 Clostridia bacterium | reverse complement strand
AGATTTTTTCGACAACGCCAGAAGAGAATCACGCATCCTTTTCCTGTCTGTTTTTCCATTCCTGCTTCTTTTCTTTCAGTTTTTTCTGGAAATCATCAAACTCTGCCTGTTTTAATTCTTTTGTTACTGTCGTATATATATCAAGTGTCACATCACTTCTGCTATGACCACACAGGTTCTGTATCACTTTAATATTTACTCCTGCTTCTACCAAGCGTGTTGTAAACGTATGTCTGAGTGAGTGGCAGGAGAAGTTTGGAAGTAACATGGGATTCTTTTTTTCTTTCAGGAGCTGTTTGTCATTACAGTCTCTTATAATACGCCGTAAAGCCCTATTTAGGGTTCCCTGGTTCTGCACATTACCAAAGCGGTTTACAAAAATAAAGTTGTGGTACCCGTCAATAGTTACTTTGGACTGTATTCCTGCCAGATCCTGCATTTTTTTCTCTAACAGGAACGCATTCTTTACTTCCTCCGTCATAGGGATCTGACGCACTCCAGCTTTGGTCTTCGGAGAATGAATATCGAAATAACAGCCGTTCTCATCCCGATGTTTATAATAAACCAGCGTATGGTTCACGTCTATCATTCCAGACTTTAAGTCGATATCATTCCAACGTAACCCGGTAATTTCACCTACACGCATTCCAGTTCCCAGCATAACTGTAAAAATAGGGAGCCAATGATAATACTGTGAGTTCTCTTTGGACAAAAATTCCATAAACAGCTCCTGCTCTGGTAATGTCAAAGCGCGTCTATGTGAATCCTCATAATGATGAGAACTTTTTAATTCTTTGAGCAAATTATCTGAAATATTTCTTCTTATGTAATTGTCTTCAACAGCAAGCTGCAGAATCTGATGTATCACTGTATGAATATTATCTATTGTCGCAATCTTCAGGCCCCTTGTATCTGCTAGCATGTTATAAAATGCCTTTATATCAGAACGTTTCAGCTTTGTAACCGGCAACATTCCAATGTTATCAGCAACAAACTGGTCATACATATAGCAATAATTTGAAAACGTATTGTGCTTAAGGTTCACCTTCAGTTCTTTCCATAAATCATACAGTGTGTTAAGCGTCACATTCTTAGCGTCAGCACGTATTCCATCAGACACATCTCTTTGAATTTCATCTTCTTTCTCGCGAAGCTCTTCCAATGTGCCCGCAGTTACCGAATTTCTTTTTCCTGATCTTGACGTCCAACGATATGTATAATATCCATCTGCTCTCTCAGATTCGCCAGTACGAAGTAAACGATGTCTTGAATCATATCTTTTTGCCATATAAAATTTCCCCTTTCATAGACGGAACTGTAGGACAACAGTACCTACAGTTCCAGTGGATTTCTCTTTAGATTGAATATGCTGAATCCAGATAGGCTTCCAGCTTGGTTCGCTTAATCATCCTGCGCGCACCGTTCCAAAGAACCCAGGTGCACCGCTCATCATTACTCATATCTCGCAACTTGTTCACTCCAATGCCTGTATAACCAGCAGCTTCTTCCAGTGTCAGCAAACATTTCTTGGAAATATCAACTTCATTTTTCATAGGTAGGTTCTCCTCTCTTTTATCCAATTTACAGGTTTTCAGTTAGTGGACTTTGAATCCACCAAGCATATGATCGGTGTATTCAAAACTTTTGAATTGTGATTAACACTGTACTTTCCTTTTAAGATGGCCTGTCCTTTTGGCAGCTCCCATAATGCTCTTCGCCAAATTTTCCAAGCTTCACAATCAACAAGCTGTGCAATCCCCTTCATACTTCGATCTGAAGGCTGAAACAGCAACATTGTATCTACCTGCTGTAACGTATCAATCTGCTCTGGCTTGTAATTTGAAAGAATCTGAGTTGCCAGCCATACACCCAGTCCACATTTGCGTCCTTCACGCAACATTGCTCCAAGTGTACTCCCCTTGCCAAGGGCAACATTCTGAAACTCATCATACAAAATGTAATCTGCACTGTTAGCTCCATCCTTCACACTCTGCCACAGCAACTCTGACATAAATTCCGTCAAAAACTTTTTTGTACCACCTTCAAGTTCAGTAAACTGCATTATAGTGACAAGGTTGTTATCTTCCAGCTCCTTGTCCATCTCTGGCGTCTTCTTGCGAAAAATGATATCAAGCTTTTCATATTGTCCAATGATATCTAACAGTTTCTCACCACGTTCCTTACTCTCGTCATCCGTCAAACCTTGCACATACCCATCCAGAACCGATATTACCGAAGCAAACGTAAGCTCCTTCTCCTGTTCCTTTAGAAGTTCCATCACTTTGTGCAGAAACTCCCGCTGTCGGTGTCCCCTAAATGGGAGCGCCACTATCAATGCCTCTTCAAAAGCAGAATAGACATTCTTGCCTGTATACCAGTATGTAATCCCCGGCTGGTTTCCATCAAACACATATGTCTGATCCCTGCTAGCAAACTTGCTTCTTTCCTGTTCTTTTGTGGTATAACTTCCAGAGTAGTCAAAAATCACGCACTTTTTCTTCTGTTCTACTGCCTCTTCAATCATCCTGTAACAGCACCAGGTTTTACCACTACCGGATTTACCCCAAATAAGTCTATGGTTATTTAACGCATCCGGGAATTCTTTTAGGTTTATTATGTTTCCTTCTAAATCTCTCAGCATTGTACTGTGGTCTCCTTTCTAGTGTTTACACTGTTTATAGTTTTCACCGTTTTGAGGGTGCCAAACTACACGCATACCCTTTTCACTTTCATGCTCTTCATCTTTTCCGAGTTCTTCAATCGGAACAAAAAGCGGCTGATCGAATAATGCCTTTCTAAACCGATAAGTTTGTATAGCTGCTCCATCCACACGTAGTTTGTATGTCAGCCCACTCTCATCTGGTAATAAAAGTTCCTGCTGTTTCCATTTTACAAGCGTCTCCCGATACTTATTGGATGGAATGCAGTTGGTTTTCATTATTTCCTTGAACACCTTAATTGGAATCCAGAAATATTCGTTGTCATAGTAACAACTGTCCTTCACATATCCACAACCGAAATACTTCTCTTTAACGTAGAACTTACTCATCGAGCTTCTCACAGCCTTTACCATCCTTTCGCCCATTTCTTGTCGGTCAGTTAAGCTGCGCCACATAACTCCCCAATCTGGACTTCCAGGTATTCCCAAAGCAGCTGCAAGATCAATGCCTTTATCTCTTGCAAACTCTGACAGTATTTCCCAAATTGCTTTCAGAAGCACCAGGCTCATATTGCCGTCCTGGTTGCTCGACCACTTTTTTATAACAGCCCTTACCTCAGCCATATGTGCTTCTACATATGTCACTAGCTCATACAAGAATGCGTCAACTGCATTTCCTCTTAGCATGTCTATAAGTTCTGGCGTGAAAGTATGTTTGTCTGTGATAATATTGATTGCGCTGTCCAAGTCTGATACATACTCATTCACCACTACCAATGAAGCATTTACTTTCCAAGGAATGTTCAAGGATGAACAGTCTCTTTCACATATTTTATTCACAATATCTCCCAAATTCCTTTCTATACTCTTCCGCCTATGAGAATCTTCGTCACTTGGTACATGTACTATCAACACCTCATCATTTATGGTACGAACATAATCTGAAATTAGTTTTGATCTAACATTTGCTTCCTGGATTTCCCAAATTCCTCTGTTGAACACCTGATATAACCGACAGAACAGTTCCTTGTCCAGTCTACCGATTAACACAAAGTTCAAAAAGTAATTACTATAAATCCCTGCCTCTTGAAAAAGGTTTGCCAGTACACCGCTAACCAGTGTCTCCAGCACTACAACGCGGTAATGCTTACTTTCTATACTGGCAATTCCCTTCAGAAACTTTTCCAGTAGTTCCTTTCCACGATATTCTGTTGTAAAGTGTTTATCCATAACCGGAAGTTCCGGCATACCGCTAGGTATAAATGTCTGGAACCATTCGGCATATCTCCATTGGCTTTGCCACCATCCTGCCATTCCATCCAATTCCTTTATACTTCTAGCATTTGCAATTTTCGGGGCAAAATAATCAAAGAGAGCCTCCTTAATCAGCTTATCTTTAAAGCATGGATCAAACTGAATACCAGCCTCCACGAACCATTTGTATAGATTTATTCCAGTTACTTTTTCTTTATCGCATATAACCCATGTCCTTTCGTTCATAAAAATAATCGCTACATATCTTTTCGTTTTTCCATGTAATTTTGGAAAACTGAGATTGTATATATCACACTCGCCGGTTATGTTAAAAATAAGTTGAGATTGCGTAGAAGTCCCATCATCATATAACTGAGCAAGGCAATAAACTCCATTCCCACCTATCATAATACAAGGTTTTCCATGTAGTTTTTTGCTCTTCCTTGCCATCCGTTCCATGAGCTTCTGATTGTCATACAAGCTCTTTTGCGTATTATTATGCAGCGTGTTTACAGCAGCCACCATCTCTGCATTACTCTTTGTAACCTCATAAAGAACTCTTTCTGGCTCGCTCACTGGGATACTCATTCCCGGTCCTGTGCAAGTATTCATTGGATAGCCAGGATTAAATCCGTTTGTCATCTTCATGTCCTCCTTTGTTTTTTATGCTCTTATCATACATCCATTTTTGTAATATTACCATTTCGTAAATACGCTTTAATAGTGTGATTTTATTTTACATTTTTAGATTTATATTGTATAATTCAATTAAATGTAAAATATTTTTGCAGGAGATGATAATATGAATTTAGATTTTTTCAGTACCAATTCTTTATTGGAACAAGAATATATCCTAAAGTACTTCTATCTTCTTGATCCACAAGCCATAGCTATTGAGGTGCACGCAGAATTAGAACAAAAGGGGATAGTAGAATTAGATATTAATTCTGAGAATATTGAACTCTTTTTTCATACACTTTTTGACCATATATACACCCATGCCTATCAATATGTAAAATTTATTCCGACAACTGGATTCATGGATTCCTTTTTTGGAGAAACAACAGCGGAACAAGAGAAGGATGATAATTTTTACTGGTTTCTTTCTGCATTAGCTGCACTTCTCAAGCTCTCGCTCTATAATTACTGTATTTCAGAAGGTTTCTTTCACTATCTTGAGCAGGATTATTTTTATAATGATCCAAAGCGTTGTTCGCCTTTATCAGTGAAATATGAAGATTATTTTAATTCTGGGTTCTTTTCCAATCCAGACTATAAAAAATCCACCGACCTAAATTCAGATCCAACGGACGATCGCCGCCAAAATTGGTGGTACCATAAGAACAATGTAAAGGGTAAGAATAAACAAGATTTCATTCATTTTGTTTTTAATGACTGTAAAAAAATTGTAACCTCAACTAGTTCTGAAATATATGTCCCTTGGATTTATAAATTTCCAATTTACACATATTTTAAAGGAAATGCAGTTAATGCCCTAAGCCACAATCTATCGTCACATACCAAAAGTGCTGCTCGAACTACACTTTCACTTTATGCACAATTATATAAGGAACTTTTACACGCTCCCCAAAATGCTCATTCTTTTTCAGCTACTGACGCATATCTCTTTCATACTTTAAATGAACGTTACTTTGGATTTTCTACTTTCTCGTATATTACGGACATTAGTTCAGACATAGATGGATCTAAAACAGATTTAGAGTCCGTTCCTTCAAAATTTGCTGGAACTGACTTCAATAACTTGCTGGAAAACTTAGCCCTCTGCCCGTTGGTATATTCCAGACACTTTTTTCTGCATTATGCACTAGAAGCACTCAAAGACAATGATACCTTGGAAACAAAATATTTACAGTACACTCCACAATCAATGATGACACGTTCCGGTCCTAACAAAGTTTTAAATAACATACAGAAGAGTTTAAGAGGTAAAGAATTATTAGAGCAATTTTTTCAAACACTTAACCAAATGGTTCTTCCTATATTTTCAGCACTCTGGAAAACAACTCTCCAACATCTTGTTCCAGATTTTATGCCGAAAAAAACGACCATTTATTTTGAAGCATATATTGAGAAACACCTTCATCTTCTTACTGCTGATTTTACACATTTAAGTCATGAAGACATTTTAGGTTGTTGTGGAAAAGCTTCCCCTATTAATAACCCTGATTTCTATTGGAATCACTTGGTTCACGATATTGAAACTTTATATATTGCAAAGCAGAATACAGTCATCCATGATTCAAAAAATTCAGCATCGACAGATCAAGCTTTTTACTCTGATCATTTTTTGAATGCTGCAAATACTACATTCAACAGCTCATTGTTACGTGGATTTCTACTCCGTCCCATGGAATCTTCTGTAGAAGCTTCCAAAGGTTTTTATCCTTTTTCTTATATTTCCTCAAAACAGGCGGGCGAAACCAAAGCTCCTGCTGAGATTGAAGTATATAATTTCCAATATAAACGAGCACAGGAGATTTTCAACCTCTTCCACAATTAGAGATCAGATCTGCCCTCTTTTAGAAAAAAAATTATAGTTTTTCTAAAAATAACCTTATAATTCAACTTTTCCTTCGATTTTTTTCAAAAGAGGACATTTTCACAACCTCTACCTTACGAGAGACCAGATAAGCCCCCTTATCCGGTCTCTCAAAATCTTGGTTTCTGCATTTGATACATGTAACAAAAATCACACACCTTTTGATTCAGCCGCTTGCTGCTTTTTCACCATACGATAGAAACTCGCACTGGACATTCCAAGTTTCTTTTGTGCTGCTCTGGCTGTGATTGCTCCAGACTTCCACTCGGCATACACCTCTTCAAAATTATCGGGCACTTTCAGATAAGGACGTCCCAGGTGCTTGCCTTTTTTTTGGGCTGCTTCGATTCCTTCCCTCTGCCGCTTGCGGATTATCAGTCGCTCCTGCTCTGCCATGGAAGCCAGTACTTCTATAAGGATATTCTGTATCATGTCAATAATCCATTCCTGGTTCTCCGGTACCTGCACCATGGAACTTGGGAGGTCTAAGATCATCAGCCTTACCTTATGCGCCTTGAACCAGGCGATCTCATTCTTAATGTCTTCCTTGTTCCTGCTGAGACGGTCCAGGCTCACTATGTATAAAACATCCCCTGGGCGCAGACCAAATATTCCTTTTAAGGCATTATAGCCAGGACGGTCTAAGTTTTTCCCGGACTGCCGGTCCATTACAATGTTCTCTGGCTTTACATATTCCTGCAGGGCAAGAACCTGGCGATCAAGGTTCTGCTCTGTAGAACTGACTCTTGCATAACCGTATTCCATCACATTACCTCGGTAATCTTATCTGTTTTCAGCTCATACATAAAAATATGGCTGCTTGCCACTTCATCCTCTGGCGTTGAGTCCTCCGTTACAGCTTCCAGACACTTTGACAGCATCTCCACATCCTCCGTGTATCTGATGTCGTGTATTGCTACTTCATGGATACTGGTTGGTACAATATAAACAGCTTCTGTGCCATACGCCTCACATATCTTTCTTGCTACCCCTGGATAGAACACAGCCGTCGCACCATTCGTTTTTTTATCCGTGCTTAGAAAACAGCCATATCTTCTCTCATTCTCCGTAGGACTGAATTCTTTTATGGGAATTCCACCATATCTGCCAGTAAGGATAGAGAGCTTCAGCTGCATACCGTCATAAAATCTTGGCGGTGCCATTTTCACGGTATTATCCATAGCCTGCTCCAAAACGTCTTCTTTTGACAGCTCCCACTTATCCAGATAAGTATTGTCTATCAGTGTTGTGTACAGTTTTCCATCATCCTCATTTATCCGCAGATACACCCCCAAAATGATATCCCCGATTTTTCTGTAAATTCCTCGTTCCAGTACTGTCACCTTTTTATTTGTACTGACAATACGAATATATAAGTCTTCCTTCACACGCTCATAATCATCAAGCATTCTGATCTTTTCCAGCCCCTTGATTTCCTTATGTCCGTCTTTTTCTCTGATGATTTCTTCTGCGATCTGCCTTATACTGTAACCGGATTTATAAGCCCGGTACATGCTTGTCGTAGTCGCACCAAATCTTATCGGCTCGTTTCCTTCCTGGATCACCAGACTTTCTTCCAGCATATTGCCATCTGCCGGTTCATAACAGGCATATTCTTTTTCAGTAAGGCGTTCCTCTATCTCTTCTAACATCTGATTTTTAAATTCCATGTAATCCATCTGCAATTCCTCCGTTATTTTTACTCTTTGTAGCTCCGCAGCGGTACTTTCTGACTGCCGTACATTTTTTCTTGGGTCTGACATGGCTAAATGCTACGTCATCCCATATCTACAATTTCCAGCTTCTCTATTAGCCGCCCATAATCAGGCGGCTGATTTTGTTCGTTTCAGTCCATTCAGTGCTCTTTTCCTTGATACCTCATCCAGTTCGGAAAGAGACTTAACACCATACCGCTTTAGAATCTGTTCCTCTGGCACTTTCGTCCTTTCCAGCTCCCTGTACAGTTCCTGCCATTCCTCGTTTGCATCTCCATTGTTCTTCTCTGCAGCGTTTAAGTTTCCCCATCTGAAAACCTCCGCTTTCTTCTGATTGATAACCGAAATCCCTGTAATGACCTTATCTGCCGAAATAGTGATTGCACTTACACTGAAACTGTCTTTCACAACCTTCTTCCGGTCTTTCTCTGTAACCACCACTTTACTGGCTGGGATAAAAATGAAGGGAGCCGTATACAGCTCCCTTCCAATTCCCAGATTCACGCATGCTCTTTTGAACGAATCCGAAGCAGCACTTTTCTCCTTTTCAAAATCCCCTGTTGTTCCCACATCCTGCTTGGAAATCCAGGTCTTTTTCTCCGGGTCCCAGATACTCACGGTACAGTACAGGGAATTTCCAATCATCATATGGCTTCTCTGCCAGCCATATATGCCAAAGGCTTCATCCAGGATTGCCTGGTCTACCCTTGCATTCTTATATAACAGAAGCGAGATTCCTTTTTCACCGATACTGCCTACCCTGCATTCGATTTCATCTGCATGTAAGCTTCTTATCTTCGATTCCACAGCCATAGTACCAGCCCCCTTTAAGACGCAATGGACAGGGTGCGGTAAGTATTTACACTGGTATACTGGTTATAAATCTCCGGCTTCTCTGCTTTCAGCCTCTTAGAATCCAGTAAATTCTTCTCAATCCGTTTCCAGCGTACAATCTGACCGTTGTCAAATTTTCCCTCTTCATGCTCCCCAAGGGCAGCTTTTAGCTGATTGGAAAGGCCGGTTTTCCGCTTCTCCATATCCTTCAGCCGGTCACTTACATCCTGGTATTCCTCCAGGACTTTCACCAGGGAACGGTCAAGCGGGACACTGTCCTTCACGGATTCCTTATACTTTCTGTCCAGAAACTCTTTCGTAGCCTCAGAATCATCTATCTCCGGGCGGATATCGCACTTTACGTTATACTCCCAGAACTTTTTCTCTGCATAGACCAGATCAGCAATCATCTCTTCATCACGCAAGATCGTATAATATATAAAATGGTTGCCGCCGATCAGAGCCGCAATGTACGCTTTCTGCATATTGCAGACTGCCAGGTAATGCTGTACCTGCATCATGTACTCTGTAGGAATCTTTCCATTCTTCCATTCCTCCTCCCGATACTGACTGACAGTCTTGGCTTCAAAAATACATTTTTCACCACGCTCGTCTGTAACAATCCCGTCCACATCCGCGAACATAAACGGAAACCGGGGATGGAACATCATAAAATGTTTCTGCCGTACCTTCAGACCTGTACGGTTCATAAATTCCTTACGGATAATCCCCTCCATCACATTGCCCCAGTATGTATACTCATTGGAGTTCTCCTGCACCGGTGTTTTGCCAGTCTTGTCTTCCCACAGCTGCTGGATGGAACGCCAGGGATTCTTCCCCATCACCACGGAAGCATCAGAGCCTCCGATACCATTTCGGCGGAGTTCCAGCCACTCTTCCCTTGTTAAATCTTTTGTCGGAATCATAATATTCTTCATTCTGCATTCTCCCCTGTAAAAATATCTATTACTTTCCTGAACTGGTTTACAACTACCAAAACATCAAATACCAGGATACAAATACCTGTTATGATCTCAAAAATCTTCATCCTTGCCTCCTACCAGACTGAAATTTTTCATCTGCTCCCCCTTATGCTGCCAGCACCATCTGATAAGCCCTGTCGATCAGCGGATTTCCGTCTGCGGTTCTGGCAAAGATATTCTCTTTGTAATTTGCAGTCTTTCTTCTTGGGGTAGAATGGGTTGCAAAATCCGATACTGCATTGATAAAGCGGTAGCCATTGTTTCCTACGTCTTTCAGATCGGGAGCGTCAAAGTAGCGCATTCTCATGTCTTCTCTCAGTCTTTCTATGCCACGCTTCTGCTGTGGGGTGAAATTTTCTTCTACCGGAAGCAGAATCTCGATATAATCCATGACCTGTTTTTCAGACAGCCGGATTCCCCTCAGATTTTCAAACTCTTTTCCAAGAGCAGACATATACTCGTCTGCCAGGAACAGGGTATTCTTCGCTTCCTCGATCTTTCCACTGATATCCCCTGTGTGGATCATAGACCAGCTCCTCTTTGCCGTTCGCAGGGCAAGGTTAAGCGTATTATTGCATACTACACGGATAGGGGTAAGCGCCGTCTTCACCGCCCCGGAACCGTCATGGGTATTGGAAAATACCATGTATGGGCTGATACGCTCGCCGGCAATGATATATTCCCTTGGAAGTCTTGCAAGCAGCCACACCCTTCTCCCCTCCTGCAGGGAGCCTGCTGTTTCGTAGCGCACGCCCTCTCCTAACAGGGCATCTGTAAATGCAAAGGCTTCCTCATTCTGGATGACCTTGTAGCGGTCTGTGACCACGCCTAATATCTTTCTGTCAGAATCTCTTACATTTGCCTTATAGCCCTGGATCAGCTCGTCATTCTCCGTATAGACAGGTTCCTGGAGGACTTTCCAGTTCAGCCCGGCAATCCGCAGTGCTTCCCTTGATTCCGGTGCTTCTGCCACCAGGGTTCCCAGTCCGTGCCATGGTTTCTCTCTTGTATAAAACATTGTTTCAACTTCTGCAGCCATAATTTCATTCTCCTTTTTCCATTGATTTTTATTCGTTCTTTTTATTGATTCTTTTTATCAAACATCCTGTTCATGGTTTCGTTAAGCTTTTCCTCGTCCTGTTCTTTTATGCTGTAAACTTCTCCCTGGCTGCTGATAATAATATGGTCCAGCAACGGAATCCCCAGCATGACACCGCAGGCTTCCATCCTTGCAGTCAGGTTTATATCTTCCTTACTCGCTTTTGCTCTGCCTCCCGGGTGGTTATGAAAACAGAAGATGCCATATGCATTCGCCAGGATCGCTGACTTAAATATATCTGCCGGTTCTGCATAGCACACATTCTTACTGCCTTTTGCAACCAGCTCCATTAATACAGGCTCCAGTTCCCCATTCACAGCACACACATAGAGCAGTTCCTTATCCTGCTT
>JAQXQS010000086.1 GCA_029101305.1 Clostridia bacterium | reverse complement strand
TCTCTGTTCGTGCGTTATATTGATATTGCTACAGGAAAATACGAATCTAAGATTATAAATAAGAATCAAAGGAGCGAATAATCATGAAAGAATTAGAATTAAAATACGGATGTAATCCAAATCAGAAACCATCTAAGATCTATATGGAGGATGGAAGCGAACTGCCGATCAAAGTACTTTCTGGAAGACCTGGATATATCAATTTCCTGGATGCTTTTAATGGCTGGCAGCTGGTACGGGATCTGAAAAAAGCAACCGGGCTTCCGGCGGCAACTTCTTTCAAGCATGTTTCACCAGCCGGGGCGTCTATCGGACTTCCGCTGAATGAGACACTTGCAAAAATCTACTGGGTAGATGACATGGATTGGAAAAATTTTTCTCCGTTAGCCTGTGCATATGCACGTGCCAGAGGTGCAGACCGTATGTCATCTTTTGGAGATTTTATTTCTCTTTCGGATGTATGTGACAAAGATACTGCACTTCTGATCAAGAGAGAGGTTTCCGATGGTGTGATCGCACCAGGATATACAGATGAGGCACTTGAAATCCTGAAACAGAAGAAAAAAGGAAATTACAATGTAATTGAAATCGATTCGGAATATGTGCCTGCTCCATTAGAACATAAGCAGGTCTTTGGCGTCACTTTTGAACAGGGAAGACAGGCGCTTGCAATTGATGACGAACTGATTTCCAATCTTGTAACTGAGAATAAAGAATTATCCGAGGAAGCAAAAAGGGATATGAAGGTTTCCCTGATCGTGTTAAAGTATACACAGTCCAATTCTGTATGCTATGTAAAAGATGGACAGGCAATCGGTGTTGGTGCAGGACAGCAGTCAAGAGTACATTGTACCCGCCTTGCCGGACAGAAGGCTGACAACTGGTTCCTCCGCCAGAGCCCGAAGGTGCTGAATCTTCCATTTAAAGATACTATTTCCAGAGCAGAACGTGATAATGCCATTGATGTTTATATCGGCGAGGAATATATGGATGTCCTGGCAGATGGAAACTGGGAGAAAACCTTTACAGAGAAGCCGGAAATCTTTACAAAGGAAGAAAAGAGAGCATGGCTGGATCAGATGACAGATGTAACGTTAGGCTCCGATGCATTTTTCCCATTCAGTGATAACATTGAAAGAGCACATAAGAGCGGTGTTAAATATATCGCACAGCCAGGCGGTTCTGTAAGAGATGCAGATGTGATCGATACCTGTAACAAATACAATATGGTAATGGCATTTACAGGAATCAGACTGTTCCATCACTAAAGCGTGTCTGAGACAGATTTTTGGAGTGATTGACTATAACTGCCAGTAGAATAGAGAAGGCTATTTATAAAGAAAATAAGCTCTGTGCAAAACCAGAAAAGATGAGAGACGTTTTGCACAGGGCTATTTTTGTTTGTGGTAAGAATCAAATTTTATACACTGGACAGAAAAAAGCTCCGATCAGATCGGAGCCATCAAGAGCGATAGACGGGGCTCGAACCCGCGGTCTCGACCTTGGCAAGGTCGCGCGTTACCAACTACGCCACTATCGCATTTCCCTATTTCATCTGGTTGTTTCAGATGTATAATAAATTTTACAGTATAATTGTCCGTTTGTCAAATGTTTTTTTGAAATAAATCTGTTTGGCTGTAAACAGTAATAAATGTGAAAAATTTATAAAAGCGTGGACAGGGTTTGAAATAACAAAGGTGCTGTGCTATGATAACAAAGAGTAGGGGATTTATTGCAAATAGAACAAACCAGTTAGGAGATATAGATCTATGAAGAAAAAAATAATGATAATGGTTTTGTGTGTTTCCACACTGATGACTGTTCCTGTATTTGGAGAAGAAAATGTCTCTTCACAGACGACAGATACAATACAGATTGACGAATCTGAAGTAACTGCAGTTCAGGATACAGTAACCATTGCTGTGGATACAGATGTATTGGATTATCCGGGAAGAAAAGAGGGGAATGTGATCGGTGAGGTATTAGCGGAGGATGAAGTCACCCGTACAGGAACTATTTCGGATATCTGGAGCAGGATCCTTTTTGAGGATGAAAATGGAGAACAGCAGACTGGCTATATTCCTACCTCCGTGCTGGAGGGCTATGAAGAGGAAGATACAGAAGAAAATGTGGAAGCTGGAATCATACATAAAAGCAGCGGAAAGGGGATTTTTGCAGATGCCGTAGATGGTGTGACTCTTACAGGCGGAGATGAGGGAATTCTGGTGGGAGATGTTGTTACAGCATCAGCAGACAGCGCCCTTCGTCCTCTTGGTACATTTAGGATCACCCACTACTGTCCTTGCAGCATCTGCTGCGGGCCATGGGCAAACGGCGTGACATCTACAGGTTCTACAGCAGTTACCAATAGAACCATAGCAGTAGACCCCACAGTTATCCCGTATGGTTCCAAGGTCGTTATTGACGGACAGGTGTATATTGCAGAGGACTGTGGAGGCGCGATCAAAAATAACCGTATTGATATCTATGTGGGAAGTCATGCCGAGGCAGAAGAAAAGGGAGTGTACGAAACAGAAGTTTATCTTCTTGAAGAAGGCAAGTCCTCCGAAGAAACACAGTCTTCAGCGGAAGCACAGACTTCCAGGGAAGTCCAGTCCTCCGGAGAACTTCAGGAAGAAAACACAGATGTCCAGGCAGAGAATCAGGGAGAGTAAGCAAAAAGTGTAAAAAGCTGTGAAAAGTTTGTGAAAATTTGTATAGAATAAGTAGCAAATTCTACTAGCCAATAGTTTCTATCTAGTGTATAATAACTAAACGGATATTGCCCGAAAGGGCAGTATCCGCTAAAAAAGCCCGGAAACAGACCGGCAGATACTACAGTATATCAAATAGATAAGGTGAAAACAAAATTATGGTAAAAGTTAAAATTAGCGATTGGAAAGCTGATTCTTCTATGGACGAGGCCTATAAGGCACTTCGTACGAACATCCAGTTTTGCGGAGCTGACAAAAAGGTCATTGCATTTACAAGCTGTACCCCCAATGAGGGAAAGAGTAATGTAACTTTCCATCTTGCAGCATCCCTTGCAGAAAGCGGTAAATCCGTGCTGTTAATTGATGCAGACCTTCGTAAATCCGTACTTATGGGTAGAGTTCAGGTGGAGGAAGAGGTGAAGGGACTTACCCATTATCTTTCCAAACAGGCGAAGCTTTCTGATGTGATTTGTGCAACAAATCTTCCGAAGTTTCATATTATTTTCTCTGGTGTTATTCCGCCTAACCCGGCAGAGCTTCTTGGAAGCCGTTTATTTAAGGATATGATACGCCTTGTAAGGGATGTATATGATTATATCATCATTGATACGCCTCCTCTTGGCCGTGTGATCGACTGTGCTGTTGTGGCAGATTCCTGTGATGGTACTGTGATCGTAATTGAGTCAGGAAGCATCAGCTACCATTTCGTCCAGGAGATCAAAGGCCAGCTTGAGAAGACGAACTGTCCGATCATTGGGGCAATCCTGAATAAGGTTGATACCAAGGAATACGGAAAGTACGGTAAGTACGGCAAATATGGTAAGTATGGCAAATATGGAGAATACGGCAAGTACTGATTTTTTTGTAACAGAAAATTACGTTGGAATCTCTTATTACTTAAGCCGGTTTGAAATAATTGGAATACAAAGATAGAAATGGACGAAGAGAATGAAAGGTATTTATGATATTCACTGTCACATTGTTCCAGGAGTGGATGACGGAGCGGAGAATCTGAAAATGTCGGTCCGTATGCTTCAGAAGGAATATGAGGATGGTGTGCGTAACATAATTGCTACCCCTCATTTTCGATACGATATGTTTGAACCCTCCCTGGAGCAGGTTAAGAAGCAGTTTCTTCGTGTAAGGAAAGCAGCAGGGGAAATAGGAGAAGAGGGAATTCAGATGTACCTGGGCTGCGAGCTTCATTCCAGTATGGATATGACAGATTGTCTGAAAAAGGGAGAAAGACTGACGATGGCAGGCTCCCGCTATGTACTGACAGAGTTTCGCACTTCTGATGAGAAATCCTATATCCGAGAGAGAGTGCAGGCACTCATCCGCAGAGGCTATTATCCGATCATCGCTCATGTAGAACGTTATCACTCTGTAGTGAAGGCAGGTCTGGATTTCATAGACGAAATGAGAGATATGGGAGCTTATATCCAGATGAATGCAGACAGCATTATAGGAGAAGACGGATTTACAGTTAAGCGATTCTGCAAGAAGGTTATTAAAGAAGAGCTTCTGGATTTTGTAGGCTCAGATGGTCATGATATGGCGAAACGTACACCGCATATTGGCAAATGTTACGCCAAAATTGAAAAAATGAAGGGGACGGATTATGCAGATATGATTTTTATCAGCAATCCGGAATGCATTATAAATAATGAAAGATTTTAATGAACATATATTAATAAATCTGGGAAATTTATAGTTTAGTCAATGAAAATTACAGGGTAACGGAGAAGAAGAATGGAAAATCAGGTTACAAATAACGATGAAATTGAAATCGATCTGGGTGAGATTTTTCACCTGATCCTTAGCAGACTGGGAGTCATTATTCTTTCTGGTATTATTCTGGGAGTAGTGTCCATTATCGGAACGATGCTTTTTATCACTCCACAGTATGAATCAACCACGAAGATCATGGTATTGAACAAGCAGGACAGCAATACACTGACCAGCGCAGATATGCAGACCAGTACACAGCTGACCAAGGACTATGCAGAGTTAATTAAGAGCCGTACTGTTCTGGAAGGCGTGATCGCACAGCTGAATCTTGATATTACTTATCAGCAGCTGCTTAGCAAGCTGACGGTAGAGACTTCTACAGACAGCCGTATTGTGACAATTATCGTATCTGATGAGGATCCTTATACTGCAAGTGAAATGGCAAATGCGATCCGTGATATGGCAGCAGAGCATATTCAGGCAGTTATGGATATTGAAGCTGTTAATGTAGTAGACAGCGCGAATATTCCAAGTGAAAAAGCAAGTCCAAGTCTTGCAAAGAATGGTGTGATCGGTGGACTTTTAGGCGTGATCATTGCGATGGCTGTTGTGATCATTATTTATCTTACAAATGACACTATTAAAGTGGAAGAAGATGTAGAACGCTATCTGGGACTTTCTGTTCTGGGAAGTATTCCATATTCTGAGAAGGAATCCAGATCCAAGAAACAAAAGTCAAGAAAACGTCACTGAAAAGGGTTACTGGGCAGAAGATACAGTAATTTATAATGAGTATAAGGAGCATCAGATATGCGGAAATGGTTGATCGTTTTGATGGCAGCAGTGGCAGTAGGAGCCACAGTCATTCTGGGATGGCTGTATATGGGCGAGGATCGCAAAGGACCGGAAATCACCATTGCTGACAGCAAAAAAGATAGTTATACGGCAGATATGACCACAGCAGAGCTTCTGGAGGGCATAAAAGCTGTTGACGAGAAAGATGGAGATGTGTCTGACAGTCTGACTGTTGAGAATGTGTATCCAAATGAGAAAGGCGATGAGGTTACGGTTGTCTATGTTGCGAAAGACAAGAGCAACAATGTAACAAAGGTAACTTATCACATGACATCAGATGGTATTCTGCCAGGTTCCACTTTGGCAGGCCAAGAGGATTCCATGGAGGAATCCGTGGCGGAAAGCACAGATCGTTCAGAAGAAGATTCCGATTTACAGGAGAACTCAGAAGAGGCTTCCGAAGAGGAAACTGAGGAGACGGAACAAACGGAAGAAGAGAAGGCCCAAGAAAGAGAAGAAGCGAAGATTGACCAGTTGAATCCCCAGGATCCACGGTTCTATCTGACCACGTATTATGTGGAGATTGAAAAAGGAACGCAGATCGACAGACTGAGCTATGTAAAAGACATTGAGGATGACAAGGATGCTACGAATGAGCTTTACCGTAAGATCCAGATCACAGGGACTGTTGATGTGAATACACCAGGCACTTATGAATTGACCTATTATGTTGTAGACTCTAATGGAAATGCTTCAAACGGTGCAGTACTCACAATAGTAGTAAAGTAAAGGATACTGTTCACACAAAACTACGCGAGATATTTTCGTGTATAACTGCGATAGTTGTATATACAGGGAGTGAAATATGACGAAATTCTCTACATGGAAAAAAGGGCTTATTTGTCTTGGCGCGGTAATGTTGCTGGAAAGTCCAGTAGTTCCGTTACAGACCACATATACCGTGAAAGCACAGGAAACAGCTTCAGAAACAGATACCAGTAATATCAAAAGTATTCTGCTTATCGGCCAGGATAAGAGAGAAGGGGAATCCAGACAGCGTTCTGATTCCATGATTCTTGCCACTTTGGATAAAGATAAGGGAACGATCAGTCTGACGTCTTTTATGAGAGACCTTTATGTTTCCATTCCCGGGTATTCCAGTACACGTATTAATGCGGCTTATGCGTATGGCGGCATGGATCTTCTGGATCAGACACTGGAAGAGAATTTTGGGGTAAAGATCGACGGAAATGTAGAAGTGGATTTTGAGGTCTTTCAGGTACTGGTAGATAAAGTGGGAGGAATTGACCTGGAGCTTACCCAGGCAGAAGCGGATTACATATGTGGCCGTGACCAGAGTGTCCTTTATCCCCAGCCGCTTCGGACAGACTGGAATCTTCAGGCAGGTGTGAATCATCTGGATGGGGAGCAGGCTCTGATCCATGCACGTAACCGTTCCATCGGTAATTCAGATTACCGGAGGACCGAAAGACAGCAGGAAGTACTTATGGCTGCTTTTGCTAAGGTAAAGGACTTAAGTGTTTTTAAAATCGCCGGACTTATTAAAGACATTATGCCGTTGGTAACTACAGACCTTTCGCTGTGGGATATGACTGGGTATGCTATGGATGTGATGAGTATAGGTACGGATGAAATTGCATCTTACCGTATTCCAGAGGACGGAGCTTATACACCGCAGACAATTGACGGCATGCAGGTACTGGTACCGGATCTTGAGCAGAACCGGGAGTACCTTCAGCAGATCTTGTATCATGCTGGGGAATAAATAGATGATCTGGCTTTCAGGCGGTTCGATAATACGAACCGCCTGTTATGTTATAGTGGCTTGTTGAATTATAGTGTAATAGAAGGAGTAAGGTACATGGAAATATTGGAATGGATCCACACGATTGATGCGCAGATATTGCTTTTTATACAGCAGTATTTAAGAAGTGATATGGTGACCTGGTTCTGGAAAGGAATCACGTTTCTTGGTGATGGGGGCTGGTTCTGGATCGTTCTGGCGCTTGTTCTTCTGATTTCCCCAAAAACCAGAAAAGCAGGAGTTACAGCTGCGTTGGCACTGGCAATTGGTTCCCTGGTAACCAATCTGGTACTGAAAAATGCAGTAGCGAGAATAAGGCCTTATGATGCAGTGGAAGGCCTTATCCCTCTTGTAGCTAAGCTGAAAGACTATTCCTTTCCGTCAGGCCATACTTGTGCCTCATTTGCATGTGCAGTTGTATATTACAAAATGTTTCCTGGAAAGCCGGGGAAAGCTGCAATTATTCTTGCTGTTCTGATTGGTCTGTCCAGACTTTATGTGGGGGTTCATTATCCTACAGATGTTCTGGCAGGAGCGTTGATCGGATGGGCCAGCGCAGCAGTCGCTGTATATCTTACTGCCTATTGGGAAAAAAGAAAAATAAAGGCAGAGTGATTTTACGTTGATTTTACCTTTGCCAGATAATTGGCCGATATTTTACATGGTATCATAATGGAAGCCTGTGCGCTATCTATAATAAGTCATGCAAGCATGACTTATTCATAGCTGCCGCACAGGACTTTCATAGTAAATTAGAAGACCATGTGAAGGAGAAAGCAGATAAAAATATGAGCGAACATAAAAAAACAACAGAAATTCAGGAAAATAAGAAAGAAGATATAAAAGAAGGTATCAGGGAACTGGAGCAGATCGCGGCAATCCGGAAAGATATGGAGAAAGACCAGTACTATCTTCTCTGCCAGTATGCGATCGGGATTTTGGAAGCAAAGGCTAAGATCATAGATGAACAGCTTTCCATGAAATATGGAAGGGAAATCATGAGAGGATTCAGTGGCAGAGTGAAATCTCCAGAGAGTATTTATGCCAAGCTTGTGAGAAAGGAGCTTCCTACTGATCTGGAGACAGCACGAAAGAAACTGAATGATCTGGTCGGTGTAAGAATTACCTGTCTGTTTCTGGATGATGTATATGAAATCGCAGAGATCCTGAAAAAGCAAAGGGATATTACTCTGGTAAAAGAAAAAGATTATATCGCGAAACCAAAGAAAAATGGATATATGAGTCTTCATCTGATTGTTGACATTCCCATTTATTTCGGCGATAATTTTCTTAGTAAACGGGTAGAGATCCAGATTAGGACTTTAGCCATGGATTTCTGGTCTGTATTGGAATATCAGCTGATGTATAAGAGAAATGTTTCAGGTGCAGAGAAGGCAGCGAAGGAATTGAAGAATTATTCAGAAGAAGTGGCAGCTCTGGATGAGAAAATGATGAAGCTGAGGAATAAAATAGATAAAATTTAAGGGAGAATTTATGGAAGAGAAGAAAAATACGCAGAAAGTCTGTCCATATGCGAAAAAGTGTGGAGGCTGCCGATACCAGGGTGTTCCTTATCCGGCACAGCTGAAGAAGAAGCAGAATCAGGTACAGGGGCTTCTTAAGCGCTTTGGAAATGTGAAGCCGGTTATTGGAATGAAAAAACCTTATTTTTACAGAAATAAGGTTCACGCAGTATTTGACCGCGACCGGAAAGGCAATATCATTTCCGGAATTTACGAGGCAGGTTCCCACAGAGTGGTTCCCATCGACCAGTGTCTGATCGAGGATGAGAAAAGTCAGGAGATCATCCGTACGATCCGTGGAATGCTGAAATCATTTAAGATCAAGACCTATGATGAGGATACCGGATATGGGCTTCTGCGCCATGTACTGGTCCGCCGTGGCTTTACCTCCGGGGAAGTGATGGTGGTTCTGGTTGTGGCTTCTCCTGTTTTTCCATCTAAGAATAATTTTGTGAAGGCACTGCGTAAGGCACATCCTGAAATCAGTACCGTTGTACTGAATATTAATGATAAGAATACAAGCATGGTTCTTGGGGAGCGGGAAATCGTGCTATATGGAAAAGGCTTTATCCGTGATACCCTTTGCGGGAAATCCTTCCGGATTTCACCAAAATCCTTTTACCAGGTAAATCCGGTACAGACGGAGATTCTTTATGGAAAGGCTGTGGAATTTGCCGGACTTACAGGGAAAGAAAAGGTGATCGACGCATATTGCGGAATCGGAACCATCGGTCTTGTAGCAGCTGACAAAGCGAAGGAAGTAATCGGGGTAGAACTGAACAAGGATGCAGTCCGTGACGCCCGTATCAATGCGAGAGAGAATAAAGTAATAAATATTTCGTTCAGACAAGGGGATGCGGGAGAATTTATGGAAGCCATGGCAGCTGCCGGGGAACGTGCCGACGTTGTATTTATGGATCCGCCCAGATCTGGCAGCAGCGAGAAATTTCTGAATTCCGTGGTGAGACTGGCACCTGGGAAAATTGTTTATATTTCCTGCAATCCGGAAACTCTTGCAAGAGACTTACTTTTCCTTACGAAGAAAAATTATAAAGTAAAAGAAATCCAGCCTGTGGAAATGTTTTGTTTTACCGATCACACAGAAGTTGTGACATGGCTGGAAAAAGGTGCAAATTAGAGAAGAGGAAAAGCGTGGAAAAAATTTATCTGTTTTATATGATAAGCGGGTTTCTTCTGGGAAGCATTTTGTTTGCCTACGAAATCCCGAGAATCTGGAAACATATTGATATCAGGGAAGTGTCAGAGGATGGAAATCCTGGAACCTTTAATGCTTTTGTATCTTGCGGGGCAGGCTGCGGGATTCTGGTTCTTCTGGCAGAACTTTTAAAGGGATTCCTGCCGGTATATTTCTGTTCTTTACGGACCGGCAGGGATTCCCTGCTTTTTGCAGGCGTGCTCATGGCCCCGGTTCTTGGGCATGCGTTTTCCATTTTCCATAAGGGAAAAGGAGGAAAAGGAATCGCGGTAAGCTTTGGTGTACTTCTGGGACTTTATCCATGGTGGACACCAGCACTTGTACTAGCTGGATTTTATATTTTCTTTTCTCTGGTAGTTCCGGTGAAATCCCATCTGAAAAGAAGCGTAGTCACATTTGGCAGCTTTTGCCTGACTTCTTTTTTTACAGACTGGGAAAGTGCTGTGCGGCTTGGAATCCTTATTATTTCACTGGTGGTAGTGTATAAGCATGTAGAATCTGCAAAGGAAGCAGAAGGTGCAGATGGAAAGAAGTGGAGAGTCCAATGAAAGCTTTGATTTTATCCTGTAATACAGGGGGAGGGCATAATTCCGCAGGAAGAGCCATTGCAGAAGCCATGACCTGGCAGGGGGATGAGGCTTATGTGATGGATTATCTTACTCTTGCAGGTGAGGGGGTATCCAGACTTGTGGGAGACGGATATGTACAGATCGTTAAGAAAACACCGAAGCTTTTCGGGCTTGTATATAAGCTTGGAATGCTGGTCAGTAAGCTGGTGAAGAAATCCCCGGTATATTATGTGAATGGCCGTATGGCCAAATATCTGAACCAGTATCTGAAAGAAAATCCGGTAGACGTACTGGTCATGCCACATCTCTATCCGGCAGAAACCATTACTTATATGAAACGTAAGGGCATGAAGCTGCCCCTTACACTGGCTGTGATGACAGACTATACCTGCATTCCGTTCTGGGAAGAAACAGATGTGGATTATTATATTGCACCTCATGAAAGCCTGATAAAACCATGTGTGCGAAGAGGACTTCCCAAGGAAAAACTGGTTCCGCTTGGAATTCCAGTATCCAGGATCTGCAGAAGGGAAATTTCCAAAGAAGCAGCAAGAGAGAAGCTTTCACTTTCCCCTGTAAAAAAGTATATCCTGGTAGCTGGCGGAAGTATGGGAGCCGGCGATATGAAGAAAATGGTAGAGTGTCTTCTGAAAGCTACCAAAGAGGAAGAGCTGATCATCATTTGTGGAAGCAATACAAAGGTAGAAAACCAGCTGAAAAAAGCTTTTGGAAGTGAGAAACGTGCCAGAATACTGGGATTTACCACTCAGATGAATCTTTATATGAAAGCCTGTGATGTCTTGTTCACCAAACCAGGAGGCCTGACCTCCACAGAGGGAGCCGTGGCAGGGATTCCCATGGTTCATACGGACCCCATTCCAGGCTGTGAAACTGCCAACCGCAAATTTTTCGGAAAGCTGGGCATGAGTGTTTCCGCAAGAACTGTGAAAGGGCAGGTGCAGGCAGGAATCCGTTTGCTTTATGATGCGCAGGCTTCTGATAAGATGCGGGAGAATCAGCAGAAAAATATAAATAAAATGGCAGCAGATGATATCTGTGAATTTATAAGGAACCATATAAAAGAAGGGGGAGCATAAGAAATGGAAATGAAAGTGATCGCCCATATAAGAAGCGATTTTCCTACCAAATTTGGAATTCCCCACCAGAGCGGCAGAATACAGCAGCTAAAGGCAGATATTATATTTGAACCGGAATACCGTAATCAGGAAGCGTTTCGGGGGCTGGAGGAATATACCCATATCTGGCTGATCTGGGAGTTTTCCCAGGCTGTGCGCAAGGAATGGTCGCCTACGGTACGTCCTCCCAGGCTTGGAGGGAATATAAGAAAGGGAGTTTTTGCCACAAGATCCCCATTTCGCCCCAATCCCATCGGTCTTTCCAGCGTAAAACTGGAAAGCGTGGAATTTACCAAAAGCGATGGCCCGGTTCTTCACATATCCGGGGCTGATCTTATGGATGGAACGCCTATTTATGATATAAAGCCTTATCTTGCCTATGTGGACAGCCATCCACAGGCATCAGGGGGATTTACAGACCGGATCCGGAACCACACGTTGATAGTGGATTTTCCGGAAAACCTGTTAAAAAAGGTTCCCAAGGAGAAAAGAGAGGCACTTCTGGCAGTTCTTGCCAATGATCCAAGACCCGGATACCAGAAAGATCCAGGCAGAAAATACGGAATGTCCTTTGGAAACCAGGATATTCATTTTAAAGTGGATGGGGAGAAGCTGCAGGTGACCGATGTGGAAGAAATCGAAAAAACTCTTGCAAAAAGTCGGTTTTTTTCATAAAATGAAGAAAAAGTTTTTTGAGGAGCACATAGATTATGAAAAAAGTAGTAAAGTTTGGCGGAAGCTCCCTTGCAAATGCGGAGCAGTTTGAGAAAGTCGGAGATATTATCAGAAGCGAAGAAAGCAGACGTTTTGTAGTTCCTTCTGCCCCTGGTAAGAGATTTGATGGAGATACCAAGGTTACAGACCTTTTATATAGCTGTTATGATGCAGCTGGAAATGGTGGAGATTTCGAAGGAATCCTGGAGGAGATCAAATCCAGATATTATGAGATCATCAAGGGTCTTGGCCTTACTTTTTCCCTGGAAGAGGATTTTCAGGTGATCAAAGAGAATTTTAAAGCCCAGATTGGCAGAGACTATGCAGCTTCCCGTGGAGAATATCTGAACGGTAAGGTGATGGCCGCTTATCTTGGCTATGAATTTGTAGATGCAGCAGATGTGATCCGTTTTGACAAAAATGGAAATCTTGATCCGGAGAAGACAGACAAGCTTCTGAATAAGAGACTTTCCAAATGTGAGAACGCAGTTGTCCCGGGCTTCTATGGAGCGAAAGAGGATGGAACCGTTACCACTTTTTCCAGAGGTGGCTCTGATGTGACTGGTTCCCTGGTGGCGAAGGCCATCCGTGCTGATATGTATGAGAACTGGACAGATGTATCCGGTTTCCTGGTAACAGACCCACGAATCGTGAAAGATCCGGCTGTGATCGAGACCATCACATACCGGGAACTCCGCGAGCTTTCTTATATGGGAGCCACTGTGCTTCATGAGGATGCGATTTTCCCTGTAAGAAAAGAGGGAATTCCGATCAATATCCGCAATACCAACCGTCCGGAAGACAAGGGAACCTTCATTGTGGAGAGTACCTGCCGCAAACCGAAATATACCATCACTGGTATTGCAGGTAAGAAGGGCTTCTGTTCTATTAACATTGAGAAATCCATGATGAACAGCGAGATCGGATTTGGCAGGAAGGTGCTTCAGGTATTTGAGGACCAGGGAATCAGCTTTGAGCATGTTCCATCCGGTATCGATACTATGACCGTATATGTCCATCAGGATGAGTTTGAGGAGAAAGAGCAGCAGGTAATTGCAGGAATCCACCGCCTGGTACAGCCGGATTTCGTGGAAATGGAATCCGATCTGGCACTGATCGCAGTTGTTGGCCGTGGAATGAAGTCTACCCGTGGTACAGCAGGAAGAATCTTCTCTGCACTTGCACATGCAAATGTAAATGTTAAGATGATCGACCAGGGCTCCAGCGAGCTGAATATTATCATCGGTGTGGAGAACCGTGATTTTGAAAATGCGGTAAAAGCAATTTATGATATTTTTGTACTGACACAGATATAATATAATAAGCCATAAGTCATTTGCTTTGTATATGGACGCCATATGAAAGCGGCTGATTTATGGCTTTTCTTGTAAAATATATGGATGAGCTGACAGATGATAACAGCTCAGAGTGTATGAAAAAGGCGGTAAAAGTGGAATGGACAACCCTGTAACACGTATTTCAGTTAGAAATCTGGTGGAATTTATTTTACAAAGTGGTGATCTTGACAGCCGTAGAGGTACTATGGACAAAGAGGCCATGTTAAAAGGCAGCAGGCTGCACAGAAAGCTTCAGAAACAGATGGGAAGCGGTTACAGGGCAGAGGTTTCGCTGAAAATGGAAACCTGTTATGAGGATCTTAGCATCACAACTGAAGGACGGGCGGATGGAATCTTCGAAGAAGAAGGCGAGGTCTGGATCGATGAGATCAAGGGAATCTACGGGAATGTAGAGCTGCTTTTAGAGCCGGTAAAGGTGCATAAGGCCCAGGCAATGTGTTACGGGTACATTTATGGCATACAGGAAGGGCTGTCCCAGATCGGGATCCAGATGACCTATGCAAATCTGGATACAGAGGTGGTGAAACGGTTCCGGGAAATGATCTCCATGAAAGAACTGGAAGAATGGTACCAGAAGCTGCTGGATGAATACCACAAATGGCTCAGTTATCAGAAAAGGTGGAAAGAAGAGCGAAATCAGTCTCTGAAGAATCTGGAATTCCCGTTTTCTTACCGTGAAGGACAGCGCAAGATGGTCAGCAGCGTCTACCATGCGATCAGTGTAGGCCGTCAGATCTTTATTCAGGCGCCCACTGGTGTGGGAAAGACCATGTCCACGATTTTTCCGGCAGTGCGGGCAGTCGGTGAGGGGAAAGGCAGTACGATTTTTTATCTGACTGCAAAGACCATCACCCGGACAGTAGCCCAGGAGGCTTTTGAAGTGCTTCGGGAAAAGGGTATGAAATATAAAGTGGTGACTATAACTGCCAAAGAAAAGCTGTGCTTTATGGATGAAACCAGATGTGACCCGGGATATTGTCCCTATGCCAGGGGCCATTTTGACAGAGTGAACGATGCAGTTTATGAGCTGTGGACAACAAAGAGCAGATATGACAGGGAGACCATCCGGGAGCATGCCATGAAATGGCAGGTATGTCCTTTTGAAATGTGTCTGGATCTGGCTTTGTGGGTAGATGGGGTAATCTGTGACTATAATTATGTGTTTGATCCTACGGTGCATCTGAAACGCTTTTTCGGGGAAGGAACAGGTGAGGACTATATTTTCCTGATCGATGAAGCCCATAATCTGGCAGAGCGGGGAAGAGAGATGTACAGTGCCTCCCTTACCAGGGAAGATGTGGTTCTGGTAAGAAAAGCGATGAAAGAGAAGGCGTCACGTCTGTACCGATCTCTTGGGAAGCTTGGCAATCAGCTGAAGGAATTGCAGGAGGAGTGCCGAAATTACCGTGTTTTACCAGGCACTGGTTCTATTACAATGACTGTTTTGAAGATTCAGGGAGAGTTTGATACCTTTCTGGAGGAACATAAAGATGTGGAGCTGGAGGATGAGGTAAAGCAGTTCTATTTTGATGTGCGTAATTTTTTAAATATTGCAGAGCTGGTGGACGAGAACTATGTGGTCTATGCGGAAAACGGGGAAGATGGGAAATTCCGCCTGAAGCTGTTTTGCGTAAATCCGGCTGTAAATCTTGGGGAATATCTGAAAAAGGGACGCAGTGCCGTATTTTTTTCTGCCACCCTGCTTCCTATGGGGTATTACAGGAAACTGCTCAGTAATCGGAAGGATGATTATGGTATTTATGTGGAATCCCCTTTTTCACAGAAAAACCGTTGTATTTTACACGCTGGTGATGTAAGTTCCCTGTACAGCCGACGTGGATATGAAGAGTACCGGAAAATTGCCGCATATATAGCGAAGACTGTGTGGCAGAGAAAAGGAAACTATATGGTGTTTTTTCCCTCTTACAAAATGCTGGAGGAAGTCTATGCTGTTTATGAAGAGGAGTTTTCTGTAAACTGGGTGCGCTGTATCTGTCAGAGCAGTTCTATGAATGAGAAAGAACGGGAAGAATTTCTTTTGGAATTTGAACAAAAACAGGACTCCTTAGTGGCATTTTGCATTATGGGAGGCATTTTTTCAGAGGGAATCGACCTTCTGGGAGAAAAACTGATCGGTGCGGTTCTAGTTGGAACCGGATTGCCCCAGCTTGGAAATGAGAGAGAAATTCTTCGTTCCTTTTATGATGAAAACGGGGAAAATGGGTTTGACTACGCATACCGTTATCCTGGTATGAACAAAGTGCTGCAGGCAGCAGGAAGAGTGATCCGTACAAAAGAGGACCATGGAGTGATTCTGCTTCTGGATGAGAGGTTTCGGCAAAGGGAATACAGCGGACTTTTTCCTGTGGAATGGAATGACAGGAAGCAATGTACCCTGGCAACAGTGGAAGACGATCTGAAGAAATTCTGGGCAGGGGTGCCGTCTGTCTGAAAAAAGCATTCCTGCAGTCACTTGCACGAAAAAGGAAAACAGGTTATACTTCCTTTAACAAAAAGGAGATTGAGATGATAAAAAGCAAAAAAAACAGATGGCTTTTCCGGATTGCGGTATGGATTGCTTTTGGAGGAATCGCATCTGCCGGTGGTTCAAATGGAATCTGGCCTTTTTTTACAGGGGAGACAACTGTATATGCCAAGGAACAGGAAATGCAGTATTTTGAGAATTCTGTTGTAGATGGAACCACGTTAAATGGTTATTATTATGTGGATGAAAACGGTCATATATGCAAAGAGGGCGGTATTCATTATATTGAGAAGAAACGGGTTGGAAGAAAGTTCTTTTGGGGCTATTATTACTTTGATGAGCAGACGGGTGCATTATCAGGGGAGGGGACTACAGCGGAAGGTCTGACTGTTCAAAATAACGGAAAAATCAAAGAATTAACCAGTCCTGGAATCCAAAACCTGAAAAAGGCGCTGGAATCCCTGACAGAGAGCCTGGAAGGGGATTGGAGCATTTATGTAAAAGATCTGGAAAGCGGGAAGAAATTTTCCATCAATGACCATGCAATGACTTCTGCCAGTCTGATCAAAGCGTTTACAATGGCTGCCAGTTATGAGAATATGGAAGAGTTGAAGGAAAATGAAGGAGTGCTTTTGAAGGCAGATCCTGCAAGCGATACAGTGGGCAATCAATTGTACCGTCTGATGGAAAATATGGTGACCTACAGTGACAATGAATCCTTTAATGAAATGGTGAGGCTGCAGACCGGCTCCAGCCAGTTTAATGCAGGGGCAAGGGCAATTAACCGGTATCTCCGCCAGCAGGGCTACAAAGAAACCGCAGTTCTGCATACTCTTGCGCCGTCGGCAACGGAGCCTGTAGGACTAGGGAGCAGTAACAGCACCTCAGTAGAGGATTGTGGTACGTTACTGGAGCAGATCTACCGTGGGGAATGTGTAAGCCAGGATGCTTCCGGACAGATGCTGTCTTTACTTCTGAACCAGGACACAAGAATCAAGATTCCGGGAGCACTTAAAGAATCTGTCCAGGTCGCCAATAAAACAGGGGAAAATGACAAAAACCAGCATGACATCGCAATCGTGTATGGGGACAGAACCGATTATATTTTATGTGTAATGTCTGAGAATGCTGGAAAAGAAGCGGATGCAGTATCCAATATCCGGAAGATTTCCGCACTGACTTATTATTATTTAAACTGGTAAAGAGAAACGTAAATAGATACAAAAATATTGCTTGACACTGACATTTTTTCGCGATAGAGTGTGTTTGAGAGAAGATGAAAGCAGTCACGAAAGGAGATTTATATCATGAAAGTAGTTCATACAGATAAGGCACCAGCTGCAATCGGACCATATTCACAGGCAATGATCTTAAATGGAGTAGTATTTACATCCGGACAGATTCCGGTAGATCCTGCAACAGGCGAGATCAATGGAGATACCATTGAGACCCAGGCAGAGCAGGTTATGAAGAACCTTGGTGAAGTACTGAAGGAAGCTGGAAGCAGCTATGAGAAGACTGTTAAGACCACCTGTTTCCTTGCTGATATGGGGGATTTCGCCAAGTTTAATGAAGTCTATGCGAAATATTTCGTAAATAAACCAGCACGTTCCTGCGTTGCAGTCAAGACTTTGCCGAAGAACGTTCTTTGCGAAGTTGAGGTAATCGCAGAAGCTGAATAATCTTTCTGTATTTATGGTACAGTCAGGCCTTCCGGAAGAAACGGAGGGCCTTTTTTGTGGGAGATTAAATCCCAAGTGGATTGCTTTTTAGTTTGAAATCATGTATAATAGCCAACGATAGCATGGGGATTTTTCGCTCTATACGAAAATTCCCTTTAGAAAAGAAAGGCAGGGATAAAATGTGGAAAACCTTATGAGAGTTGGAATGGGATATGATGTACACAGACTGACAGAGAACAGAGAGCTGATTCTCGGCGGAGTGAAGATCCCATGGGAAAAAGGCCTGCTGGGACATTCAGATGCAGATGTACTGATCCATGCCATTATGGATGCTCTTCTGGGAGCAGCAGCTCTTGGGGATATCGGACAGCATTTTCCGGATACAGATCCGGCATACGAAGGGATTTCCAGTGTGAAGCTTCTGGAGCATGTAGCAGCTCTTCTGGATGAAAAAGGATACGGTGTGGGCAATATTGATGCAGTGATCATTGCACAGAAGCCGAAGATGGCGCCTCATATTCCCCAGATGAAAGAGAATATAGCCACTGCGCTTCACATGGATCCGGCTCAGCTGAACATCAAGGCAACCACAGAAGAGAAGCTTGGTTTTACCGGAAGGGAAGAAGGAATCGCATCCCAGGCTGTCTGCCTTTTATACAAGAAATGTAACTGACTTAGAACAGTTACCAGGAAATAATAATTACTGACCGGAGGGAGAAATACAATGAAGATTTTTAATACACTGACCCGTCAGAAAGAGGAATTTGTACCGCTGGAAGAGGGAAAGGTAAAAATGTATGTCTGCGGACCTACTGTATATAATCTGATCCATATTGGAAACGCACGTCCGATGATCATTTTTGATACAGTCCGCCGTTATCTGGAATATAAAGGATATGAAGTCAATTATGTATCCAACTTTACAGATGTAGATGACAAGATCATCAAAAAAGCAATTGAAGAAGGCGTTTCCGCTGAGGAAGTTTCCACCAGATATATTGAAGAATGCAAAAAAGACATGGCAGGAATGAATGTAAAACCTGCTACCACACATCCTCAGGCAACACAGGAAATCGATGGCATGATCAGCATGATCCAGACTCTTATGGATAAGGGCTATGCTTATGCAGTTGCAGATGGTACTGTATATTTCCGTGTTAAGAAATTTAAGGAATATGGAAAGCTTTCCCACAAGAACCTGGATGATCTCCAGTCCGGTTTCCGTGCACTTCAGGTTTCCGGTGAGGATCAGAAGGAAGATCCGCTGGATTTCGTATTGTGGAAACCAAAGAAAGAAGGAGAGCCATACTGGACTTCTCCATGGTGCGACGGTCGTCCTGGCTGGCACAGTGAGTGCTCCGTTATGTCAAAGAAATATCTCGGGGAAGAGATCGATATTCATGCAGGCGGAGAGGATCTGATTTTCCCACACCATGAGAATGAGATCGCGCAGAGTGAGTGCTGCAATGACAAAACTTTTGCAAGATACTGGATGCACAACGCATTTCTGAACATTGATAACCGTAAAATGTCCAAGTCCCTTGGAAATTTCCGCACTGTGCGTGAAATCAGCCAGCAGTACGATCTGCAGGTGCTTCGTTTCTTCATGCTTAATGCACACTACAGAAGTCCGTTGAATTTCAGTGCAGACCTTATGGAATCCTCCAAGAATGCCCTGGAGAGAATCACAGAGGCAGCAGGACGTCTGAAAGACCGTAAAGAGAAAGCAGCCATTGCCCAGATGACAGAGGCAGAGAAGGCTCTTCTTACAGAAGCAGATGGCTATGTAAAGAAATTTGAAGAGGCAATGGAAGATGATTTTAACACAGCTGATGCACTTGCAGCTGTATTTGAGCTGGTTAAATTTGCCAATACAAATGTGACAGAAGACAGCAGCGCAGAATTTGCAGAAGGACTTCTTGAAATCCTTGTGAAGCTGTGTGACGTACTTGGCCTTGTGGCTGTAAAGAAAGAAGAAATCCTTGACAAAGAGATTGAAGATCTGATCGCAGAGCGCCAGGAAGCAAGAAAGGCGAAGAATTTCGCCAGAGCAGACGAAATCCGTGATGAACTCCTTGCGAAAGGAATTGTTCTTAAGGATACACGTGAAGGAGTAAAATGGAAACGGGCTTAAGTGAATTAAAAGAACTGTTTGGACTAAAAGACAGGGATCTGCGTACCTATTCTCCATTAACACTGGCGTATATCGGAGATGGAGTTTATGAACTGGTGATCCGGACTGTCCTTGTAAAAAAGGGCAACTGCCCGGTGAACCAGCTTCATAAGAAGGCCAGCAGCCTGGTAAAGGCAGGGGCACAGTCGAAAATGATGGAGCTTCTGGAGCCTGTTCTCACAGAGGAAGAGCTTGCCGTTTATAAAAGGGGGAGAAATGCCCATTCCCCCACAATGGCCAAGCATGCCACAATGGCTGACTACCGCAGGGCGACAGGATTTGAGGCATTGATGGGATATCTGTATCTGAAAGAGGATTATTCCCGGATCGTGGAACTGGTAAGAAAAGGAATCCCAGAAGAAAATTTATAAAAGGGTAATATTGTTATAAATTACAATTATGTGGAACAATAAATAACAGGAGGCTGCAGATGAGCGAGCAGATTGAAGGAAGAAATGCGGTTTTAGAGGCATTCCGTTCAGGAAAATGTGTGGATAAGCTTTTTGTCCTGGACAGATGCCAGGATGGTCCCGTGCGGACAATCATCCGGGAAGCGAGAAAAAAAGATACGATCATTAATTTTGTACAGAAAGAACGTCTGGATCAGTTAAGTGAGACTGGTGCCCACCAGGGGGTTATCGCACAGGTAGCTGCTTATGAGTATTCCACTGTGGAGGATATTCTGGATAAAGCAAAGGAAAAGGGGGAGGCTCCTTTTATTTTCCTGCTTGATGATATTGAAGATCCTCATAATCTGGGTGCGATCATCCGTACAGCAAACCTTGCAGGTGCCCACGGGGTGATCATTCCCAAGCGTCATGCGGTAGGACTTACTTCCACAGTTGCCAAAACATCTGCAGGAGCGCTGAATTATACACCTGTTGCGAAAGTATCGAATCTGGGCCAGACCATTGAAGAACTGAAAAAAGAAGGCATGTGGTTTGTATGTGCCGATATGGGCGGAGAGCTGATGTATAACCTGAACCTTACCGGACCGATGGGTGTGGTGATTGGAAATGAGGGAGAGGGCGTCAGCCGTCTTGTAAAGGAAAAATGTGACTTTGTAGCAGCCATTCCAATGAAGGGTGATATTGATTCCCTGAATGCGTCTGTGGCAGCAGGCATTCTTGCCTATGAGGTAGTCCGCCAGAGAATGAAATAAGATCCGGAGGAACTATGGGAAAGTTCGATAATATAAGTGATGAAGAACTGATCGCACGTCTGCGGGATGGAGAGACAGCCATTGAGGATTATCTCATGGAGAAATATAAAGGCCTGGTGCGCCAGAAAGCCCGGGCCATGTTTCTCATCGGGGGAGATACTGATGATCTGATCCAGGAAGGCATGATCGGGCTGTTTAAGGCTGTGCGTGATTTTTTGCCAGATAAAGAGGCGTCCTTTGCTACGTTTGCAAGAATGTGCATAGACCGTCAGATTTATAGCGCGATCCAGAATTCCAACCGGCAGAAACATCTTCCGCTGAATTCCTACGTGTCCCTGAATCAGGAGGATGAAAACAGTCCGATCTGGGAACTCAGTGTGGAAAATCCGGAGGCCATCATCATTGACCAGGAAACAACCCAGGATCTAAGGCAGAAAATTTCGGATTATCTCAGTCCCATGGAAAATCAGGTGCTGGATCTGTATCTGAAGGGAAAGGGATATGTGGAAATCGGCAGGATTTTAAAGAAATCGCCAAAGTCTATTGACAATGCCCTGCAGAGAATCCGGGCTAAGATCCGTGAAGTGCTGGAGCGTGTCTGAGAGAATATTTCTTAAGTGACACGCTTCAGATTGTCATAGGGAGCATGAAAACGGTGGAGTTCAAAATTTATAATTCTTTAAGATTTCCTGTATTGACTTTTCCGGAAAACATGATATCATATCAATTAATCAATACGTCAGAAATGACGCGTCAATTTCATCTATAATTCTTAAATGTTAATTCAGTTATTAAAATCCATATTACTATTTTAAAAATCAAATTGAAATATTAAAATTGTTTAATACAGATAGAAGACATGTGCCATAATGTCTGATATTGCTTTGTGAAATTTCTTAATTCTTATTCTAAGATATTCTGTGACTTTTCAGATTCAATCTCCAAAATGCGACTCATTTCGTCGGTGCAACGTATCCGCCAATTCCCTAATTGATTTCATTATTTATTGAATTTTAAAGGAGGTGATTCCATTGTGCTGATTTTTGGTGCATTGTAAAGCGGTTTATTGCAACATAGTTACAGTATTGCTTTGCATGCAGGAAGAACATATAGAAAGGAGGCGGCAGGACAGAGACCTGCTGTGAATGATCCATGAGAAAAAGATGGATGATATTTGCACTTGTATGCTGTCTCACTGCGGGAATGACAGGTTCTATGGTCTATGCTTACCTGATTGACCGAAAGGAAGCTGTCAACCAGATAAAAGCAGTAGGAAACAATACCCATATCGAAGAAGATTTTGATCCCCCTGAGGATCCGGCTCCTGGTACGGTGATAAAGAAAAAGCCTTGTATCGTAAATGACTCGGCGATTCCGGTATATGTAAGGGTAAAAGTAACATTCAGTGACCGGGCTGCACAGGAGCAATGCGACCCGCTGCTCATTAACAGCAGTTGGAAAACTGGAAAAGATGAATATTATTATTATCAGAAAAAAGTACTTCCAGGAGAAAAAACAGAAACAGTTTTTGATAATATTGTTATAAAAAATACGATAAAAAAAGAAAATATGATACCGTTTGATATTCTTGTGTACGAAGAGTCTGTCCAGGCAGAAGGTTTTCTGTCACCGGAAGAGGCTTTTGCAGAATTGTAAGGAGGTCCTTATGAGAAAAAAGAAAGCGGCAATAGCAATCTTATCAGGCCTTTGCTTTGTTGCAGGTGCTGGCAGTACGCTGGCATATATGAATGATAGCAGCCAAAATATCAATCAGCTTGTATTTGCTGGGGAAAAGGGGTTGGATGCGCAGCTTAAAGAGCCATCCTGGGAAGCTGAAAAGGCGCTTCTCACAGTTCCCGGAGTTGTAATTCCAAAGGATCCTCAGGTAACCAATACTTCAGAACTGGATCTGAATGAACTGGTAGCTTTGAAATGTGAATTTGTTTATTCAGAACAATGTCAGGACAAAAGCAAGAGGGGGAAAATCTTAAGCCGGCAGGACATGGAGAAAGTAGCACAAGTATATACCCTGGATTATAACAGTGATGACAAGGCAAAAGGTGACTGGGTGCGGTTTGAAGGTCAGTCGGGGGCAGATCCTGTGCAGTGCTTTTATTATTCAGAAATACTGAAAAGAAGCCTGGCTGGTAAGCAGGAGACTACAGTGCCATTGTTTACAAACGTGCAGGTGGATGAAACTGTGAATAACAAAAGACAGGCCTGGATACAGGAAATAGGAGGCGTGGACATTAAAATTTCAGGACAGGTTCTCCAACAGATGACAGGAGAAGCATTTTTTGGACTGGATAACCCGAAAAATGCCTATGAAGCAGGACTGTTTAACTTTGAAGGATAGAAAGGAAATGAAAAATGAAAATTAGCAGAAAGAAAAGAAATATTTTATTTGCCGGAGCCATTTCATGTGCCATGTTATTTGGAATTGGAAATACAATGGCATACTTTACAGAGAATTCCGTACAGACGAATGTATTTACAACAGGAGATCTGGATATCGGCTTGAAAGAAACAAGCTGGGATCCAGAAGAAAAGGATGGAAAAAATATGTATCCAGGCTACACTGTTTATAAGAATCCAACAGTGAAAAATATTACTTCCGGTAAGAATGGAGACGAGCCATGTTACGTAAGAATGTCTATTGATATTCTGGATAGTCAGGGAGCTCCGGTTGCAGATAGTCAGGCTCTGAATCTTATTTATAAAACCATTTATTTCGATAAGACGTTTAATGGAAGTTACGACAAGAAAGATGGAACAGGAACAGGACTTATTCAGGATCACATTCCTGGTTATAATCTCGCCCAGCTTGCTGCATATCCTATGGTAAATCCTTTATGGGTAAAGGATACAACCCGTTCAACTGCATCCAGACTTGTTTTTAATTATATGGGAGAAAAAGGAAACGGGATTTTCAATATTGGAGAGGAATCTACTTTGTTTACCAATATTGTAATTCCTACAGACTGGAATCAGACTGAAATGCAAAAAGTTGGCAATTACCAGCTTAAGGTAACAGCCCAGGCAATTCAGAGTAAAGGATTTGCAACCCAGTCAGAAGCATATCGTATGCTGGATGAAGAAATTAAAGGAGGTACTTTGCAGGAAGTAGACCGTAGCAACGAGAACTGATCAGAAAGGAAGAGGTATTATGAAGAATCATAAATTTCCATGGATCTTCATAACGGTGCTCGCAGGGATCTTATTTGCAGCAGGCAGTGCACTGGCAGCCTGGAATGTTTCGGAATATGCCATCAATCTTTTGTCCATGACATCCTACAAAAATTCTATAGATGAGAACTACAACAGACCAGATCATGTAGATCCAGGTCAGAAAGTGGTAAAGGAGGTCTATATAAAAAATGAAGGAGATGTGGATTCCTTTGTCAGGGTAAAAATTAGAAGAACCTTTGGAAATAGTAGCGATGCAGGTGGGTTTGCAGAGGAGCCTGGATTGGATCCTGAGATGATCGAAATCCATTATAATACGGATTTATGGAAATATGAGGATGATGGATACTGGTATTATAAAGATGTGCTTCGTGCCGGGAAAAGTACAGAGAAACCTTTGATGGACAGCTATTATCTGTCTGAAAAAGCGGATAACCGTTATAAAAATAAAGAAGCGAGGATTATTGTAAATCTGGAAAGCATTCAGGCAGAAGGCGGGGAAATGAAAAATATATGGGGAAAAGAGGAAAAGGATCTGGGAATCCGGTATCAGCCCTGCACCTGTGAGACAGTGACAAGTGTTGTGTTTGATCAGAATCACAGGCTTACGATCGGAGGTGAATCGACGGATCTGTTTGCCAATTTTAAAAATTTACAGCCTGGGTGTTCACGAAGTCAGACCATACGGCTTTCGAATACTTCGGATAATACGATTCGTATGTATCTGCGCGCGGAGCCAACAAAGCAGGATCAAAACAATCTGGAACAGATTCAGCAGCTTTTGAGCAGATATGGGATTATAGAGATCCGGGAGAATGGAAAAGTGCTTTATCAGGGTTCTGTGGATGGAAATCTTACAGGAACTGGCTGGAATATGAAAAAAGATATTGATCTTGGAATATTTGGTCCTGGTCAGGGGAGAAATCTTGTGGTGAAATTATCTGTAGATGAAAACATGGATAATGAATATGAGGAACTTCTGGGAAAAGTGAAATGGGTATTTTCTGCTCAAGGTGAAGCTGGTGATTCCCATAAGGAACAAAGCAGTTCTGGTATGGAAACTTCCCGGGAAGATACAGGGGAAAGCCAAAATGGCAGAAATAATACAACTGGAAAAGAACCAGAAATCTATGCAACGGCATCTTCAAGCCCGAAAACAGGGGATGAAACGAGAATTGTGGGAAAATGGTTCGCACTGTTTGCGGCACTGGTCGCTATGATCATGATTGGAAGAAAACAGTGTAGAAAGGAAAGAAACACATGAAATTCATAAGCCTGGTAAGGGTGCTGGGAAAATTCATAACGATGATGATTGTGGTGATACTGATCGTTCTTTCTTTTCCACAGTTGTATGGAATGAAGTGTTATGTGGTTGCTTCCGGAAGCATGATGCCAGCCCTTCCGGTAGGTAGTGCAGTGTATATAAAGAAAAAGGCTCCTGAGGCGATTGAAAAGGGAGAAGTAATAACATTTACTGCAGACAAGGGAGAGACAATGATCACGCATCGTGTTGTGGAAAATAATAAAGAAAAGCAGTTTTTTATTACAAAAGGAGATGCGAATGATAGCCAGGATATACAGCCTGTAAAATGGAAAAATGTATGCGGAACAGTAATTTTTTATGTTCCGTTTGCAGGCTATATATTAAAATTTCTGGGAAGTGGAAGAGGAAAAGCAGCAGTTTTATTTTTCTTGCTGGCATTTTCTTTTTGTACAGAAATGTCTGGAGGTGAAGCTATAAAAAAGGAGAGTGAGTCTGGGTGAAAAGAAAGAAATATCTGCTGGTGGCAGCTGGTGCAATGGGAATTTTAATCTCAGCAGGAGGAACAGCTGCATATTTAAGTAAATCTGTAAATGAGGTTAAAAATGTATTTACAGCAGGCTCTGTGAAAGCACAGCTCATAGAAGCAAACTGGGATGCTGCACTGGCGCTTAGGGCTTATCCGGGACAGAAGCTGAAGAAAGACCCGGTGGTTCAAAATACAGGAGAAAACGATGCAAATGTTTTTCTGGAAGTAAATATTCCGATGCAGAGTATTTTGGTTCTGGATACGGTTACCGGAAAAAAGACACAGAAAGAAAACAGGGAGCTGTTTATATTTCAGGCAGATGAAACGAAATGGACTTTGTTATCGAAAGAGGGGGTTGAGGGAAACAGAAAATACATTTATGGCTATAAAAGCGTACTAAAACCAGGAGAAGCTACTGTTCCATTGTTTCAGGAGATTGTGATGGTGCCATATCTGGAAGGAGAACTGGATACAGAAAAAAGTTATAATGTACCGGTTATAGCAAGCGTGATACAGAAGCAGGACAGCAGTAAAACAATGAAGGAAGTTTACCAGGAGTATCTTAGACAGAGTGATGTGGATCAAAAGGAGGAAGGATAGGATGAAATACCGGAAAATGAGAAATGCCATATTGGCGGTAATGCTGGCTGTGCCAATGGCAATGTCCTATCCAGGTCTTGCAATTGGGGCACAGGAGGAAATTGGACAGGGAGAAAACATTGAAGAGGAAGAAACAATAGACGCCGGGAAAACGATACTGAAAAATACGATGCAAGAAGATATAATACAAGAAGATACAATGCAATCCAAGGAAGGAATGGATGAGTCAGAAGAAAATCTGCATGAGGAAGAAAATTTGACGGAAGATTTTGATGAATGGACAGTACCAGGTGGAAATACTCTGTTTCCAGAGGAAACAGAGGAAAACCCGGAGAAAGAGTTCTTTTCCGCTGAAGACTCCAAGGAAGATGATGGCTTTCGTGCTGATTTTCAGGATTTGGAAGTCGGTTCAGAGGAGATTGAAGCTGAGACAGATAGTCTGATCGATACGTATATTGCGCCTGAAGATTATGTGCAGGAAGGCTCTCCTGTAAAAAATGGAAGTGGAGGTTTTACACCTGTTACAATAGGGCAATCTTATTTTAGCAGCAAATACACGAGACTTGGCTGGAATGCAGATACAAAAGTCAACAGATGGAGCAGTGCAGGAAGTGATGTAATTGCCGGGGTAAGAAAAAATTCAGATGTAAATGGCCCCTATTATGTACCGCTAAATAACAATGCAAAGAGAAAATTTGGTTTCAGGATCAGCAATGTGGGATATGACAAGAAGACGAATACGAAGCTGGATCTGTTTATGACCTGTACCAACTACCAGGATTATACATATGATTATACCGGGGAAAAAATAACCGGAATATATCCGATGCTTGGCGTCAGTGATGCAAATGATCTGTGGATATTGTTTAAGGATGAACTTGCTGCGCAGGAGATTAAAATAGATATTGTAAAAAGCGGAACAAGGACACCTGTAACAGGGAATTACCGTTTTAGATGGCTGGATATTGATCTTTATCAGAGGTTTGGCATCAAACTTCAAAATGGTACGATAGGACATCGTTATGCTACAAAAAATTCTGTGGTAAATGTGGAAAAGAAGACTCTTTTTTCAAAAGAGTATGAAGTGCTGACTGCGCCTGCGCCGGAAGTGCAGGGAGAGGTACCGGAAAATACAGTTGTTTATGAACTGGATAATTCATCAGGATTTTATCTGGCTATTTTAAGGCCTGGCTATGGTTCACATTCTATAGAAACTGCGTCCAGGATTCAAAAAACATTTGAGGACATAAAAACAGGAACCTGCAAAACTTCAGCCGGACTTAATTGGGATGCGAAGGGATATGGACCGGTTGAATATCCTGAATTAGTGAAAAAAACGGGAAATGACCTTTTGGCACAGGGAGATACCAATAGTCTTCCAAGCAGTACTTCTGAATATTTTTATACGATACAGACAGATGTGCCAGAAGAGCATTCTGCATATTATTACAGCATTTGTAAAGTTACAGATACGTTACCGGCAGGTGTGGATTACAGTGGTTATGCAGCGGTGAAGATGCTGCCCTCAGAAACAGATGTGAGTTCGTGGTTTAACATTTCTACAAGTGGAGACGTATTGAATTTTGAGGCAACACCAGCTGCGTTGGCGTCCGCTGATTTTTATGGAAAAACATATGAGTTCCAGATAAAAGTAAAAATGGATCCTACGGAAATAACTCCGGCTTATAACGGAGATACCTATCAGTATACAGTAAAAAATAAAGCATCTATTACCTGCAAACATAAAAGCGGGCAGGAAGGAAAAAGTTGGTCCAATGAGGTGACTACCAGCTGTATAAAGACAAAGAACAGAATAAAAAGTGGAGAGGTGAAAAAATATACAGCAAATCCAAAGGAAGGAATCTGGAAGACGGATTTACTTCTGCCGGGGCCAGACAGCATTTACCAATATAAAATGAGTATAGCAGTACCTGATAACGAATTTGGCGGCTATCTGTCAAAACTGGAAATAGCAGATACATTGCCGGCAGGAGTGGAAAAGACAAGTGATTCCATACTTGTTTATGAAAATGGACAGGCACGTGCTGACGGGCGGTTTGCGGTAACTGTAACTGGAAAGAAAATCGTGTTAAAGGCAACAGATGCAGCGCTTGGGGATAGATCTTTTTATGGAAAGAGTTATGATGTGATCGTAAATGTTAAAATGGTGCCGGAACAGCTGTCCTGTAGTTATAACGGAACGGTGGCATCTTATGCAGTGACCAACAGGTTTACGGTTACTACCAGACACAAAGGAGATACACAGGAAACTACACTTACTTCAAATACAGTTGCTGACAGGGCAAGCATTAACCGAATTGAACCGGATAATCCTGAAAAATGGATTCTTAGTGATGGACAAAGAGTAAGCACCACAGAATTCCAGGGCAGAGAGTTCGAAACGGTATTTGAAATTATACAGAAAATTCCTTCCAATAGAAGAGAGTGGAAAATAGTAAATTTTAAAATACAGGATGATCTGGAGAATTGTTTTGAACTGAAAGAAGCTAAAGTATATGAAGACCAGAATATGCTGGCGTCTTTTGGCCCGGCTGGAGGAAATAGTACAGAATGGGCAGTGACTGTCAATGATTCTACAATTGCTCTTACCTCAACTGGAAATATGCCAGAAAACTGTTACGGTAAAAGCATCCGGTTATTACTAAGAGTAGGACTGAAAAGTAATTGCAGTTTACAGGAATACTATGTTGCAAATCCAGATCCGGACATATTGGAAGCCCACATATATAATATTGCAACCAGCAGTTTTGGATGGATAGGAGGCGTCCCATCATCTACATCAAAAAACACAGAAAAGACCCAGGTGATCATAAAAGAAAAAACACCGATGGGCAGCATTACCATATGTAAAACAGATCGGAACCAGAAAAATCTGAAAAACGGTGTGTTTCAGATTATAGCAGCAGAGAATATCCGGTCATCTGCTGGAAATATTTTACTCAAATCTGGAGAAGTGGCTGATACAGTTACAACTGGTGCAGATGGAAGAGGGGTATCTGGAAGTCTTTATCTTGGAAATTATCTTGTGAAAGAAATAAAACCACCTGCTGGATATACGCTTAATGAGATTCCGTCTACTGTTGGGATAAGAAAAGAAGAGCCAGAGAAAACAGTAATATTCCAAGACGAAGAGACGTACATCCGCATAAAGAAAATCTCACAGCAGGAGAATGGAAAACCACAGGAAGGAATTGGTGGGGTAGGTTTTCTTCTGTGGGAAAAGACAAAAACACAGGATACAGGAAAAAGCTATATTACAGATAAGGACGGTTTTATTGAGATAAGAGGACTTGTGCCTGGAACTTACCTATTTCAGGAAACAAATACACCAGATGGTTATGTAGCAGATGAAACCTTTCATGAATTTACAGTAGATGAAAATGGTCTTGTGGAAAATGAAAATGGGCACACAATTGTGATTGAAAATACTTACACAAAGGTGGAGTTCCTTAAAACAGATAAAGCTACGGGAAAAACGATAGCAGGTGCAGTTTTGCAGCTTACAGATGCAAGTGGCAATGTGATAGATACCTGGGAGTCAGAAGAAACGGCACATAGAATCAATAAGCTGACAGCAGGGGAATATGTACTGACAGAGCTTAGTGCTCCTTCGGGATACAAAAAAGGAGAGGCTGTAAAATGTGTTATAAAAAATATACCGGAAATACAGAAATTCTCATTGTCTGATGTGAAAATGGTAACGATTTCTGTGGATAAGGTATTGCATGGGGACGAGATCGTCTGGGCACAGGGAAATCCAGTGTTTACATTTACTGTGAAAGGAACAGATCTGGATGGAGAAGAACATATTTATACAGATATTATAGAATTTACAAAAGAAAATACAGATACAAGAGCTGATGTAAGCAAGAGAATTGTCTTTACCATTCCGGCAGGACATTACAAGGTCGAGGAAGAAAAAACGGTACGTTATGAACTTGAGAAAATTGATCAGGTGGTAAATGGAACTGTAAAGGAAAATGAAGTGGAATTCGATCTTGCAGCAAACCACAATGGTGCGGCTGTGTTTACGAACAAGAAAAAGAGCGACCGTTTTCTCACAGATACTGATTTTGTGAGAAATGTGGTTGTTTCCAGGAAGTAATAAAATGCTCTGCTGTGCTGAATTAAAAAGTTTGGGACAGCAGAGCTTTAAAATGATTCACCTGATTTGTTTATATTTTTAAAAAAATTAAAAAAGTATTGAAAAATATGGCTTTGAAAATATTTTGAAAAATATTTTTGAAAATATGAAAATAACTGTTGACAATAGAGCTGGCTTCTGGTAATATAATCAACTGTGAGCGGCAGAAACGCCGAAGCACAAGAGTGCTGATGTGGCTCAGTCGGTAGAGCGTCGCCTTGGTAAGGCGGAGGTCACGGGTTCGATTCCCGTCATCAGCTTTTAAGTCCTTGATTATAAATCAGGGACTTTTTTTATAACAAAAATGTATTTTCTCATAATATGGTATAAAAATCAAGTTTTTTATAAGAAAAACTTTTAAAATGTACCTATTTATGATAAGATAAATCAACCGAGATTAAAAATAGTGATATTTTTGTTATAAAAGAGTTGATTTCAGGAGGGAGAACCATGGAGAACGAAAAGGTTTCCAAAAATTTTATTGAGAATATTATTGATAAAGACCTGGCAGAAGGAGTTTATGATACCGTTCATACACGTTTCCCGCCAGAGCCAAATGGCTATCTTCATATAGGACATGCAAAGTCAATCCTTTTAAATGCAGGACTGGCAAAAGAATATAATGGTAAATTTAATATGCGCTTTGATGATACAAACCCGACGAAAGAGAAATCAGAGTTTGTAGAATCTATTAAAGCAGATATTAAATGGCTGGGCGCTGACTGGGAAGACAGATTGTTCTTTGCTTCTGATTATTTCGGACAGATGTATGAAGCTGCAGTGAAGCTTATTAAAAAGGGCAAAGCTTATGTATGTGATCTGACCGCTGACCAGATCAGAGAATACCGTGGAACATTAAAAGAGCCTGGAAAAGAAAGCCCATACAGAAACAGAAGCGTGGAGGAGAATCTTCAGCTTTTCGAGGAAATGAAAGAGGGCAAATATGCGGACGGTGAGAAAGTTCTGAGAGCGAAGATCGATATGGCGTCTCCGAACATGAACATGCGTGATCCGGTTATCTATCGAGTAGCCCATGTAAGTCATCATAGAACTGGTGATACCTGGTGTATTTATCCAATGTATGATTTTGCCCATCCGATCGAGGATGCAATCGAGGGAATTACGCATTCTATCTGTACTCTGGAGTTTGAAGATCACAGACCGCTTTACGACTGGGTGGTAAGGGAACTGGAATATCCACATCCTCCGAAACAGATCGAGTTTGCCAAGCTTTATCTTACAAATGTGGTAACTGGTAAACGTTATATTAAGAAGCTGGTAGAGACTGGAATCGTTGATGGCTGGGATGATCCGAGACTGGTGTCCATCTCTGGTCTGAGACGTCGTGGCTATACGCCGGAATCCATTCAGAAATTTGTAGAGCTTTGTGGAGTATCCAAAGCTGACAGCTCTGTAGATTATGCAATGCTTGAATATTGTATCCGTGAGGATCTTAAATTAAAAGCACCTCGTTATATGGCAGTTCTGGATCCGATCAAGCTGGTCATTGACAATTATCCGGAAGGACAGATTGAATATCTGGATGCACCGAATAATATGGAGAATGAAGCACTTGGAACCAGAAAAGTACCATTTGGAAAGGAACTTTATATCGAAAGAGAAGACTTTATGGTTGAGCCGCCTAAGAAATATAAACGTCTTTTCCTTGGCACAGAGGTACGTCTCATGAATGCATATTTTGTTACCTGTACCGGATATGAGGCTGATGACGATGGAACTGTTAAAGTCGTACATTGTACTTATGATCCAGAGACCAAAGGCGGCAATGCACCAGACGGCCGTAAGGTAAAGGGAACTATTCATTGGGTTGAAGCATCCAATGCAGGTAAGGTTCCGGTACGACTTTATGAGAATATCGTTGATGAAGAAAAAGGTGTTTACGATAAAGAAACAGGTGAGCTGAACCTGAATCCGAACTCCCTTGTAGAAACTTCTGCTTATGTTGAGCCAGAGCTTCTTAAGGCTAAGGGCCTGGACAGCTATCAGTTTGTAAGAAATGGCTTCTATTGTGCGGATATTCACGATTCAAAGGAAGGAGCACCGGTATTTAACCGTATTGTTTCCCTTAAGAGCTCCTTTAAACTTCCAAAAGCATGATTTATATAAAAAGTCCATGGCGAATAGGAAATGAAATCCTATGCCATGGACTTTTTTATGGGATTTTTTGTACTTTTTGAGTAAAATCTAATTAGTCGATATGAATGGAAGCTTCCTCTTCATCCTGCTGTTTCTCGGCTTCTGCGAGGTCTTCTTCAAACGCATCGGCAACTTTTTCTGCTTCTTCAAGGGCAGTATCTACACTGTCTGCATCAGTTGTATCAGCATCTGTTTCTTCGCTATCGCCAGCAGTTTCTTTGGGCGCACTAATTTCTTCCTGGTCATCAGAAGAATCTTCGCAAAAATCACTTTCATCGGAAGTTGCCTCCCAGGATACGAAATCTTCACGACTCTCTTTTTCTTCAGACTGCTGGTTTGTTTCCTGCTCATCTTCAAAATCTTCTTCCAGGTCAGCTGCTTCTTCAAGTGCTCTTCGTTTTGCAAATGCAGCAGCTACGGCGCCGGCTGCCGCAGCAGTTACCGCACCAAGTGCAACCATGCCCCAATATTTGTTTATTTTTGCCATATTGTCTGCTCCTTTCAGTATTTTCCATCTGCCCGGAGAAGGCAGACTGGAGTTGTTCTTATTGTAATACTTTTAAGACAAAAAGAAAAGAAAAAAATCATTGCACCACTACAAATGGAGGGTTATACTGTTAAGACAGAAAAGGAGAGATTATGGAGAAAATTGTTTTGGCTTCAGGTTCCCCACGAAGAAAGGAACTGCTTGCAAAAGCTGGTGTAGTTTTTTCAGTAGTTGTCAGCGATGGGGAAGAGAGAACAAATCTGACCAGGCCGGCAGAAATTGTGGAAAAGCTGTCATTGGATAAAGCAGTAGCAGTTTCTGAAAAAATCCGGGAAGAGGAATTTCCATGCCTGATCATAGGTGCAGATACGGTCGTTTCATATGAAGGGAAAATCCTGGGAAAACCTGTAGATAAAAAGGACGCTCTGGATACATTATTAAGGCTTCAGGGCAAAGTGCACCAGGTTTATACAGGCGTAACGATCCTGCTGAAAGAGAATGGCATCTGGAAACCCTATACTTTTCATGAAAAGACAGATGTACATTTTTATCCTGTTTCGAAAGAGGAACTCCAGGAGTATGTGAATACAGGGGAACCATTGGATAAAGCAGGAAGCTATGGCATTCAGGGAAGATTTGGGATATATGTAAAAGAAATATGTGGAGATTACAATAATGTGGTTGGTCTTCCGGTAGCAAGACTGGTCTATGAACTAAAGAAATTGGGAGTCGACATAAGGAGAATGAAAAAATGATAAAAGCATGTATTTTTGATCTGGATGGGACGTTAGCGTACACATTAGACTCCATGGCTGTAGTTGGAAATGCGGTTGTGGAAAAATATGGACTGAAACCAATGCCGGTGGAGAATTATAAATATTATTGCGGAACTGGAGCTGATATGCTTGTGAAAAGGCTTCTGGCCGATGCCGGGGATCCAGAGCTGATTCATTACGAGGAAGCAAGAGCGTTATACAGGACAGAATTTGATAAAAATCCGTTCTATAAAATCCAGCACTATCCTGGCATGCCAGAAACACTGAACGAGCTGAAAAAAAGAGGAGTAAAGCTAGGTGTCTGCTCCAATAAACCTCATGAAGCTGCCATAAAGGTAGTGGAGAGAATGTTTGGAAATCAGCTTTTTGATGCAGTTATGGGACAAAGTGAACAGGTACGGAAGAAACCTGCGCCCGATGGTCCTTTGAAAATTGCAGAACAGTTTGGTATTTTACCGGCAGAATGCATTTATCTGGGAGATTCCGGTACTGACATGCAGACAGGAAAAGCGGCAGGAATGTACACTGTCGGAGTGCTTTGGGGGTACAGGGATAAAGAGGAATTGCAGGAGAATGGGGCAGATGAGTTCGCTGATTCTCCGGAAGATATCCTGGATATCTATGAAGCAAAATGCGAGAAATAACACAGTGAATCAGAAAGTTTTTTTAACATACTTTAGAGCAGCTTAAAATGTTTATAATAGGAGGAAAAAATTATGTATTCAGAAGAGTGCATCCAGACATTTCTGGAAAAACAGGATCAGCTTTTTGATGAACCGGTAGCGGAGACTTATGAGGAGGCAGAAGAGTTCCTGGAAGATTGTATGGCTGTAGTAGCAGATTCTATCGATGAGGTCCGTAAATATCTGTCTGGAATGGGAGCTGATGTAGATGGCATGAGCAAAGAAGATCTGGAAGAGGCCAGTGAAGTATTTGCTCTTCCTGATGGGAAATATCTGATCGTGGAGGGGTAAGTTTTTTTAATATGTAGAAGGATAAGGACCTTAAATATTTAAGAAAAAACAGAATTATTCAGATCTGGTTTCTGGGAGATTTCAGATTTCAGTGATAAGTGGAAGATTATATAAGATTCGTAGAAAATTCAAATTACATATATAAAAAACTACTTGCTATAATAATGGTAAATAAGGACACAGGTACTACTGTTTTACGGAAAAATAAAAAGTGCTTGTAGAAATATTTAAAATGTGTTACATTAATGTTACAATTGACCCAAGGGAAATGTAAAGGAGGATGGCATATGAGACCTAGGAAAATTATAGCAATGGTCATGACATTTCTTATGATGCTTTCACTGCTTCCTTCTCTGGTATTTGCATCAGCTGCACCAGAGGGAGAGCTTGGAGGAAAGCTGAAGATTAAAGGAATTGCGGCGGTTGGATCTGAATTAAGTGCAGATTATACCAAGGCTACACCAGAAGGGCTTACAGATGATGATGTAAGTTTTTCCTGGTCAAGGAAGGTTGGAGACCAGCTTACGGAAGTTGGTACAGAGAAGACCTATAAACTTACAGACGATGATCTGGGAAATAAGATTGAGCTGAAGATCACTGGAAAATCAGAAATGGGAGTAACCGGTGAACTGAAAGCAAATACAGTTGAAATCGTGGCTACACCAGAAGAAGCACCAGAAGAGACTACAGAAATGCCGGAAAGCGAGCAGGAAGTTATCCAGGCAGAAGAACCGGCAGAGGAAGCTCCGACAGAAGATTTAACAGAAGATCCTTCTGCTGATGAGAGTACACAGCAGGTGGAAGATACATCTGATGCAGAGCAGAAGGAAGAAGTAATTGATATTGGCGCTGAGCCTACAGATTCTTCAGAGGATGTTATGCAGCCTTCTGAAGAACCAGCAGCAGACAGTGCGGCTTCCCAGGATAATAGTACAGATGATAGTGTGATCGATATCGGAACAGAAGATTATCTGGAAATTCCAGAAGCAGATCAGAGCGAAACACCGGAAGAAGCTGCTACTTCTGAAGAGCCGGTATATGCAGCAGAAGCTGTAACTGAAAATGGAGATACTGTTCTTGATTTTGGCACTGCAGAAGCAGGCTTTACACAGGCAGAATCTGAAACCTCTATGATGAAGACGATTACCATTAAGAATACTGGTACAGGTACTCTTAATTTCCAGGAAATCAGTCCGGAACATTTTATGGTTCAGGATCTGACTTCGCTTGCAGCCGGGGAATCAGTTGATGCATGGGTGATGCCAAGAGAAGGCACAGCAGCTGGAACGTATAGTGATACGATCACTTATACAACTGAGGAAGGTGCTGAGGTATCTTTCACAGCGAATCTGACAGTAACAGATAGTAAGAGCGATGCTGGAAATACAGATCCCCAGAATCCTTCTGAAGAAGATCCGGCTACACCAGAAAATCCATCAACACCAGAGAACCCGTCATCTGAAGACCCGGTTGTACCGGAGAATCCTGGAACAGACCCGGAAGAGCCAGTCCAGAACAATCCAATAATCGGTTTTGGAGATGACAGCGCAAATATTGTGGATTTCACAGACACTGCTATTATGCAGAATGCAGGTACAGATGGAATAACAAAGACGGTTGTACTGAAAAACAATGGAACAGGAACTGTAAATCTTGAAGTTTCTACAGAAAGTGGAAAGGTACAGGCTGCACTTGACAGAACAGATCTCCCAGCTGATGGAAGTACAACTGCAGTGTTAACGGTACAGCCTGTAGATACCAGTACAGTAGGTACTATAACAGAAAATATCATCATTGCAGATTCATCTTCAAAGACAACATTACTGACTATTCCAGTAACCTATACAGTACAGGAAAAGCCGGCTCCATCACTTACTACAGACGTTACAGAAGTAAATTTTGACAGTAAAGAAGCTGGATATACAGAAGCTCCAGCATCTAAGACAGTCAGCATTTCAAATAATGGAAATGTAAAACTGACCGGTATCACTGTAGCTGTAAGCGGAAACGGTGAATTCACTGTAAGTGCTCCGTCCCAGACAGAACTGGAAGCAAGTGCAGATCAGAACGTGACATTTACCGTTGCTCCAGCTGTTGGACTGACAGCAGGAACTTATAACCAGACGGTTTCTATTAAAACAGATCAGCTGGATTCCTACAATATTCCGGTAAGCTTTACTGTAACAGAAGCAGCGACTAAGCTTACTGCAGTTGGCAAGGTATCAGATATCAGCGTGGCAAATGGAGTGGAGAAATGTGCTGATGGATTACAGCTTCCATCTACAGTTAAGATCACTACCAATAAAGGTGATATGAATGCATCTGTAAATTGGGATGTAAAGGGCTGCGCATATAATCAGAAGAGTACAGATGCTCAGAAATTCTCAGTAAATGGTACCGTGGTTCTTCCAGACGGAGTTACAAATCCAGATAATCTGAGTCTGGTTGTATCCGTAAATGTATCTGTAAAACGTGGACCAATCGTCTCAGATGCAGCAGCTAATACGATCACTGGAATCAGCTCCGATGGAGATTATACTACAGAAACCAAAATAACCTTTACTGCAGTTGGTGCTGGCTCAGATATTGAGAACCCGATCAAGGGAGATGTAAGATACCTGCCATTGAATTGGGAAGTTCTTGAGACAAGAAGCTGGGATGGCGCACCGTATTCTGCAACCTTCCGTATGGGTAAGACTGGAGATTATACATTGACAGTTACCTATAACCAGCAGAAATTTGATGGAAGTAACTGGGTGAATACAGGTACACAGGATACCAAAAAAGTGAACTTTACAGTAAAGGCATCCCCGAATCAGACATTGACACCTGCTGCAGATAAGTCAGATGCAAATCAGAAGAAAGCAGTAAAGACAGGAGATAATACTCCGATTCTTCCATTTGTGATCATTCTGATTGTAGCGGTTGTTTTGATCGCAGGAATTCTTGTATACCGCAATAAAAAGAAATAATAATGGCTCAGAAAGTATTTACTTTCAGAAATGGGCATGAACAGAAAGGAGCACCGAAAAGGGTGCTCCTTTTTGGCATTCTTTAAGCGGTTGCTTGGTGCAAAGTGAATAACAATAGATTACTAGCACTCATTTAAAATGAGTGCTAAATTTTTCTTGACTTTTAGTCATTTTGGTATTACTATAGTTGATATAATTAAGAAGACAAAGGAGAGTGAGCTGCATGGCTGAGAAGCATGGTAGTTTATCAATTAACAGTGAAAATATTTTTCCAATTATAAAGAAATGGTTATATTCTGATCACGACATTTTTGCAAGAGAGCTGATCTCCAATGGTTGTGATGCGATCACGAAATTAAAGAAACTGGATGTTATGGGTGAATATACACTTCCAGATGATTATAAAGCTGAAGTACACGTTATTGTAAATCCAGAAGAGAAGACCCTGAAGTTTATCGATACTGGTCTTGGTATGACTTCTGATGAAGTTGAAGAGTATATTACACAGATCGCTTTTTCAGGCGCTACAGAGTTTCTTTCCAAATATAAGGATAAGACCACAGATGATCAGATCATTGGTCATTTCGGACTTGGTTTCTATTCCGCATTTATGGTAGCAGATGAAGTCCAGATCGATACCCTTTCTTATAAAGAAGGCGCTACTCCGGTACATTGGACCTGCGATGGTGGTACAGAATATGATATGCAGGACGGTAATAAGACCACAGTTGGTACTGAGATTACTTTGTTCTTAAATGATGAGAGCACAGAATTTTCTAATGAATATCGTATGAGAGAAGTAATTGAGAAATACTGTTCTTTTATGCCGGTAAATATCTATCTTTCCAAAGAAAATGCACCGCAGGAATATGAGACAATCGATGAGTCCGAACTTCGTGACGATGATGTGGTTGTAGAACATATCCATGAGGATGCTAAGACAGAAGAAAAAGAGAATGATAAAGGAGAGAAAGAAGTTGTAGAAGTATCTCCTGCCAAAGATAAAGTTAAAATTAACAAGCGTCCGGTATCCTTAAGTGATCCGCAGCCATTATGGATGAAACATCCGAATAGCTGTACAGATGAAGAATATAAGGAATTTTACCGTAAAGTATTCATGGATTATAAGGAGCCACTGTTCTGGATTCATCTGAACATGGATTATCCATTTAATCTGAAAGGTATTTTGTACTTCCCTAAGATCAATACAGAGTATGATTCCATTGAAGGAACGATTAAACTGTATAATAATCAGGTATTTATCGCAGATAACATCAAGGAAGTAATTCCAGAATTCCTGCTTCTTCTCAAAGGTGTTATCGATTGCCCGGATCTTCCACTGAATGTATCCAGATCTGCACTGCAGAATGATGGATTTGTAAAGAAGATCTCAGAGTATATTACCAAGAAAGTTGCAGATAAGCTTACCGGAATGTGCAAGACAGACCGTGAGTCCTATGAGAAATACTGGGATGATATCAGCCCATTTATTAAGTACGGCTGCATTAAAGATAGCAAATTTGCAGACAAGATGAACGACTATATTCTCTTTAAGAATATTGATGGTAAATATCTTACTCTGAAGGATTGTATAGAAGAGAACAAGAAACCTGAGGAAGCTGCAAAGGCTGAAGAGGCCAAAGCCGAAGATGCAAAAACAGAGGAAACATCTGAGACAAAAGCTGACAATGAAGAGAAGAAAGAGCCAGAGAAGACTACAATCTTTTATGTGACAGATGAAGTCCAGCAGAGCCAGTATATCAATATGTTCCGTGAAGCTGGCAAGGATGCGGTTGTTCTGAAACATAACATCGACAGCGCGTTTATTTCCCATTTAGAGCAGAAAGACCAGACAATCCAGTTTAAGAGAATTGATGCGGATCTTTCAGAAGAACTTCGTGAGGAGAACGCTATTGATGAAGAAACTTCCAAGACACTTACTGAAGTATTCAGAAGTGCATTAAAGAATGAGAAACTGGAAGTAAAAGTTGAGAACCTGAAGAATGAGAAGGTTGCTGCAATGATGACTCTTTCTGAGGAAAGCCGTCGTATGCAGGATATGATGAAGATGTATAATATGTATGGTATGGATCCGTCTATGTTTGGTGGACAGGAAACACTGGTGCTCAATGCGAAACATCCACTTGTACAGTTCGTTGCAGGCAATAAGGATTCTGAGAAAACACCGGTTATCTGTGAAGAATTATATGATCTTGCTATGCTGAGCCATAAACAGCTTTCACCAGAAGAAATGACAAGATTTGTACAGAGAAGCAATGAAATCCTTCTGATGCTGACCAAATAATTCAGACTAGGAAATCCAAACCAATAAATTCAGATTGTAAAAAATTAACAGCATAAATCCGGATTAGAGTTTATTTCAAACAGACATTCAATTTGAGAAAATCATTTTGAGTGTCTGTTTTTGTGTAATGGGAAATTTCTCTGGAAGTCCCTATTACACAAAAGAAACCTTCTTTTTCATGAAAGTAAGCGGAAAAGCTCGAAAATACTAAAAAATATTACAAATTTCTTAATTTTTGTCTCCAAAAGCTAAAAAAGAGAAATTTAATTCGTATTACATATAGAGGCAAATGAATTGCTGGCTGTAATTACCGCGCATATCGTGCAGAAAATATTACAGGCTGCAAAAAAGCAACACGAATTGTAACTTATTGTGGGAGGGACGAAAATGAGAGAGGTATACGGAACGATACGTAAACTAGGAGCAACATCGAAATATAAAGGATATTATTTTGTGGCAGAAGCCATACATATGACAATGGAATTTCAGGAAAGACCAATGAAAATTACCAAGGATATTTATCCGAGACTTGCTAAGAAATTCAAATCCAAGCCATCTAACATTGAACATGATATCCGCACAATTGTAAATGTATGCTGGGAAAATCATCGGGAGAGACTGGAACAGATTGCCGGATATCCTCTTGAATTCAGACCTACTAACAGTGAGTTTGTAGATATGATTGCGTTTTATCTGGGAAATGAAAAGAATTACAATTCCTCCACAGACAGATTATTATGATGGAAGAAATCCAGCATATACTGATCCCAAAGCTGATCAGGCTCCTTGTTTGGAAGAAATGTCTTCAGGGAGGTACCGGTGGTACAGAATAAGGATTTATTCTTATATTGAAGATTCAGGTATAAACCTGTTACCAGTTCAGGAGAGGTGGAACCGTTCTGAAGTAATGCAATCGCCTTATTGGGGGAAAACTGAAGTACGATCTTAAAAGAAAGTGGAGCCCGTTTTCCACGTATAACAGAGTAGCAAAACGGCTTTACCTCTTTCCACAGGGAACAGGTGCGATGACTGGAATTTAAAAATTCCTGTTCATCATTATCAAAAAAATCATTCTGAAGTCTGCCGTCGATGGTAAAGATATTGCTTGTGACGATTTCAGCCTGGCTCAGCCAGAAGTGGTCAAAGGTCTCTCCAAGAAAAAGCTTATTGGTAAAATCTTTCAGATCCGTGATTTTTAAAGCGAGCATAGAAGCCTCCTTTCATATAAAACCATATTTTCCATAAAACCAGATTTACTGGTGACTTTTATTATAAAGCAACTTGAATAAAAATGGAAGAAAAAAACTCTTTTCAAACACATAGTAATGTGTTAATATAGATGTGGTATTTAAAACTACATATTACGGAAAAGAGGACGATATAATTGAGTTATAAAATTGTGATAGATAGCTGTGGAGAACTCTTAGAGCAGTGGAAGCAGGATGAAAGATTTGTATCCGTACCGCTTACACTGACTGTTGGAAGTGAGAATATAATAGATGATGAGACATTTGACCAGGCAGATTTCCTTCAGAAGGTTGCGGCCTGCCCGGAATGTCCGAAATCAGCCTGCCCATCTCCTGAGAGCTACAGAAAGGCATTTGACTGCGAGGCAGATCATGTATACTGTGTTACTCTTTCCGCTGAGCTCAGTGGCTCTTATAATAGTGCAGTTCTTGGTGCAAGCCTTTTGCATGAGGAGAAAAAGTCAGTACAGGTTCATGTATTTAATTCCTGTTCTGCTTCCGTTGGCCAGACTCTGATCGCTATGAAAATTGCAGAATGCGAAGATGCCGGACTTCCTTTTGAGGATGTTGTCAGTGTTGTGAATAAATATATTGAAGAGCAGCATACGTTTTTTGTCCTGGAGAATCTGGAAACGTTGCGTAAAAATGGCCGTCTCAGCCGTGTGAAGGCTCTTGTGGCCTCCGCTCTTAAAATTAAACCGATTATGGGTTCTACCCCGGAAGGCACGATCTGTCAGTTGGATCAGGCCAGAGGCATGAATAAGGCACTTGTAAAAATGGTAGATAAGATCATGGAAGTGACAGAGAACAGTGAGAATAAGGTTCTTGCAATTTCCCATTGTAATAATCCGAAGAAAGCAGATATGGTAAAAGAAGCTATATTGGAGAAGATGAAACTGGCGGATATCGTGGTTCTTGATACTGCAGGGGTCAGCAGCATGTATGCAAATGATGGTGGAATTATTGTGGCAGTGTGAGTAAACCTACTTCCATTTTAAAGGAAAGTGTGCTATACTCACCTAAGACGATATTTCATCGCAAAGGAGACGTGCTACTATGAGTCAGAAGAAAGTAGATGCTTATAAAGCAGAAAAAGCAAACCGTGAGAAAATTATGAAAAAGGAGAAACTGATCCTTACTCTTGAGAAGCTGGCGGCACTTGTTGTATGTATTGTTGCTGTATGCTGGATTGGTTACTCTGTTTGTGGGAAAGTTACCGAAGGGCAGGAAAGTGTAACGACAGAGACTGTTATGGATACTTCTGCACTTGATTCTTATCTGAATGGACTTAGTTCAGACGCAGAATAATAGAAGCAAAATAAAGGGAAATATAAAAGTACGATTGCTGACTGCAATGTAAAGTGATGGGGGACAGAATAAAAGCTGTCTCCCTTTTTTATACAATAGGGGATTTATATAAAAAAATCCCCCCGGAAACATCCGAGGGGAAATTTTTGCTTCAATTATAACTTTGTAACGTTAGCTGCCTGCATTCCGCGAGCGCCCTCTGTTAAGTCATATGTTACAGCCTGGCCTTCTTCAAGAGATTTGAAGCCTTCACCATTGATTGCAGAAAAATGTACGAATACATCAGCTCCGTCTTCTCCTGTGATGAAACCATAACCTTTTTCAGCGTTGAACCATTTTACAGTGCCCTTGTTCATTTTGAGTTACCTCCATAAAAAATAAAAATTAAAAAGCTGTTCTGGCGAAAAAAATCACCAGATTTTACAGACTATATCATGTAAATATATAATCTCTAAAAACTAGTGATTTTACATTAAATAATCTTTGACATGGATTGATTATATAACTTGCACCCTAAAAAGTCAAGGATAATTAGAATTGTGCGACAAAAAAATAATTCCACTGAAAATAGAATGGAAAAAATATAGGAAGGGAAAAAAACTCTTTATTAAATGAAAAAATTCGTGTATGATAGGTTGTGATAAAGTTTACGTTATACCAGAAGGGAGAGAACCAAATGGGTATTCTGATTCGCGGTGGACGTGTTGTGGATGCGGCTACTAAGATGGATAAAATTGCGGATGTTTATCTGGACGATGGTGTAATCCAGGATGTTGGAGAGAAGCTGAAGGTAAAGGATAAAGATGACACTATTATAGACGCCAAGGGAATGGTGGTAATGCCAGGTCTTGTGGATCTTCATGTACATTTCCGCGATCCGGGACAGACAGAGAAGGAAGATCTTGAAAGTGGATCCAGGGCAGCTGCAAGAGGCGGTGTAACCACCGCGGTTGCAATGCCAAATACCACTCCTGTGATCGATAGTCCGGACAGGGCAAACTATGTGAAGAATAAAGCAGCGCAGGTTTCACCGATTCACGTTATCCAGGCAGGTGCCATGACCAAAGGAGAGCTGGGAGAAGAACTTTCGGATATTGCAGGCATGGCCGCAGCTGGAGTAACGGTCCTTTCTGAGGATGGTAAATCTGTTATGAAGGCAAGCCTTTGTAAACAGGCAATGGAAGAGGCGGTAAAGGCCGGCCTGCCTATTTTTGACCACTGTGAGGACATGACGCTCAGGGGAAATGGTTGTATGAATGATGATGAGAATGCCAGACGTCTGGGACTTCCGGGAATCTGTAATTCCACAGAAGATACCATTGCAGCCAGGGACTCCCTGCTTGCTATTGAAACCGGCGCAAAGCTGCACCTTTGCCACTGTTCTACCAGAGGCGTGGCAATTATGATGAAAATGTTAAAAGCAGAAGGTATCCAGAACGTAACAGCTGAAGTATGCCCTCATCATTTTATTCTGACATCCGATGACATAGAAAGAGATGACCCTAATTATAAAATGAATCCCCCTCTTCGTACAAGGGAGGATGTAGATGCACTGATCGAAGGCCTGAAAGAAGGATATATCCAGGTGATCAGCACAGATCATGCTCCTCATACACAGAAGGATAAAACTGGTTCCATGAAGACCGCAGCTTTTGGAATCGTAGGAATTGAAACCAGCTTTGCACTTAGCTATACGGCTCTGGTGGAGACCGGGATCCTTACTCTTTCCCAGCTTGTGGAAAAGATGAGTTACAATCCGGCACAGATTCTGAATCTGCCATGTGGAACCATTCAGAAAGGACATCCGGCAGATGTAGTGATCGCAGACATTAAGAATCCATACACCATTCATAAGGCTGATTTTGTTTCCAAAGGTAAAAATACACCTTTCGAGGGAAAAGAAGTAAAGGGAAAGATTCTCTATACCATTTGTGATGGTAAAATCGTATACAAAGATGCAGCAGTCAGAGCATAAGTGACTATATGTCAGAAAACATATTCAGGAGGAATTATTATGATTAATAAACTTATTTCTAATATTAAAAAGACAGAAGCACCCATCGTAGTTGGCCTTGATCCAATGCTGAACTACATTCCGAAACAGATCCAGGAGGCTGCCTTCAAAGAGTTCGGAGAGACTCTGGAAGGTGCTGCTGAGGCTATCTGGCAATTTAATAAAGGAATCGTAGATGCTACATACGATCTGATTCCGGCAGTAAAGCCGCAGATCGCAATGTATGAGCAGTTCGGAATTCCGGGACTTATGGCTTACAAGCGTACAGTTGACTATTGCAAGGAGAAAAATCTTGTAGTGATCGGAGATATCAAACGTGGTGATATCGGTTCTACATCAGCTGCATATGCTACCGGTCATCTGGGTAAAGTCCAGGTAGGAAGCAAGACATATGTGCCATTTGATGAGGATTTTGCTACCGTAAACCCATATCTTGGAACAGACGGTGTGAAGCCATTTATGGATGTATGCAGGGAAGAGAAAAAGGGAATTTTTGTACTGGTTAAAACATCCAATCCATCAAGCGGAGAGTTTCAGGACAGAATCATCGAAGGCCGTCCTCTTTATGAGTGGGTAGGTGAGAAGGTTGCACAGTGGGGCGATGAGCTTATGGGAGATGGCTACAGCTATGTAGGCGCAGTTGTAGGCGCTACTTATCCAGAGATGGGTAAAGTATTAAGAAAGCTTATGCCGAAAACCTTTATCCTGGTACCTGGATACGGAGCTCAGGGCGGAAAAGGAGCTGATCTTGTACACTTCTTTAACGAAGATGGCCTTGGTGCGATCGTAAATTCTTCAAGAGGAATCATTGCCGCTTACAAGCAGGAGAAGTATGCCAAATTTGGTGAGGCGAATTATGCAGACGCTTCCCGCCAGGCAGTAAAAGACATGATCCTGGATATCAGCACAGCATTAAAGAGCCGTTAGGAGGAAGAAAATGGGTACAAAGGTAAAAGAAACCTGTACAGTTATCAGTCAGGAATGTATCGGAAAAGACATTTACAGTATGTGGCTCCAGACAAAGACCATCGCAAAAAATGCAAAGCCGGGACAGTTTGTCTCTGTTTATACACAGGATGGGGGCAAATTGCTTCCACGTCCCATCAGCCTTTGCGAAATCGATAAAGAGAATGGTGCACTTCGCCTTGTTTATCGTGTAACTGGCAAAAATACCGGTACAGAAAGCTTTTCCAAATTGACGAAGGGTGCTGTTCTTGACATCCTTGGACCTCTTGGCAATGGCTTTCCTCTGGAGGAGGCTGCAGGTAAAAGCGTATTTCTGATGGGCGGTGGAATCGGTGTTCCGCCAATGCTGGAGACGATGAAACAGCTGGATGCCAGGAAAACAGCTGTTCTTGGATACCGCGACGAATTGTTCCTCAATGAGGAATTTGAGAAAAACGGGCAGGTATATATTGCAACAGAAGACGGATCTGCAGGAACCAAAGGAAATGTAATGGATGCGATCCGGGAAAATGCCTTGGAGGCAGATGTGATCTTTGCGTGTGGCCCCAAACCAATGCTTCGCGCAATCAAAGCTTATGCCCTGGAAAAAGGAATTCCCTGCTGGATTTCCATGGAGGAGCGGATGGCTTGCGGAATCGGCGCCTGCTTAGGATGTGTATGCCAGTCTACAGAAGTGGACGGACATTCCCATGTACATAATAAGAGAGTATGTAAAGACGGACCTGTGTTTCTTAGTACGGAGGTGGAGTTATGAGCAAAATGAGCGTAAATCTTGCAGGAGTGACTCTTAAAAATCCCGTAATGACGGCTTCCGGAACTTTTGGCTCCGGTGCGGAATATAGTGAATTTGTTGACCTGAATAATCTTGGGGCTGTTGTGACGAAGGGTGTAGCAAATGTACCGTGGCCGGGCAACCCTACACCACGTGTGGCTGAGACCACAGGAGGTATGCTGAACGCCATTGGACTTCAGAATCCGGGAATTGATGTTTTTTGTGAAAGGGATATTCCATTCCTGAAAAAATACGATACGAAGATCATCGTAAATGTCTGCGGAAAAACTACAGAGGATTACTGTGAAGTGGTAGAACGCCTGGCAGATGAGCCGGTAGATATGCTGGAGATCAATGTATCCTGTCCGAATGTAAAAGAAGGCGGCATTGCTTTTGGCCAGAATCCGAAAGCACTGGAGGCAATCACAAAAGAAGTAAAAAAATATGCCGGACAGCCGGTAATTATGAAGCTGAGTCCAAATGTAACGGATATTACCGAGATGGCCCGTGCAGCTGAAAGCGGTGGAGCGGATGTGGTTTCTCTTATTAATACCATTACCGGAATGAAGATTGATATCAACCGCAGGACATTTGCACTGGCAAATAAAACTGGTGGAATGTCAGGACCAGCTGTTAAGCCGGTTGCAGTGCGCATGGTATATCAGGTGGCAAATGCAGTAAAGATCCCGATCATTGGAATGGGCGGAATCGCAAGTGCGGAGGATGCACTTGAGTTTATCATGGCAGGTGCTACTGCAGTATCTGTAGGAACTGCGAATTTTATCAATCCTTATACAACCCAGGAGGTTGTGGATGGTATGGCAGCTTTCCTGAAGAAACAGAAAGTGGAAGATATCAATGAACTGATCGGCTGTGTAAAATAGAAAAGAACTTTTGACCTTGGCGTCATTATGTGCTACTATAAAGTTTAGCTTGCTGTGAAAAACGGCAGACAGATATGGCTGGTATACGAGGAGGATAAACATGGAACAGTATAAACAGGAATTTATAGAGTTTATGATCGACTGCAACGTACTCAAATTTGGAGATTTTGTGACGAAATCCGGAAGAAAAACCCCGTTTTTTGTTAATACAGGTTTTTACCGCACAGGAGCACAGTTGAGAAAATTAGGCCAGTACTATGCAAAAGCAATCGAAAGCAAGTTTGGATTGGATTTTGATGTACTTTTCGGACCTGCATACAAAGGAATTCCGCTGACAGTTGCAGCGACTATGGCAATCAGCGAAGAGTATGGCAAAGATATCCGTTACTGCTCTAACCGTAAAGAGGTAAAAGATCATGGAGATAAAGGAATCCTTCTTGGAAGTCCTATCGAAGATGGGGATAAGGTTGTGATCATCGAGGATGTTACCACAGCTGGAACCTCTATCCAGGAGACGCTGCCGATCATTAAAGCACAGGGGGATGTTTCCCCAATCGGTCTTGTTGTATCTGTAGACCGCATGGAGCGCGGACAGGGTACCAAGAGCGCCCTGAAAGAAATCGAAGAGAAATATGGCCTTAAGACAACGGCAATCGTCACCATGGCAGAGGTTGTAGAGCACCTCTATAATAAAGAATATAAAGGAAAGGTCATCATCGACGACACTTTAAAAGCAGCCATTGATGCATACTACAGCCAGTACGGCGCAGAATAATGGTAAAAGGAGGAAATGCTGATGAGCGAAAAACTTTATAAGATCGTATCAGGGGTGGGCGCTGGAAGCATTGCACTTGGGATCATTACACTGGTAACAGGTGTGACGACTGGTATTCTCATGATCGTGAATGGTGCCAGACTTCTGAAAGGCAAATCCGATATGATGATTTAAGGAGACATTTTTTGAAAAAGGAAACGAAAACTTTGATTCGCCGTATGGGAATCCTATTGTTTATCGTGTATGTGCTTCTGCTTATTTATTTTCTGTTTTTTTCAGAAGAATATGGCAGGGCAGCACAGGCAGAACAGGCTTACCGGTATAATCTGGTTCCTTTTGTTGAGATCAGAAGGTTCTGGATGTACAGGAGACAGCTTGGCGCAGCTGCGGTATTTTCCAATATTTTCGGAAATGTGATAGGGTTCCTGCCTTTCGGGTTTATCCTTCCGGTTATTTTCAGAAGAATGAACAGTGGTTTTCTCATCTGCATATCAGGATTTATATTAAGTCTGACTGTGGAAGTGATCCAGCTTATCACAAAGGTCGGATGCTTTGATGTGGATGATATGATTTTGAACACCCTGGGGGCAGCCTTGGGGTATGTTCTTTTTCTCATCTGTAATCATATTAGGAGAAAATTCCATTATGGCAAGAAGATATAGATATTCATTTACAAAGAAAAAAGAAGCAAAAAAAGGGAAGCTGTCCGTCGTTCTGGCGGCAGCGTCCTTTTTGTTGTTTATAGCGGCAGTTGCCCTGGCATATTTCCTGGATGAGAGTTTAGGATTTCTGGTGGGAGGAGTTGGCTTGTTTGCAGCTCTTCTTTCGGTGTATGGATTTGCTATGGGATTGCTTAGCTTCTCAGAAGAGGGCAGAAGCCACAGGACAAGTATAATTGGTTCGATCAGTAACGGATTGATCCTGATCGTCTGGATCGGGGTATATCTTACGGGCTTATAATCTGCCTGGAACAAAAGCTGCAAAAGGAGCAAAAATGGACGACCGTTTAAAAAAACAATTAGATTTTATTCTCGAAGTGGATAAAGTGAAAAATATTATGCGCCAGACCTATCTTTCCGATGGAAAACGTAAGGAAAATGATGCAGAGCATTCCTGGCATCTGGCATTGATGGCTGTGCTTCTGAAGGAATATGCACCAGAAGAGGTGGATTTGTCCAAGGTGATTCCTATGGTGCTGATCCATGATCTGGTAGAAATTGATGCCGGGGACACATATGCCTATGATGCAGCAGGCAGTGCGACACAGCATGACCGGGAAGAAGTGGCGGCACAGCGGATATACGGACTTCTCCCGGAAGACCAGGGGAAATGGCTTTATGATCTGTGGGAAGAATTCGAAGCGTATGAGACACCGGAAGCGAAATATGCCCATATGCTGGATAACAGCCAGCCGCTTTTCTTAAATGACGCAACAGACGGAATCAGCTGGGTAGAACATGGCGTGAAAAAAAGTCAGATCTATAAACGAAACCGGCACACTGGTGAGGGAGCGCCTGCAATATGGGAATACATGCAGGAATTAATTGATAAGCATGTAGAAGAAGGCCATGTGACCGATGATATGTCTGGGAAAGAATAAATCTGGAAAATGAATCAGGAAAAGAACAGATTCCAATTGGAATCTGTCAGAAGATTGGGATAATGAGTGTAAGAATAGAAGAATCAGAAGAAAGAAGGGATTGTGTGGACGAGCTTTTGATGGAACGTTATGCTCTTGCAAAGGAGAGAGTGTGCGAGATCAAAGAGGAACAGGTGGTACAGCAGCCATACCTGGATTTTTTTCAGAAAACAGCTGTTTTTCTTGAAAAAAATATAGAAATCATGGACGAGGTGGTATTTCTTGGAACACAGAAGGCGCCGAGGAAGGTTTCTGAACCAACAGATTTGTCATTGGAAGAGTGGAAAGCGCTGAACAGGGAGCTGTATCAGGATATTCTTCCGGAAAATTATGAAAACAGCTACGGAAATCCGGTTTATGCGTGTGAAAAGCTTGGAGAATTTGGACGTGACCTTACGTTCCTATATGCAGAGCTTCGCGGAGCAGTTGCATATTCACATGAGAAAAAATTGTGGGATATGACGGTGCTTCTGGAACTGTTTCTGGAAGTGTATGGAGCCTTTGCCCAGGAGGAGCTTCCTACAGAGCCGGAAATAAAGGGAATCCTCTGCTCTTATGTGAACGATTACTGTCAGGATATGGTGGAAGAGCGTATCAGGGAAAACGTGGATCCGGAAGTGGATTTTGCAACAAAGATTGTTATGGATGCTGATCTTACAGATCTGCGCTATCTCTATCAGTTCGGCGAGTACATTACAGAAAATGAATTTGGAGTTGCCAGATTTTTAAACGGGCTTTCCCAGAAAGAAATCGATGACTGTGCAAGAACCTATACAGAAGGCTACCGCATCGGTTTTGTGAATGCGCATATAGATCTGAGTAAGAAAAAGACGGTGAACATCCGTTTTAACCTTGGATTTGAGAGAATGGTAAGGGCAGCGGTGCGCCAGTTTGAGGAAATGGGATTGAAACCAGTTATTTTCCGCTATGGTGTTCATGCGGTTAATAAGAGAGGGGTACACAGAATCGGTTATACAGGAGCTGTTGCTAATCCGCAGTATGATTATGACCATCGCCAGGATGGCGCGCTCTATATGGATGGGGATTTTGTACAGAGACGCCTTCGGGCCCTGCAGACCTCTTATGAGAAATACAAGGAGCTTGCAGCTGTGCATGCTGGTCCTGCATGTATCGAGGTTTTCGGTGAAGCTCCATTTTCACCGGTAAGTACAAAAGAAGCGTGGCAGTTCAGTGATGCCCAGCAGAAGCTGGAAATTGAAATGCAAAATGAGGCTGGACAGATCACCAACCGCTACATTAAGGGCGACGAGAGAAGCTTTACCATTATCGCTTATCCGGTTCCGGAAATCGGCGGCGATTATGAGGACATTTTCCGCCAGATCGTAAAGATCAATACCCTGGATTACCAGCTTTACCAGAAAATCCAGCAGACCATCATTGATACGCTGGATCAGGGGGAATGGGTATCTGTAAAAGGAAAAGGGGAGAATAGGACAGACCTGAAGATCCATCTCCATACACTTGCTGACCCTGTGAAACAGTCAAATTTCGAGAACTGTGTAGCAGATGTGAATATTCCGGTAGGAGAGGTATTTACTTCCCCAGTGCTTTTGGGAACCAACGGACTTTTGCATGTGACCAAGGTCTATCTGGAAGGACTTCAGTTCCGTGATCTGAAACTGGAATTTAAAGATGGAAAAATTGCCTCCTATTCCTGCAAAAACTTTGAATCAGAGGAAGAAAACAGGAAATATATTGAGGATAATATTTTGTTCCACCATCCCACACTTCCTATGGGCGAATTTGCTATCGGAACCAATACAACCGCTTATGTGGCAGCAGAGAAGTATAACATTGCAGATAAGCTGCCGATCCTTATAGCAGAGAAAATGGGACCACATTTCGCTGTGGGAGATACCTGCTACAGCTGGGCTGAGGACACCGCTGTATATAATCCGGATGGAAAGGAAATCATTGCCAGGGATAACGAGGTTTCCATTTTAAGAAAGGAAGATGTTGGAAAGGCATATTTTGGCTGTCATACAGATATTACGATTCCTTATGACGAGCTGGGAAGCATCCGGGTTCTTAAAGAAGATGGGGAAGAGGTTTCCATTATTGAGGATGGCAGATTTGTACTGCCTGGAACGGAAGAATTGAATGAACCATTTAAGAAATAAAAGGCCGGGAGCAGGAAAATGCTCCTCCTTTTTCTAAAAGATTGGCAAAAATTAATTTGCACTTCAAAATTTTTCTTTGGCTCATTTATATTGACAGAAAATGGGATTCTTAGTAGAATTTACGCGAATGGTAGTTCTAAATCATAGTAAAAGAGGAGAATATTATGCCAAAAGTAGGAATTGTAATGGGTAGTGATTCAGATATGCCGGTTATGAGCAAGGCGGCAGACATTCTGGAGAAGCTTGGAATTGATTACGAAATGCGTATTATCTCCGCACACAGAGAGCCGGATGTGTTCTTTGAGTATGCGAAGACAGCTGAGGAAAAAGGATTTAAGGTTATCATTGCTGGTGCCGGTATGGCTGCACATTTACCAGGAATGTGCGCGGCGATTTTTCCGATGCCGGTTATTGGAATTCCTATGCATACCACATCTCTTGGTGGAAGAGATTCCCTGTACTCCATCGTACAGATGCCGTCAGGCATTCCGGTAGCCACTGTTGCCATTAACGGAGGTGCGAATGCAGGACTTCTTGCAGCTAAGATTCTTGCAACATCGGATCCGGAGCTCCTTGACCGTCTGAAAGCATACAGCCAGGAATTAAAAGAGCAGGTAGAAGCTAAGGATGCGAAATTACAGGAAGTAGGTCATAAAGCTTACATGAAATAAAATATATACCAGGGGCAAAAGTTTTGCCCCTGAAGCTGTTGTAAAGTAATGAAAAACCATAAAATTCTGGGAGGAAAAAGGCATGGATTACAAGAACGCGGGCGTTGATATTGAGGCAGGATACAAATCAGTAGAGTTAATGAAACAGCATATCGCAAAGACTATGAGACCAGAGGTGCTTGGCGGAATCGGCGGATTCTCAGGCGCTTTTTCCATGAACAGCTTTAAAGATATGGAAGAGCCCACACTGGTTTCCGGTACTGACGGAGTTGGAACCAAGCTGAAACTGGCATTTATTATGGACAAGCATGACACAGTTGGAATCGACTGTGTGGCAATGTGTGTAAATGATATTGCATGTGCAGGTGGAGAGCCTCTTTTCTTCCTGGACTACATTGCATGCGGCAAGAATTATCCGGAAAAGATCGCACAGATCGTAAAGGGCGTTGCAGAAGGCTGTACCCAGTCAAGCGCTGCCCTGATCGGTGGAGAGACTGCAGAAATGCCAGGCTTCTATCCTGTGGACGAGTATGATCTGGCTGGATTTGCAGTTGGCGTTGTGGACAAAAAGGATCTGATCACAGGTGAAAACTTAAATGCAGGTGACGTTCTGATCGGAATGGCATCCTCCGGTGTGCACAGTAACGGATTCTCTCTTGTCCGCAAGGTATTTGAGATGACAAAAGAATCCCTTGACACTTATTATGATGAACTTGGAACTACCCTTGGTGAAGCGCTGATCGCTCCAACCAAGATTTACGTGAAAGCCCTTAAGAGCATTAAAGATGCCGGAGTTAAGATCCATGCCTGCAGCCATATCACAGGCGGCGGCTTCTATGAGAATGTGCCGCGTATGCTGAAAGAAGGTACAAGAGCTGTGATTGAAAAAGACAGTTATCCGGTACTTCCGATCTTTAAGCTCCTTGCCAAAACAGGCGATATTGAAGAAAAGATGATGTATAACACTTATAACATGGGACTTGGAATGGTTCTGGCTGTTGATCCGGCAGATGTGGACAAGACCATGGAGGCAATCAAGGCAGCAGGCGAGACTCCTTATGTAGTAGGACGTATTGAAGCAGGAGAAAAGGGAGTGACATTATGCTAAAGGTTGCTGTCCTGGTATCTGGCGGTGGTACCAATCTCCAGGCAATCCTGGATGCCATTGATTCCGGCAGGATCACAAACGCTGAAGTTTCACTGGTGATCAGCAATAATCCCAATGCCTATGCATTAAAAAGGGCACAGAACCATGGAATTGAGGCAGTCTGTATCGCACCAAAGGAGTACGAGAGCCGAGAGGGATTCCACGAGGCACTTTTAAGAAAATTGCAGGAAAGTGGAGCTGGACTGATCGTTCTTGCAGGCTATCTGGTCGCAATCCCGCCGATGATCGTGGAAGCGTTTCCCAATAAGATCATCAACATCCATCCATCTTTGATCCCATCTTTTTGCGGAGTGGGATATTACGGACTTCATGTCCATGAAGCAGCTCTGAAAAGAGGCGTGAAGGTGACTGGTGCTACCGTTCATTTTGTAGACACTGGCACAGATACCGGACCGATCATCCTGCAAAAAGCAGTGAAAATAGAACCGGACGATACACCACAGTCTCTTCAGAGAAGTGTGATGGAGAAGGCAGAATGGAAGATCCTTCCCAAAGCGATCAATCTGATCGCCAACGGAAAGGTTTCTGTAGAAGACCATATTGTGACCATCAGCGATTAAGGAGGGTATTATGAAAGTACTGATCGTAGGAAGCGGCGGAAGAGAGCACGCAATCGCATGGAGCGTGTCCAGAAGCCCTAAGGTAGATAAAATTTACTGTGCACCAGGAAATGCAGGAATTGCAGAATATGCCCAGTGTGTGAATATTGGTGCCATGGAATTTGAAAAGCTTGCTGATTTTGCCCAGGAAAATCAGGTGGACCTTACCATTATTGGTATGGATGACCCGCTTGTAGGCGGCGTTGTAGATGAATTTGAATCCCGTGGACTGCGGGTATTCGGACCTCGTAAAAATGCAGCAATCCTGGAAGGCTCTAAGGCATTTTCCAAGGATCTGATGAAAAAATATCATATTCCTACAGCTGCATATGAAAACTTTGATGACCCCGAAAAAGCCCTGGCTTATCTTCGCACAGAAGCGAAGTTTCCTATTGTTCTGAAAGCAGATGGACTGGCTCTTGGAAAAGGCGTCCTGATCTGCCAGAATCTTCAGGAGGCTGAAGATGGTGTGAAAGAGATCATGGAAGATAAGAAGTTTGGAAATGCAGGAAATACCATGGTTATTGAGGAGTTTATGACTGGACGTGAGGTCTCGGTGCTTTCTTTTGTGGATGGAAAAACAATCAAGACCATGACATCCGCCCAGGACCATAAGCGTGCCAAAGATGGAGACCAGGGATTGAATACCGGTGGAATGGGAACCTTTTCCCCAAGCCCGTTCTATACCAAAGAAGTGGACGAATTTTGCCAGAAATATGTATATCAGCCTACTGTTGATGCGATGGCAGCAGAAGGCAGGGAATTTAAAGGAATCATTTTCTTTGGCCTTATGCTGACAAAGGATGGCCCGAAGGTACTGGAATACAATGCCCGTTTCGGAGATCCGGAAGCCCAGGTTGTACTTCCGCGTATGAAAAATGACATTGTGGAAGTTATGGAAGCCTGCATTGATGGAACCCTGGACCAGATCGACCTGCAGTTCGAAGACAATGCAGCAGTCTGTGTGGTTCTTGCAAGTGACGGATATCCGGTGAAATATGAGAAGGAAATTCCGATGTATGGATTTGAGAACTTTAAGGGCAAAGATGGCTATTACTGTTTCCATGCCGGTACGAAGTTTAAAGACGGACAGATCGTGACCAACGGTGGACGTGTGGTAGGAATCACCGCCACAGGAAGCAATCTGAAGGAAGCCAGAAAAAATGCATACGCTGCAACAGAATGGATCACATTTGCAAATAAATATATGCGCCATGATATTGGAAAAGCGATTGACGAAGCATAAATAAGTGGTATAAAATAGGCAGGAGACCGAAGCGGGTTTTCTGCCTGTTTTTGTCTATAAACTACAATATTTATTGAGATTACAGCAGTAGAATGAAAAAATTGTAAAATGTAGCGATGAAATATTAGTTTTGCTATCTATGACATGAGATAAAAGTAGGAAACATCATGTACAATGTAAAAAAAGTAAACGAAGATTTATATTGGATTGGTGCAAGTGACAGAAGACTTGCCCTGTTTGAAAATATTTATCCGATTCCAAGAGGCGTATCTTATAACTCATATGTGATACTGGATGAGCAGACGGTGCTTCTGGACACAGTTGATAAAGCTGTAAGCGGCCAATTCTTTGAAAACCTGGAGCATGTCCTGGATGGCAGAAAGCTGGACTATATGATCGTGAATCATATGGAACCAGATCATTGCGCAATCATCGAAGAAGTGGTAAGAAGATTTCCAGAGGTAAAGGTTGTGGGAAATGCGAAGACGTTTACCATGATGAAACAGTTTTTTACCTTTGATGTGGATGCCCATGCTGTTGTGATCAAAGAGGGAGATACTTTAAATACTGGTAAGCATACGCTTGCTTTTGCCATGATTCCAATGGTTCACTGGCCTGAGGCAATGGTTACCTACGATGCGTATAACAAAGTGCTGTTCAGCGCAGATGCATTTGGAACCTTTGGTGCACTGAATGGAAACATTTTCGCAGATGAGGTGAACTTCAAGGAAGAATGGCTGGATGATGCCAGAAGATACCTGGTAAATATCGTGGGTAAATACGGCGGACCGGTACAGGCTGCCCTGAAAAAAGCCCTGACTCTTGATATTGCCATGATCTGTCCACTTCACGGTCCAATCTGGAGAGAAGACCTTGGCTGGTTTATTGACAAATATCAGAAATGGAGTACATATACACCTGAGGACCACAATGTTCTGATTCTTTACGCTTCTATCTATGGGAATACTGAAAATGCAGCAGATGTTCTGGCTGGCAAACTTGCAGATGCCGGAGAGAAAAATATTGCAGTTTATGATGTGTCTGTGACAGATCCTTCTTATCTGGTGGCAGAAGCATTCCGCTGCGACAGAATTGTATTTGCATGCCCGACTTATAATGCAGGGCTTTTCCCGAAAATGGAAACTCTGCTTCATGAACTGGCGGCACACAATCTTCAGAAGAGAAAGGTGGCAGTCCTGGAAAATGGAACCTGGGCATCTACTGCTGGAAGACAGATGAAGGAAATCCTTTCCGGAATGAAGGAAATGGATATCTACGAGGAAACAGTAACTGTAAAATCTGCATTAAAAGAAGATCAGCTGGCACAGCTGGATCAGATTGTAGAATTTATGACAAAATGATCTGAACGAAAGCCTTTTTATTAAGGCTTCCGGCAAATTATTTCATTATTTCAGGATAGTATGTATGAAAGGAAAATATATGAAAAAAAGAAAAGCATTTTTTACAGCTATGATGGCTGCTATTATGCTTACATCATCTGAAACTGTCTTTGTTCAGGCTCTTCCGGTACAGGAAGCGGAACTGCTTTATGATCAGAAAACAGTTGTGGATCCGGCAAAAAAAGAAGGCTTGCAGATTACGGATAGCGGGATCACTTTTGGGGCTAATGGAAAAAAAGTGAAGAAAAGCTGGATAAATTATAAAGGCAGCAGATATTATTTCGGTGCAGATGGATATGCATATGTGGGAAGTCATAAAATCGCAAAAAAACTATATATTTTTGATGAAAATGGATGTCTTCTGAGTAAAAAGAAAAACAAGTTGGTGAACGTTTGTGGAAAAACTTATTATATAACAACCCAGAATGGAAATCCGGCAACCGGTTATTTTGTATATCGCCAGAATCTATATTATGCGGATTCTATGGGGGTCTGTTATCAGAACCAGGAATCTGAGGATGGAAAATATTATTTTACAGAAAAAGGAACTGCCAAGAGAACAACAGACGCTTTGCTTAAGATCCAGACGATGCAGATTCTTTCCAAAATTACAACTCCCAAAATGACACGTGCCCAGAAATTAAAAGCATGCTGGAATTATGTGGTAGACAGAAAAAGGTTCCGGTATGGAGGCTTTGACCCTGATCTGGAAGAGGAGGGCTGGTATAAGGAGACTGCATTGAACATGTTCCGGCAGAAAAGGGGAAATTGTTATTCTTTTGCATGCGCATTTGCAGCCCTTGCACAGGAAATCGGTTATAAAAATATAAAGCTGAAAGTAAGCAAAAGTACTCACTGCTGGGTAAAGATCAATGATAAACATTATGATCCGCAGAAACAACGGTCTGGAACCATGAAAGGTGTATATGGGTTAAAGAGGCATCCAAAAAAATATGGAAAATTAAAGACTTACGATTTTAAGTAATAGGGAAACCCTGCAAAATTGTAAAAGTTGTGGAAATTTGCATGAAATGTTCCGGCTTTGCTTTACTTTTTTATGATTTTGTTATAAAATAGTCATATATTAGGTTTTCTTTTCTAACATGCTTTAGGAAACCGGGACTGAGAGGATAATGACATGGGAATCACAGAACAGGATGCAATTAAAGAATTACAGACAAGAGACGCAATCTTTGTAGCATATTCACAGGCTACGAAGCTTCCATATGTAATTTGTGATGAAGAGAGTTTTAATGACCAGGTATGGGTATTTGCCACAGAAGAAGAGATTAAAGAATTTGGTAAGAAGAAATTAGAGGATAAGATCCTTCTTATGGGAATGAAATATGAGAAGAAAGATTATCCGAGATTTTACGGTACCCTTTATGCAATCGGTGTAAACAGTGTTGTATGGGTAGACGGGGAGAATCAGATTGAAGTGGAGCTTACCCAAATTGCAAGACAGGCAGATTTCAGTAAGCTTGAGCCTAAGAAACAGCCTCTTTTTAACTCCACACTTCAGCTTTCCGGCATTTATTTCATGCAGGAGCTGCGTCGCCCGATCAAGAAGGAAGAGCGTACAGTGAACCTTCGTGAGATGGAGGAAGAGCTGATCGTAAATCTTAAGAAATCCGAATTCTTAGTAGCAATGGCTACAGATCCGGAGGACGCTACTAAGGTTAACATTCCATATCTGAAGAATAAGCAGGGAGATATTCTCCAGCCTGCCTTCACAGATGTTATGGAGTTTGATAAATTTGCAAGAGGCAAGAAGCTTCGTGCAGCCAAAGTTCCATTTGCGAAACTGCCAGGACTGATTATCCAGCAGGCGAAGGGATTTGTGATCAATCCGGCAGGATTTAACCTGATTCTTGACAGAGTACAGCTTGGAAAAATTCTTGGCGTTCAGATTCCGCCAGCTGTAGTACCAGCTGCTGAAGGCGCAACTGGGGAAGCTGCACCTGCAGAAAAAGCAGAACAGGCAGCAGAGTCTCCAGCTACAGAAACTCCTGTAGCAGAGGCAGATGATAAGAAGGATGAATAAAGAATAGAGATTACTACCAGCGTCAATATGGTTTACAGTGAATACTGGTGTAGGAACTTTTAATTACGAAAGATGCAAAGAGGCCGGGGACGATATGACTCCGGTCGCTTTGTTTTTCAAAAAACATGGTACTGCCCTAAATGGTTTAAGAGTATTATAGGGCAGAACTTTTTTGGGGAGGGATAAAATGGTAATCGAAATAGATTTCCAAAGTGATGAAGCA
>JAQXQS010000085.1 GCA_029101305.1 Clostridia bacterium | reverse complement strand
CTCGGTCTTGCTTCGAATGGAGTTTACATGTGCCCGGCCTGTTACCAGGACGGCGGTAGTCTCTTACACTGCCTTTCCACCCTTACCATGGAAACCATGGCGGTTTATTTCTGTTGCACTGGTCTGGGAGTCACCTCCACCGGACGTTATCCGGCATCCTGCCCTATGAAGCCCGGACTTTCCTCGTCTGAACCCTTTCGTCTGTCCAGCCGCGATCACCTGGCCTGCTTGCGCAAGTGCTATTTTAACATTATTGCTTTCAGATGTAAAGCTTTAAATTTTAGCAATTCAGGTATTAAAGCAACTTCCCCCGATAAATTCCCGAAGCAACGAATTATTCGGCACTTCCTCGCTTGGCACCGGAACAAAATAATCAAAGAATTTCAGCAGCCGGTTTGCCTCCAGATACTCCGGATCTTCCTTGGAAATCCCGAAAAGCAACGGTTCTGCATATACCTTCAGGCATGCCAGCTCATAGATCAAGGCTGAATTAAACATTACATCTGCCTCTTCCTGATATGGAAAGATATTTTTCTCTTCCCCTCGTCTTACAGAAGGCCATCTGGCAATGGTCTCCTTGGCAGAGGTACCTCTTGTCCTTGCATCACGGACAATCCTGCGGATCAGTCTGCCGTCTGTAGTAGGGATTCGATTATGCTCATCAATATTCAGCTGGGTTAAAGCGCTGATATAAATTTTAAACTTACTCTCCCTTGGAAGTGCATAGCTTAATTTATCATTCAGCCCATGAATACCCTCTATAACCAGAATATCTTCTTTTCCAAGCTGAAGAAAATCACCCTTATATTCTCTCTGCCCTGTTTTAAAATTAAACACTGGCAGTTCTACACGCTCCCCCTTTAACAGAGCAAGCATATCCTTATTGAACTGCTCCACATCAATGGCTTCCAGGCATTCGTAATCCTTTTCCCCAAATTCATCCAGCGGGGTGTGTTCCCTGTTCACAAAATAATTGTCCACTGCAATGGGGTGTGGCTTCATTCCATGTGCTGCCAGCTGGATCGACAATCTATGGGAAAACGTAGTCTTACCAGATGAGGACGGGCCCGCGATCATGACAAATTTCTTATTCCCTGATTCCGCGATCTGCTCTGCTATTCTGGCAATCCGTGACTCCTGCATCGCCTCCTGCATAAGAAGGATTTTCTGGATTCCCTGGGAAGTGATCTGGTCGTTCAGCTCCCCAACTGTGGAAATATCCAGTTTCTTTCCCCATTCTTCCGAATCCTTCTGCACCTGGAATATTTTGTCCTGAGGTTTAAATTCCGGAATCACATCTGGAGCCTTCGCATCTGGAAGCATGAGAACAAAGCCTTCGTCATAAAGCTTCAGGTCAAAATATGGCACATAGCTGGTGTCATAAGCCATCGCCCCATAGAAATAATCCTCAAAATTCTCTATGCTGTAAATATTCACCTTGGAAACTCTGCGGTAACGGAACAGCTTCTCCTTGTCATACATTTTGTGATGATGGAAAATAGCAATGGCTTCATCCGTTCCCACACTACGCTTCTTCACAGGAATTTTCTGCTCTACCAGCTCAGTCATCCTCTTTTTCACCTGGTCAAGGAACGCCTGATCGGTTTTCTGTTCCCCTTCTATCGTAAAATAGAAGCCACTTCCAACCGAATAGTGAAGTACTACCTTCTCTACTTTTTCCTTACCTGCAAGATCATAGATTGCTTTTAAAAGTACCAGGCATGCAGTCCGTTTATAGGTTTTATTTCCAATACTGTCTCTGGTTGTCACCAGCTGCACTTCCCCGTCCTTCTCTGCTTTCTTATGAAGTTCACGGATCTTGCCACCTGCGATCACAAGAATGATGGGAGCCGGACTGGTTTTTTCATAATCTTTTACAACTTCTTTGTAGGTAATTCCCATGGGAAATTCTTTGCTTTCCCCATTAATTGTAAGTTTCACTGTATGATCCATAAAACCTCTCTTTCCGGTCACAAAGACCACCTAGGTTAACCATAAATCACATTCTGAAATTATTATGATGCCAGGGTCAAAAGGTCAGAAAGCTGTTCGTGCTTGCACGATAAAGCTTTTGACCCTGACATCATTAATTATAATAAGGTATACGGAGACCTCACCTTCGCACAACTGAATGTAAGCTCCGGGAATGCCTTCTCAAGCCTTTTTTTCATATCTTCCATAAAAATATATTCCGTACCATAATGTCCCGCATCAATAATTGCAAGCCCCTGTGCAACCGTATCAATTCCTGTATGATGATCAATATCACCTGTCACATACACATCAGCCCCTGCTGCCAGCACATCCTGGATCATGCTTTTACCGGAGCCGGTACACACAGCTGCTGTTTTCACCATCTGACCCAGCTCACCGTATACCTTCACATCGGAAAGCTTCAGATTCTTTTTCACCAGAAGGGCATACTCCTTTAATGTCATCTCACAAGGCAGATTTCCCACACGTCCGAATCCGATAGGTTCTCCTTCTTTTTCTCCTGTAACACTCAGCACCTTCGTATCCGTCAATTCCAGATATCTGGCACTTAAATCTGCCATTCCAAGAATGTCGTAATTGGTATGCATAGCATAATAAGAAATTCCATGGCGCACAAGGCTTATGATCTTCCGTCCGGTAAAGCTGTGGTTATTGATTTTCTTAATTCCTGAAAAAATCATGGGATGATGGGTGACGATCATATCCGCACCCGCTTCTATGGCTTCTTCCAACACCTCTTCTGTCAGGTCAAGGGCGAGAAAAACATGGTTCACCTGGTTTTCATCATCCCCGGTAAGAAGTCCTACATTGTCCCAGTCTTCTGCAACTTTAGCCGGAAACTGTGCTTCCAGCCAGCTGGTCAGTTCATTTACTCTCATATTCTGCCAAAGCAGCTGTGATCAGCTGCGCCTCCTCCCTTACCTGTGAAACACGTGCAGCTAACGCAGTAGCACGGCTTTCTCCGGAATTTTCTTTCTTTTCCCTGTCTGTTTTTTCTGCTGCTTCCAGCTGTTTCAGAATTTCTGTACGGATACGTGCTTCCCGCAAAAGATAGCGGTACAGCACAGGATTCTTTTCCTGAAGAAGATATTTGCCAAAGGCTTCCTGAAGCGTGTAGGGAGTATCCTGCATTGCGGATCGCGTCTGTTTGCTTCCATTCCTTTTACCTGACACGAATTCTCCTGATTCTTCTTTTTGCCTGTCGCCAAAATCCAAGCTTTCCTCTGCATTCCCTCTTACCACACGCATCATAGGATAAAATTTCCCATCCTCTTCCACCATTTTCTCTTCCACGATCCCCCAGCCCTGGGACTGGATATATCTGCGGAAATGAGGAATATCAGACTGCGGCTGTAAAATCAGTTCAGAAAAAGAATCTCTCACAGACTGTCCATCTGTGAGAATCCTTTCCATAAGGGGACCGCCCATACCTGCGATCACAAGGGTGTCACCCTCTCCGGCTTTCAAGCCTTCAAGTCCGTCTGAGAGCCGGGTCTGTATGTATTCCTCCAGTCCATACTGCCGGATATGTTCCTGGGCCCTGGAAAGGGGACCTTTCCGCACATCCATCGCAATGGCGGATGGAATTTTTTTCTGCTGTATCAGATACACCGGCAGATATCCATGATCACATCCCACATCTACCAGCCGGTTTCCTTCTGTTACCATATCTGCAATTGCAGACAGTCGTAAGGATAACTGCATAGTCCTCTCCTTAATCCAGATAATCCTTCAGCTTGCGGCTGCGGCTTGGATGACGGAGCTTACGAAGCGCCTTTGCCTCGATCTGACGGATACGCTCTCTGGTAACGTTAAATTCTTTACCAACCTCCTCAAGAGTTCTGGCACGTCCATCATCAAGTCCGAAACGAAGACGG
>JAQXQS010000084.1 GCA_029101305.1 Clostridia bacterium | reverse complement strand
CACAGGAATATACAGACGCGATGACTTTGTCAGGTACAAAGGTAGAGGGCTTCACCAAGCTTGACGCTGACCTTGACAAAATTGTGATCGGCCAGATCGAGAAAATCGAGAAACACCCGGATGCAGATAAGCTGATCATCTGCCAGGTAAATATCGGATCAGAAGTGATCCAGATCGTTACCGGTGCGCCGAACGTAAAAGAAGGAGACAAGGTACCGGTTGTTCTTGATGGCGGCCGTGTGGCCGGTGGCCATGATGGCAAAATGACTCCTGGCGGAATCAAGATCAAAGCCGGAAAGCTTCGTGGAGTGCCGTCAAATGGCATGATGTGCTCTATTGAAGAACTGGGAAGCAACCGCGACATGTATCCGGAGGCTCCGGAATATGGAATTTATATTTTCCCGGAGGATGCAGTTGTAGGAGAGAGTGCGATCAAAGCTCTTGGACTGGATGACGTGGTTTTCGAGTATGAGATCACATCTAACCGTGTAGACTGCTATGGAGTCCTGGGAATCGCAAGAGAGGCAGCAGCTACTTTTGTCAAGAAATTCTGCCCTCCGGAAGTAAAGGTGACTGGAAATAATGAGCAGGCTTCTGACTACGTGAAAGTAACAGTAGAAAAACCGGAGCTTTGCCCGCGCTATTGCGCAAGAGTTGTAAAAAATGTAAAGATCGGACCATCTCCTAGATGGATGCAGCGTTGCCTGGCTTCCAATGGAATCCGTCCTATTAACAACCTGGTAGATATTACCAACTATGTAATGGAAGAGTTTGGACAGCCAATGCACGCTTATGATCTTGACACCATTGCCAATCATGAGATCGTGGTACGCTGTGCTGGAAAAGATGAGAAATTCGTTACCCTGGATGGACAGGAACGTACTATGGATGAGAACGTACTGATGATCTGTGACGGTGAGAAGCCGGTAGGAATCGCAGGTATCATGGGTGGCGAGAACTCTATGATCACAGAGAATGTACACACCGTTCTTTTTGAGGCTGCATGCTTCGATGGAACCAATATCAGACTTTCTTCCAAGAGAATCGGACTTCGTACAGATGCTTCCGGTAAATTTGAGAAGGGCCTTGATCCCAATAATGCAAAAGCAGCAATCGACAGAGCCTGCCAGCTGATGGAAGAGCTTGGTGCTGGTGAAGTTGTCGGAGGTATGGTTGATATCTGTAACAAAGTAAGTGAGCCATCCCGTGTGAAATTTGAACCGGAACGTATCAATGGTCTTCTTGGAACCAATCTTTCCAAAGAAGAGATGCTTGGATACCTTGCAAAGATCGAGCTTGCTTATGACGAGAAGACAAATGAGATCGTAGCTCCTACTTTCCGTCAGGATATCCATTGTATGGCAGATGTGGCAGAGGAAGTTGCCCGTTTCTATGGTTATGACAAGATTCCGACCACTTTACCATCTGGGGAAGCTACAGCAGGAAAAATGCCATTCAAGCTCCGCATCGAAAATATTGCAAGAGACATTGCAGAGTACTGCGGATTTTCCGAGGGAATGACCTATTCCTTCGAGAGCCCGAAGGTATTTGACAAGCTGAGAATTCCGGAGGATGATGTGCTCCGCAAGGTGATCACGATCAGCAATCCTCTTGGCGAGGACTACAGTATAATGCGTACCAGTACACTGAATGGTATGCTTTCATCCCTGGCAACCAATTACAACAGAAGAAACAAAGATGTACGTCTGTATGAGCTTGGAAATGTATATCTTCCAAAGGCACTTCCGCTTACAGAGCTGCCAGATGAGAGAACCATGTTTACACTTGGAATGTATGGAAATGGAGATTTCTTTGACATGAAGGGTGTCTGCGAAGAATTCTTCGAAAAGATCGGTATGAAGAAGAAAATGGAATACGATCCGGCAAGTGAGAAATCATTCCTTCATCCTGGAAGACAGGCAAATATGATTTACGAGGGTACTGTTGTAGGTTATCTTGGTGAGATTCATCCACTTGTTGCAGAAAACTATGGAATCGGTGACCGTGCATATATTGCAATGATCGACATCAAGAGTGTACTGGAATTTGCAAACTTCAATCACAAATTTACCGGTATTGCCAAGTATCCGGCTGTAACACGTGATCTTAGTATGGTAGTTCCGAAACATGTTCTTGCAGGACAGATCGAGGATGTTCTTGTCCAGAGAGGCGGAAAAATCCTGGAGAGCTATCAGCTGTTTGATATTTACGAAGGCAGCCAGATCAAGGGAGGTTATAAGTCTATGGCTTATGCCCTTGTATTCCGTGATCATGACAAGACTCTGGAAGAGAGTGAGATTTCAGCAGCAATGAAGAAAATCTTAAATGGTCTGGAAGGACTTGGAATCGAGTTGAGAAGCTGATGCTTTTATATATTGTAAGACATGGTCTGACACCCTGGAACCATCTTCATAAGGCCCAGGGGTCAGCTGATATTCCACTTGCCCAGGAGGGAATTGACCTTGCCAGAAAGACAGGCGAGGCTTTAATGAATGTGGATTTTGATATCTGCTTCACAAGCCCGTTGATCCGTGCGAGACAGACTGCCCAGCTGGTTCTCGGCGGCCGGGATATTCCGACCATACCGGATGAAAGAATCCAGGAGATTAATTTTGGCGTTCTGGAAGGACACATTATGAGAACGGGAAATACAATGGAATCAGATTGTGAAGAGTTTGATCTGTTTTTCAGAGATCCCCTTTCCTTTCCACGGCCGGAAAATGGAGAAAACATCCAGGATGTCCTGAAACGCACCAGGGATTTCTGGCTGGAGAAAACCACAGATCCCGCTCTGGCAGATAAAACGATCCTGGTGTCTTCCCATGGTTGTGCTGTAAGAGCGCTTCTTCAGAATCTGTATCAGGATCCAGAGCATTTCTGGCATGGCTGTGTACCGCCTAACTGCAGTATTAACCTGGTAGAAGTGAAGGATGGAAAAGCAAGCTTTCTGGAGGAAGATAAGGTTTACGCTTGAAAATATAGAATATGATATAATACCCCTGTTAAATCCTTTTGATTAGACAGGGGTATGTTTTTTCTTGTTATTATGTGTAAATTGTGATATTATGATAAAAAATTCAAAAAATACAAATGGGGAGGCAGACAATGAAGAAAAAAATCACGCATTCTGTATTGTTTGTTGCGGTCCTTGCAGGTACCACTGCTTTGACCTTGTTTGCAGGCAGGGGGAATTTATCATCTACGATCTATAATTTCGTATTTCTGGCGGTGATCGCAGTCCTGTATCTGATCGCAATGTTTGGTGGAATGTTCCGTATGAATAATCTTAGTACAGCATTTCACAGGGCAGTTGAAGAACTGAATGGTATGTTCAAGATTCCGGGTAAGACAGAGCCTAAGAATCTTACGTATCTGGGAGAGCTGTTTGATGATAAATATCTGGATCAGAAAATGGACAGCTTTACAGACAGTATAAACAATAGTAAAGAGGGACTTGGGGATATTGAAGAGTTCATTAATGAGGATGAGCTTGACATTCATGTACATAAAAAGCTTCTGGAAATGGTACCGGATATTTTTACCAGTCTTGGTATTCTGGGTACATTCCTTGGCCTTGTATGGGGACTTCGTGATTTCCAGCCTACAGATTACAGTGCCATGACTTCTTCTGTTGCAGCATTGGTAGAGGGTATTAAAGTGGCATTCCTCACCTCTATTTATGGTATTTCTTTCTCAATTATTTATACTTTCGGAATGAAGGGCGAGTATTCTTCCATGACAGAGGAGCTCCAGGGATTTCTGGAGAAATTTCATTCTTATGTAATGCCTACAGCTGAGAATGAGTCAAGAAACCTGCTCCTTGCAAGCCAGAAGCTGCAGACAAGTGCTATGAAACAGATGGCAGAGCAGTTTTCCGTCCAGATGGCAGACAGCTTTGAGAAGGTCATTACTCCTACATTCCAGAAGATGAATGATTCCCTGGATATGCTGGTAGCTTCTGTGACCAGATGCCAGGAGGATGCGATCCGTGAGATTTCGGACGAATTCCTGAAACAGATGAATAATTCCTTCCATCTGCAGTTCCGCGATTTTAATATGGCACTGGATCAGCTGAAAAAGGCTCAGAAGGAGAATACTGCATATACTTCCGCGATGTATCAGACGATGAGCCAGAAGCTGACAGAGACTTACGACAAGCAGGATAAGGCCATTACCGATATGGTGAAGGAAATGGGGGGCATGCAGACCCGGTACATGTCTACGGCCAACCGCATTCTTTCGGAAAACCAGGAAATCCAGAAGATGCAGCAGCAGGATTATCAGCATGTTGTGGATTATCTGAAGGATGCAGAGAAATCAGCAGCCAAGTTCTGGGTTGCATGCAATCAGGCTATGCAGAAATATGTGGAGACAGCAGCGGCTTCCATCGAGAAGGTTGGCAGCACCAGTCAGGCTGGTACAGATCTGATTCATGCTAATCAGAAGATGGCAGAAGAGTTTACTGCGCAGATGGAGGATTTCGCCCAGTATCAGAGACTTTCCTATAAGACCATGGAGCAGGTGCGTAAGCTCCTGAGTGAAGTCACAGCAGCCAACACCAGAGATGTGTCCCTGATCGCAAGTGGAAGAAATGATTCCGTAGAGAAGCTTGGCAATCTGATCGCACAACAGAATGAAGGCCAGCAGGCGCTTCTGGAAGAAATCAACAAGAACATGAAAGAACTTTCCAAAGCAGCACAGAAAGGAAAATTCGGTTTATTCAGATAAGAGGAGATTGACATGCGCAAAAAAAGAAAATCAGGAGATGGAGGCTTTAATGTATGGCGTTCCTACTCCGATGTTATGGCTGGCGTTCTGCTTCTTTTCATACTGATCATGTCATTGACACTTTTCCAGGCCCAGAAGAGCTATGATGAGAGTATTCAGGAAAGAGACGAGAAGCTGGCTCTGCAGGCAGAGTATACAGCAGATCTTCTTGCCAAGCAGAATACCATTGAGGAACAGGAAGGAACCATTAAAACAAAGGATGAGAAGCTGACTGCGCTGGCTCAGACGCTGGCCGAGCAGGAAGCGAAATTAAAAGAGCAGCAGGCACTTCTTGCCCAGCAGCAGACGGACCTGGATGAGAAAACCACACTTCTTACCCAGCAGCAGACTAAAATTGATAATATTATCGGTGTCAAAGCTGAGGTTGTGGAAGCACTTCAGAAAGAGTTTCAGAAGAATAATATCAATGTTAACCTGGATTCCCAGACCGGAGCGCTTACTTTGGATGCAAGTGTATTATTTGATGTAGACGAATCCGAGCTTACAGATGCTGGTAAGGAAGCTCTTCGGAATGTACTTCCAATCTACTGTAAAGTACTGATGGAAGATACTTATAAGAATTATCTTGCTGAGATCATCATTGATGGTTACACAGATACAGATGGAGATTATGCATATAACCTGCAGCTGTCCCAGCAGCGTTCTCTGGCGGTTGCACAGTATCTTCTTGATATTCAGGGAGAGTTCCTGACAGAAGAACAGAGTCTGAACCTGCAGGATTACCTGACCGTAAATGGACACTCTATGGCGAATCCAATCCTGGATGCAGATGGAAATGTGGATAAAGATGCATCACGTCGTGTAGAGGTTAAGTTCCGGCTGAAAGATGATGAGATGATTGATGAGCTGAGTAAGATCATGTCTGGAACAGAAGAAGGCGGGGAGACAGCAGCTTCTGGGGACGCAGCCCAGTAACGGGCCAGAAGATGCCAGCAGATAGCTTTTTTCACTTATTTTAGGACAAACAAAAAGAGTATTTCATAGTTCTTTTGTAATGAGAACTGGAATACTCTTTTTTATATGGTCAAATATTATTGCAATTGTTCAGGCGATAAGATTTGAAATACTTTGGACTTCTTTTGAACAGTTTATTGTCATCCAAGCTTCGCGAGTGCTTCTTCAGAAACAATCTTTTTACGTACGCAAAGAAAGATAACAAATGCTGTGGTGGCAGCTGTGATGTCAGAAATCGGTTCTGCATAATAGATTCCCATAACACCGAAGAATTTCGGAAGAATCAATGCAAGTGGAATCAGCAGGATCACTTTACGGAGCAAAGCAATGAAAAGGGAAATTTTCGCCTGGCCAAGTCCCATGAAAGTGGTCTGGCAGCCCATCTGGATTCCAAATACTGCGATTCCTGCCATGAAAATAGGCATTACCTTTTGAATCAGCTCAAGCAGCTCGGTGTCTGTGGTGAAGATTCGGGCAAAAGTACCTGGGAAGAATACAGTCAGGAGACAGAAAACAGAAGCAACGATAAAGGTAAAACTGATGGTAAGACAATAGGTCTTTTTTACACGGTCAAACTTCCGGGCCCCAAAATTATAACTGATGATCGGCTGGACTCCCTGTGTGAATCCCTGAATGGGAACTACTGCAAGCTGCATAACACTTTGGAGAATGGTCATGGAACCTACATAAAGATCACCGCCATAAATGGAAAGTCCCCGGTTGAGTACAATATTGATGGCGCTTTCTGTTGCCTGCATGATAAAAGGTGAAATTCCAAGTGCCATGATATTTTTCAGAATGTCAAGATCAATGGCCATGTTTTTCCTTTTGATCCGGATGGCGGATTTTTCTGAAAGAAGAAAGCGGACCACCCAGATGGCACTGACGGCCTGTGAGAGAATAGTAGCAAGAGCTGCTCCCTGTACATTCATATCCAGGACAAAAATGAATATCGGATCAAGTACAATATTGATCACAGCGCCGATCAGCACGGAGAACATGGCGGTACGGGCCTGTCCCTGGGAGGAGATAAACATGTTAAGGCCTAATGCAAGCTGCACGAAAACAGTACCTATAAGGTAGATCGTAATGTAATTTACTGCATAGCCGATAGTCTGTTCACTTGCACCAAACATAAACAGAAGGGGCCGCTTAAAAATCATAAAAATAATTGTCAGGGAAATGGAGAAAATAAGAAGAACACTGACACCGTTTCCGAGAATTTTCTCTGCACGGTCTTTGTCCTTCTTTCCAAGGGCAATGGAAGCGAGGGGTGCACCACCTGCGCCGATAAAGGCGCTGAAAGCAGAGATCATCATAATAATGGGAAAGGTAAGCCCTACACCGGTGAGGGCGACGGATCCAGCGTCTTTGATATGTCCGATATACATTCTGTCAATAATGTTATAAAGAACATTGATCAGCTGGGCGATCACAGATGGAATTGCCAGGCTGGCCATAAGACGGGGAAGCTTTTCGGTACCTAATTTTTCATCTTTTGTCTGGTTCATGAATTACCTCTTTTCTGAAAAAATGGCTTTCTGCAAAATATACCGCAAAGTAGAGTGCGCGGATCGCAGAAATTTTTTATAAACAGAATCTAGTATAACATGGCAGAAACTATTCAGCAAGAATTGATGATAGAATTTACCATTAAATAGTGTAGGAAAAAAACAAAAAGTGTGTTATGATAATATAAAAGTTAGGAGACACTAACTAAATGGATATGCCTGCTTACGCAGTCATCACCATGAACAAAAATCATAAATTGTAAACTAAATAAGGAGAGAGAAGCATGAATATATTCTGGGGATTGCTGATTCCTTTCGCAGGAACTACGCTTGGGGCAGCCTGCGTGTTTTTTATGAAAAAAGAACTAAATCCATTGGTGCAAAAGGGGTTCCTGGGGTTTGCGGCAGGGGTTATGGTTGCGGCCTCTGTATGGTCACTTCTGATTCCGGCAATGGATCAGTGTGAGGCTATGGGAAAGCTGGCATTTTTGCCTGCTGCGACAGGATTTGCATTGGGAATCTGTTTCTTGTTGGCAGTAGATAAGATTTTGCCTCATTTGCATATCAATGATGATAAGCCGGAAGGACTGCCGAGCAAATTGCAGAAAAGCACTATGCTGGTATTTGCAGTTACTTTACATAATATTCCGGAAGGAATGGCAGTGGGAGTTACCTTTGCGGGATTCTTATCCGGCAAGACAAATATCACCTTAGCAGGAGCAATTGCTCTTGCAGTGGGAATTGCCATTCAGAATGTCCCGGAAGGGGCTGTGATATCCCTTCCTTTGAAAAATGAAATGAAAAGCAGTCATAAAGCTTTTCTCTATGGAGTGTTATCAGGGGTGGTAGAGCCAATCGGAGCCGGTATTACCATATTGCTGACAGGGATTATGACACCATTGCTGCCATATTTATTGGCATTTGCGGCAGGAGCCATGATTTATGTGGTAGTAGAAGAACTTTTGCCGGAGGCATCTGCGGGAAGTCATTCAAATATCGGAACCATCGGTTTTGCCTTGGGATTTCTTTTGATGATGATTTTGGATGTGGCATTGGGATAAAATGCATTGACAAGTACTGATGATTTTGTTATGGGTTTGTTTATTTGAGAATTGTCTGGACATTTTATGCAGGCAATGATATCGGTCGGATGAAAACGTATATTTCCTGGTAATGATACAGTAGTTTTTGTTACTGTTCACTGATAACCCAGTAAACAGTAACTTTCGCAGGCTTATTTAA
>JAQXQS010000083.1 GCA_029101305.1 Clostridia bacterium | reverse complement strand
GCTTTGTCTTTGGATGTATAGAATCCAGTACACTCAAGAACTACGTCTACACCGATTTCTCCCCATGGAAGCTCAGCAGCGTTAGCTTTTGCATAAATTTTGATTTCTTTTCCGTCAACTGTGATGGAATCCTCGCCAGCTACAACTGTATCTGCAAGAGCATATCTTCCCTGAGTTGAGTCATATTTTAATAAGTGAGCGAGCATTTTAGGAGATGTTAAGTCGTTGATAGCAACGATCTCAAATCCTTCTGCGCCGAACATCTGACGGAATGCAAGACGTCCAATACGTCCAAAACCATTAATTGCAACTTTTACTGCCATGATAAATTCCTCCTATGAATTAAATGGTAAAAATTATAGTTACTGTTCAGAGCCAACCTCCAAAATGCTTCGCATTTCGTCGGTATGGCGTATCCGCCAAATGGAATTTTATGCAAAAGTGTTCGTCCACGCAAGCGTGACTCGCACTTTTGCATAAAATTCCGCTTGGCTCTGAACAGTAACAAATTATGTGAGTGCTTCAATCTTTGTGAAAGAAACATCAACCTATAGCGTATTGTACCTAATTCTGAACAAAAATTCAACCCCATTTTCAAAAAAATAGCAGGCAAATTGCCACAAATATCCTCTGATATGGTATACTTCTCTTAAATAGGATAGCTAAGTCCATTTTATGACACTCAGTCATTGTTTCAATGGCGTTTTCAGTCACCACCCTCACAAGGAGATAACACTATGAATACCCACACAGCCACCCCCACTATTTTATGGGACTGCCACATGCATTCTCAATTTTCCGCAGATTCTCACACTCCAACCGAGGACATGATCCGTCAGGCGGCCACCCTTGGTCTTAAGGGAATCTGCTTCACCGAACACCTTGATCCGGATTATCCCCCCACACCGGATAACCTGGAATTTTCCTTGGATCTTCCTGCTTATTACCAGAAGCTTATGGAGCGCAAAGAAACCTACAGGAATCAGATTGAAATACATTTTGGTATCGAGATCGGGCTTCAGCTTCATCTTGGAGAATATTTTCACGATCTTTTGGGAAAATATCCTTTTGACTTCGTAATCGGTTCCTCTCACCTGGTTCATGGCGCCGATCCTTACTATCCGGAATTTTTCCAGAACCGTTCCGAACAGCGGGCCTATATGGAATACTTTGAATCCATTCTGGAAAATCTGTCTGCTTTTGACGAGATGGATACCTACGGGCATCTGGATTACATTGTCCGCTATGGTCCTGATCAGAACCGCTTCTATTCTTATGGAAGATACCAGGATATTCTGGACGAGATTTTAAAGAAGCTTATCGAAAAAAATGTAGGGCTTGAAGTCAACACAGGCGGTTACCATTATGGTCTTGGCGAGCCTAACCCCTGTACTGCCATCATTCGACGGTATAAACAGCTGGGTGGGGAAATTATTACCATTGGTGCAGATGCACATACCCCGGATAAAATCGGGTATGCATTTGACAGAGCGGCACAAGTGCTCACAGAATGTGGATTTGAATATTATACCGTTTTTAAAGAACGGAAACCGGAATTTATTAAGCTATAAGGAAACTACGCACACCTGATTCATAGAAAATATCCCCAGATCAGGTGCATATAGATTACAGATATAATTTTTCATGTATGAAAAAAGGAAGGCATTTTCTCGCCTTCCTTTTCTCATATTTATCAATCCAAGTGTAAAAACTTTATTCTTCAAGTCCAATCGCTTTTCCCTTGGGCATCATAAAATTCAATTAACCTGTATTATTTCTGCACCTTCTCCAGAAATAACGATACAATTCCCTTTTTTTCCCGCTCATGTGCTTTATCATACATAGACCTGCACCATTCTGTGATCACTTCGATCACCACTGGTGAGAATGTCATCAGGATAAATACCAGAATGATCATTCCGAATTCCAGCGAACCAAGTGACAGCAGATTCTGTACGCATACCGCTGCAAAGAAGAAAATAAACTGCATACCATAAATGATGATCTTACGATACCTGCTAAGCGGCGCATATACGGTTTTTAAGGCTGCCATATAGTTCCAGCCGGTTACCAGAAAACAGGCCGTGCTAAGCATTGCATTACTGTGATAAACATTCTGGCATACCAGCATGATGGTAAATACGCACCCCGTAATGGTTACTGCAGCTGGAAACGCGTTCATAAATACATAACGCAGGAAACCGCTTTCGATCTTGTTGAAATTATTTTCCTGGGCAAGAAGGAAAGTTGGGATTCCTACTGCACAGGCACTGATCAGGGACATCTGAATCGGCTCAAATGGATAGCTGTCTCCCCAGAAAATGGTGATCAGGCAGAGAAGGGCAGAGAAAATTGTCTTGATCAGGAACATGGAAGCAGCGGTACGAATATTGTTGACTACACGACGGCCCTGGTTCACAATTTCCGGCATAGCTGCAAAGTTGGAATCCATGAGAACTACATTTGCAATATTCTTTGCAGCATCACTTCCCTCTGCCATAACCACGCTGCAGTCTGCCTCTTTCAGGGCAAGAACATCGTTTACACCGTCACCGGTCATGGCTACGGTATGCTTCTGTTTCTGAAGGGCGAGAACCATTTCCTTCTTCTGCTGCGGTGTCACACGGCCAAATACAGAGCATTCCGCTACCGCGCGCTCCATATCCTCA
>JAQXQS010000082.1 GCA_029101305.1 Clostridia bacterium | reverse complement strand
AGCCTCAGCCATAACAGATGAAGGGGTGATCGGGTAAATTGCAGCTACATCAGAAAAAGCGTATGATGCATGAGCGGCTGCATGGTTACCATCCATGGTTTTCATCTTTCTTGCCATAGTTTGTTTTTCCTCCTTAAAGGTTTGATGAAAATAATATTTCTAGACAACATGTGTCTAAAAGTCCATATGACATTATAGCATAATCTTCCAATGATGTCCATTTTGTTTTTTGTACATTATCACATACAAAAGTTATCAAAAGCCTTCAACTTCTACCATCGTAGCGTAGCAAAAAAAGCCAGCCAAAACTCTTTTATAGAGTCTGACTGACCTGTTTTCTCACAAACTATCTGTAATTATCTTTCTATTATTTATGATCATGCTCTTTATTACATTTCCGGTACAAGAACTTCCTGAAGGGATTTTCTCTTAAGCATTTCCCAGACACCCTTTTGAATCTCGCAAAGTTCTCTATGCATATAGCACGGAAGATGATCTCCCCGTCCATCTGTGGGACATTCATAACCAGATGCCATACATTCAATAATAAACATATCCGGATCAATAGAACTGTATACGTCAAACAATGTAAGCTCTGTAAGTGCTCTATTCAAAGCATATCCCCCATGTACTCCACGGTATCCTTTCACAATACCGGCTTTTTGAAGCTTTTTAAGAATCTTATAGGCAAAGGGAGCGGTAATAGATTCCCTCTCGCAGATTTCATTAACGCTAAGGCGGGTCTTCCCTGACAGTGCCCGAAGAACTCTTGCTGCATAATCGCATTCTCTCGTAATAAACATATCCGTAACCTTTCTCCTTACTAGACACAAATCATACTAAAAATTATATGATGTCCCTTTTATCTTTCCCTCCCAAGTTGTTTAAAGTATATCAATTTCCAATTATCTTTTCAACAGTTTTTTAATTTTTTTAACATTAATTTCACATCTTTTTTTGAATTATCGTACGTTTCGAGATGTTTATTTATCTCCAGGCATATTTCTTCCGCTGTCCGATTGTCTGTTTTCACAACAAAGTCTGCAGCAGCTTCATACTTCTGTCGTCTTGCTTCCATCAAACTGGCAATGTACTCTGGATTCATATTTTTCTCCAGAAGCGGCCTGTTATGACTATTCTTTACTCTCTCGTAAATCGTCTGCGGCTCCGCTGTCAAAAGTACGATTATTCCATTCTTCTTCATTTCATCCACATTACACTGTCGCATAACGGTTCCGCCCCCGCACGATACCACCACATTATCCATGGCGGATATTCTTTTCACAAGCTCCGACTCCATATTCCGGAAACATTCTTCCCCTTTTTCTGCAAAAATATCAGAAATGCTCATTCCCTGTTCTAAAACGATCTGTTCATCCATCTCCACTTTCTGATAACCACAAAGCTCATGCAGACAATTTAAAATCGTACTTTTCCCTGTTCCCATAAATCCAGTTAAATAGATCTGCTTTTTCGGCATTCTCTGTCCTCCAGTCAAGTTCAAAAAAATTCTCCTGCAGGTCTGCATTTGCAGCTATAATATTCCTTCAGGCATCGTATTTTGAAATTATAACAGCGGTGATTTTTTTTGTAAAGTACAAGGTTTTATGATTTTGTCACCTTTCTGCATGTTTATGCTGTAAAAGAGTGGAAAAACCAGAAATAATTGTTGCAAATTTGCCAGTTTACGATAAAATGAAAATCGGCTATACTTATTATTATGTGTGTTTCATAAGGACAAGGTATTTAATAGGAGGAAAATATGATTTCAGCAAACAATATTACTTTGCGAGTTGGAAAGAAAGCTCTTTTCGAAGATGTTAATATTAAATTTACAGAAGGGAACTGCTACGGTCTTATCGGAGCTAACGGTGCCGGAAAATCTACTTTTCTTAAGATTCTTTCCGGTCAGCTTGAGCCAACAAAAGGAGACATTGTGATCACACCAGGCCAGCGTCTTTCTTTTTTACAGCAGGATCACTTCAAATATGATGCTTATACTGTTCTTGATACTGTTATCATGGGAAATCTTCGCCTTTATGAGATCATGAAGGAAAAAGAAGCCATTTATGCAAAAGAAGATTTTACCGATGAAGATGGTATCCGTGCCAGTGAACTGGAAGGTGAGTTTGCAGAAATGAATGGATGGGAGGCCGAATCCGATGCTGCTACTCTTCTGAACGGTCTTGGAATCGACACCGAATTCCACTATGCACAGATGGCAGACCTTACTGGTAGTATGAAGGTTAAGGTACTTCTTGCCCAGGCTCTCTTTGGCAATCCGGATATCCTGCTTCTCGACGAGCCTACCAACCATCTGGATCTCCCGGCAATTGAATGGCTTGAGGAATTCCTGATCAATTTTGACAACACTGTCATCGTGGTTTCCCATGACCGTTACTTCCTGAACAAGGTATGTACACAGACTGCTGATATTGATTATGGAAAAATCCAGCTGTATGCCGGCAACTATGATTTCTGGTATGAATCCAGTCAGCTTCTTATCAAGCAGATGAAAGAAGCCAATAAGAAAAAAGAAGAAAAGATCAAAGAGCTGCAGGAATTTATTTCCCGTTTCAGTGCTAACGCTTCCAAATCCAAGCAGGCCACTTCCCGTAAGCGTGCTCTTGAAAAGATCCAGCTGGATGATATGCGTCCTTCCAGCCGTAAGTATCCATATATTGATTTCCGCCCGAACCGCGAGATTGGAAATGAAGTTCTCATGGTAGAAAATCTTTCCAAAACAATTGACGGTGTTAAGGTTCTGGATAATATTTCCTTCACTCTTGGCCGTGAAGATAAGGTTGCATTCGTTGGCGCTAATGAACAGGCTATCACAACCTTCTTCAAGATCATCACTGGCGAAATGGAACCAGATGAGGGTAATTATAAATGGGGAATCACCACTACACAGGCTTATTTTCCAAAAGACAATACACAGGAGTTTGATAACGATCTTACTATCACCGACTGGCTGACACAGTATTCTGAGATTAAGGATGCGACTTACGTAAGAGGGTTCCTTGGACGTATGCTTTTCCCAGGCGAAGACGGTGTAAAACGTGTCCGCGTTCTTTCCGGAGGCGAGAAGGTTCGTTGTCTTCTTTCAAAGATGATGATTTCCGGTGCCAATATCCTGATTCTGGACGAGCCAACCAACCACCTGGATATGGAATCCATCACTGCATTGAATAATGGTCTGATCAAATTCCCAGGCGTAATTCTTTTCACCTCCCATGATCATCAGTTTGTTCAGACAACCGCTAACCGTATCATGGAAATCCTTCCAAATGGTACAATGATCGACAAGATCACCACTTATGACGAATATCTCGCAAGCGATGAGATGGCTAAAAAGCGTCATGTCTTTGAAATCACAGAGGAAGACGCACAGGATAACTAAACAGGAAAGTCTGCTAGCGCGGATATTTTCACACCAAAAAACAGGAGAATGATTCTACGCAGAATCTTCTCCTGTTTTTTTTACCAAATGGCATTTCCCGCCATTATTTCATATTCATTTTGCTTTAGATGTATAACTCCAGCCTCCAACAACATTCAGATAATCTGCCGGATAATAATAGGTGACCGTTCCTTTTGTCGTTGCCATTTCTCCTGTATAGGCTGTTCCCTTTGAATTCGCTGGAACAAGGAATGAATAGTATCTGGTTTTTCCATATGTGGAAGAATAAGAACGGTTCTTATTTAGTTTCCGCTTATTATTTACATATCTTCTAAGCAAAACACTGCTGCTTTTAAAATTATATGTTTCGTAAGAAGTCTTAGTCAATGTTCTTTTAATGGCCGTACCACTCTGCGCGGCAATAACCACGGGCAATGTCGTAATGTTGCTGCCATTTCGTTTCAGCCACAGTTTCCTGCCCTTTGTTACTTTAAAGGATTTCAGCGGGCTATGATTTTTCATAATGCTTTTCTTGACCGATGCCTTGGAATTCTTAGAAGTAATGGTTACCTTCACATCAACTGAGCCTGAAACAGCTTTAATACATGCAATGATTCCCCTATTTGCAGTCTTATTTGCTTTAAAATAGGTAGAATTCTTAATGTTACCAGAAGCCTTACGGCAATTCTTAAGTGCCAGCGCTTCCCCACTGTACGCATACACTATATCATATCTGGTTCCAGAAGTCTTCGGTGTAATGCTTAAAATGTAATTACTAATAGCATTTCCACTGATGTTTTCATTTACAATATGGATGCATTCGCCCTTCTTTACTGATGTGCTAAATGATCTGGTTGCCGCGGATACCGGCATGGCACACATTACAGTCATGGCAGCTGCAGCCAATCCAAGCAGCAGTTTCTTAAATCTCTTTCCTTCTTTCATAAAGCCTCCTTACTATCCCCTATGGGACTTATTCCTTCACATAATTAAATCTGCTTCGCATTTAGGAAATATCACATGTATGACAGCTTTAGCTTCATCCTCGCATATTCAAAAGAAGCTTTTAACACGGCATTTCCTGTTTGTATGTATATTATATCATATACGCTAACATTACCTGTAATCCTTGCTTACTGTTCCACTGCTGTTATCTCTGCCAGCTTACCATTCGTCACCTTCAGCAAATCTGCAACAGGAACTTTTAGCGTCAGTCCAATTCTCCCTCCGCTTATGTATATCTCTTGGAAATTTCCGGCTGATGCATCAAAAACAGTAGGAAATGGTTTCTTCATTCCTATCGGGCTGCATCCTCCCCGGACATATCCTGTAATCGGTGTAATATCTTTTACATGGATCATGTCTACCGTTTTTTCCCCAACTGCTTTCGCAGCCGCTTTACGATCTACTTCTTTTTCAATAGGGACTACAAAGACGTAATAGCCACCGCTTTTTCCTTCCATGACCAAAGTCTTAAAGGACTGTTCATATGGTGCTCCTGTAATGTCCGCACAGTGTATTCCATCAATAAATTCATCACACTCATAAGCCAGAGTTTCGTATTTTACTTTCTGTCTGTCAAGCATTCTCATTGCGTTTGTTTTTGCTTCTTTTGCCATTTTCGGTCAACCTCCTGTAATGTTTCGGCATAGTAAAGTTTTACCATAGAATCCTCTTTTCGTCAACGGAATATCCATTTCAAAACACCATTCGCAACGCTGGTCAGAACGTTGTATTAATTATTCATGATTTTCTATCTGGATTATTATTTTAACGTAAAGCTGGATATAGAAGCGTAGAATCAGCATCAGATTTTTGCTTTATAAAAAAGGAGGGCCAGGACTGATAAAAAGCCCTGGCTAGTATGAAAAAGAAAATTAATCTATACGATGAAAAAGGTTATCGCCTTTGTTTGATTATTAATATACCTGGAATCTGTGATAAAATTGTGATAGAGATTTGATGGGTTTGTGAATTACAATAAGCAGCAGCCTCTGCCTCTTTTTTGATTGTAAATTTGTTGAGCCGTAATTGCCTATATCAGACATTGGCGTATTTAATATTCTCTCACGTCCGCCCAAATTGTAATTCATTATCTGTTTCGATATGGGTAGCTATATATTTTTTAACGCCCAATAGCGACAATCTCCAAATTATCAGCCTATTTTCCAATCAGGTAGCAGAGCGCAAAAAAGAGGACCATCTCTGATCCTCTAATTCCCATTATGAATAAAACGTTAATGATACAACCTTTCCATTTGTTACTTTAAGAGCTACCATAAGTCCATTTAAGCTCTTGCAGCATCTCAATGCTTCGTATTTTTTTGCTGGGATTTTTCCATATTCATCCGTCCAGTAATATTTTGTCTTAGATGTTAACTTGAATGTCTTTTTACCATATTTCACAAAATTCTTTTTATTGAACTGTAAGGATGCTTTTGTGCTCTTCATAAAAGAACCATAGAATGTAATAGACTTACTGGTATATGTCACTTTCTTAGTTCCCGGCTGCCAAGAGCCATATTTTCTACCGCCTTTTGTTCTGTTAAGCACAGTACCATAATAATAAGTCTTTTTCTTAGATGCAGCTTGTGCCTGTTCAATATTAGTACAACTCAATACAATTCCAAAGACAAGCACAATTGCCAAAAACTTACTGATTCTTTCTTTCCATGTTGACTTTTTCATTCCGCATACCTCCCTTTTTAAGATGCGCTTCACGGTTTACTAAGTCTTCTCATTGAAGAAGATTCATAACCTCATAGTAAGTCCAGGCATTATAAAAGTCAATCCTAAAAGGGCCAAAAATAAGAATAGTTTATGAGGCAAGCCCTCCGTGTTAACTTTGTGGGCAAAACAAAAGCACTTCCATTTTTGGTGAAAGTGCCTTGTTTTTATATGATATAATATGCTTTTTTATCTATTAATTAGAACTTACCAGCCTTAGCAGCTTCCTCAACAGAAACAGCTACAGCAACAGTAGCACCAACCATTGGGTTATTACCCATTCCGATAAGACCCATCATCTCAACGTGAGCCGGTACGGAAGAAGATCCAGCGAACTGTGCGTCAGAATGCATACGTCCCATAGTATCTGTCATACCATAGGAAGCAGGACCTGCTGCCATGTTATCTGGGTGAAGGGTACGTCCTGTACCACCGCCGGAAGCAACGGAGAAGTATTTCTTGCCCTGCTCGATACATTCTTTCTTGTATGTACCTGCAACCGGATGCTGGAAACGTGTCGGGTTAGTGGAGTTACCAGTGATGGAAACGCCAACGTTCTCGTGATGCATGATAGCAACACCTTCCTGAACGTCATCTGCACCGTAGCATTTAACAGTAGCACGAAGTCCGTTTGAATATGGTTTCTCATAGATTACATTTAATTTAGCTTCTTTGTAATCATATTTTGTCTCAACAAATGTAAATCCGTTGATACGGGAAATGATCTGAGCAGCATCTTTTCCAAGTCCGTTCAGGATAACACGTAATGGTTTCTGACGTACTTTGTTTGCTTTCTCAGCGATACCGATAGCACCCTCAGCAGCTGCGAAGGACTCATGACCTGCTAAGAAGCAGAAGCACTCTGTCTCTTCCTCAAGAAGCATTTTACCAAGGTTACCATGTCCAAGACCTACTTTTCTGTGGTCAGCAACGGATCCTGGAATACAGAAAGCCTGAAGTCCTTCTCCGATTGCAGCAGCAGCGTCAGCAGCTCTTCTGCAGCCTTTCTTGATTGCGATTGCAGCGCCTACTGTGTAAGCCCATGCAGCGTTCTCAAAGCAGATCGGCTGAATTTTCTTAACCTGGTCATAAACATCAAGACCAGCGTCTTTTGTGATTTTCTCAGCTTCTTCGATGGAGCTGATTCCATAGCTATTTAATACAGAATTGATCTGGGCAATTCTTCTCTCATATCCTTCAAATAATGCCATTTCTGTTCGTCTCCTTTCGCTTGTGGCTTACTCTTTTCTTGGGTCAATAATCTTAACAGCATCAGCTACACGGCCATACTGACCTTTTGCTTTCTCCCATGCAGTGTTAGGATCATCACCTTTTTTGATAAAGTCAGTCATTTTTCCAAGGGAAACGAACTGATATCCGATTACTTCGTTGTCTTCGTCAAGAGCGATACCTGTTACATAGCCCTCTGCCATTTCCAGATAACGAACTCCTTTTTCCTTGGTAGCGTACATTGTACCAACCTGGGAACGAAGACCTTTACCAAGGTCCTCAAGACCTGCACCTACAGCAAGACCGTCATCAGAGAATGCACTCTGTGTACGTCCGTAAACGATCTGAAGGAACAGTTCTCTCATTGCTGTATTGATTGCATCACATACAAGGTCTGTATTTAATGCTTCAAGAATTGTCTTACCCTGAAGAACCTCTGCTGCCATAGCTGCAGAATGTGTCATACCGGAGCATCCGATTGTCTCGATAAGGGCTTCCTCGATTACACCATTCTTAACATTTAAGGACAGCTTACAGGCACCCTGCTGAGGAGCACACCAGCCTACACCATGTGTAAAACCAGAGATATCTTCAATTTTCTTTGCATGGACCCACTGGCCTTCTTCCGGAATCGGAGCTGGCTCATGTTTTGCACCCTTAGCTACTGGGCACATGTTTTCAACTTCAGTAGTGTAAATCATTTTAAGACTCCTTTCAGTGTTGATTACTTAATCGTTGTTAAAGACCTAACAACCTAGTGTTATTTTCTCACAAAATCTCCGTTTCGTCTAGTCATATTTTGCAAAAAATACGAAAAACTTGTCGGTACCATTTATGGGACTTCTATTGTGCGGATTTTGTTTTCATGGTAAACTAAAACAGATCGTCGTTATGCAACGTCAATCTGGCAAAATACAGTCCATTTATTATGCAGTTCCTGTGCGGGAGCGCCAAAGGCACGGAACAATCACCTTTCATTCATGGTGATTTCCCGAGCAGACATGTCCGTTCAGGAAATCACCACGAAAATATAACAGGAGGTTTTGAATATGACAACACCCGTTTCAACATCCTTTTTACCGGAAAAATTCCGTATTTTAAGCGGAAGCGCCCTGAAAGTACTGGCCATGATCATAATGCTTATTGACCACACTGCTTCTTTTCTTTTGCGGTATTACACCCCCTCAAACAGCCCCTTATTTCAAATAGGCAGTACCAATTATTCTTTATACCGGATCATGCGTGACGTGGGACGCGCAGCATTTCCGATTTTCTGTTTTCTGCTGGTAGAAGGTTTTTTCCACACACATAACCGGTTTAAGTACGGAAGAAATCTTCTGATTTTTGCATGTATCTCCGAAATTCCGTGGAATTTTGCACAAAACGGTACTCTTCTGTTTCCAGATAAGCAGAATGTATTTTTCACCTTATTCCTTGGATACCTTGCCTTCTGCCTCATCGAACATTTTAAAGAAAATGCAACCATGCAGCTTATTTGTATGCTTCTGCTTCTGGCCGTTTCCTATTATCTCAAGGCAGATTATGGATACAAAGGATATGTATTTCTTCTGATCATGTACTGGCTCCACCAGTATAAGCCAGCCCAGGCTGTGATCGGAAGCTGCTGGCTGATTTATGAGTGGAAGGCCTGCTTCGCTTTCCTTTCCCTTAATATGTACAACGGTAAACGGGGTTTTATCCAGGGAAAATGGGCAAAATATTTTTTCTATGCTTTTTATCCGTTACATATTGCCATATTGACTATAATTCGAAAGTTCTGGTTTGGAATCTGACCTATGCTTGAAAGCAAAAATTCTTAAAAATATGCCAGCTGCACAATTCTTTTCACTAAAAATGTCCTGACTACAATTTCGTCAGGACATTTTTATATACATCAGATCTTTTATTTTCTTACACACATGCAAGTAATTTATTACTGTTTCGCCACAATCTCATCTTTGTTCTTGTAGATGCTGTTTGCTGGTACGCATCCACGTACCGGTGAAAGTGGGTATATATTGGTATTTCTTCCGATCACTGTTCCAGGATTCAGCACGGAACCACAGCCGACCTCCACATGGTCTGCAAGCATGGCACCAAATTTCTTAAGCCCTGTCTCGATTTTCTCCCCGCCATCTTTCACAACAACAAGCTTCTTATCAGATTTTACATTTGAGCAGATAGAACCTGCCCCCATATGGGATTTATAGCCAAGCACTGCATCTCCAACATAGTTATAATGCGGAACCTGAACATTATTAAAAAGAACAACATTCTTAAGCTCTGTGGAATTACCTACTACACAGCCCTCTCCAACAAGTGCCTTGCCACGGATAAAAGCACAATGACGCACCTCTGTATTCTTTCCAATAATGGCTGGGCCATTGATACAGGCTGTAGGTGCAACCTTCGCAGATTTTGCGATCCAGATATCGCCTTCCAGATAATCATACTCTGCCGGGTCAAGAGTCTTTCCTAATTTTACAATGAAATCACCAATTTCCGGAAGAACTTCCCACGGGTAGGTTTTTCCCTCAAAAAGTTCTCCTGCGATGGTCTGTGTCATGTCCAGCATATTTGCAATAGTAAAATCTTTTAACATCATACATCCTCCTCATTTTATATGTTTCAAGTTCTCACGCTTTACCGCCTTTTGATGCAGTGCCTGCTCTCACACCAGCCGTTTTCTCCGGTTTCTTATAATATTGTGCAGCCGCATCAAAAAACTGCCGCAACGCGTATTGAAAATTGCTGTCTTCTACCTGCTTGGTCCGAAGCCTTACAAAGCGTTCTAGTTTATCCATATATTCCTGCTCTGTAATAGATCCCTCTGCCACGTAGGTAAGTCCCTTCTCCCAGCTGGCGGTCAGCTCCGGATTCAGCAGCTGCCGTATGGAACAATTCACCACGTCGTAAATCATCTCTCCCTGAAGTGTGGGCGTAATCACCTGTGTTTTCTTATTCAGGGATAAATACCGTATATTAAATAGCTTCTTCAATATCTCAGCCCTGGTCGCACTGGTACCGATTCCACTTCCCTTGATCTGGGAGCGAAGATCCTCATCCTCGATCAACTGACCTGCATTCTCCATTGCCAGGATCATGGTTCCGGAATTATACCGCTTCGGCGGGGATGTCTCCCCTTCCTTAATACCTAGACCAGTGATATTCAGTATATCACCCTTTTTCAGTTTCTGCAATGCAGCCAGTAACGCTTCATCACAGGAAACTTCACCTTCAGGATCTCCTTCAGAAGATTTCCCGGTATCTGCCATATTCTTTTTGGCAAAAGAATTGGACGCTATTTTCAGATATCCCTCACTTAATAAAACTTTAAATGAAGAAAAAAAAGCTTCATTCTGCATTTTCGTCACAAGGCTTACTTTCTGGTAAACAGCTGGCGGATAAAAAATGCTCAGGAAACGTCTTACGATCGTTTCATATACTCGCTGGGCAGTCAGTGAAAGTCCACGGAGCGCATTAAGTCCCTGACCAGTAGGAATGATCGCATAATGGTCCGTGATCTGTTTATCATTGGTATAACGGGTCTTTGCAATATTTTTATATGCCCCAAGTTCCAAGGCGCCCTGGGCAGCATCTCCGGCCTGGGCATAGTTCCGCAGCCCGGAAATGTTTTTATAGATTTCCTTGGCAACAGCGGTGGACAAAACCCTGGCATCTGTTCTTGGATAGGTAACCAGTTTTTTCTCATATAATTCCTGAACAATAGAAAGCGTCTCATCCGGGCTTATCTTGAACAGTTTGGAACAGACGTTCTGTAGCTCTGCCAGGTTAAATAAAAGAGGCGGATTCTTATTCTCCTTCTTCCGCTCTATCTTCTCTACCGTACAAGTCAGCGGCTGCTGTACACTTAAATCACTGATCAGCTTCTCTGCGTCTTCTTTTTTCTTAAAACCATTTTCTTTATATAAAACAGGGGACTGGAAATAACGGCTGCCCTCTACAGCTCTCCACTCTCCTTCAAAGTTTTCTCCCTCAAGAGCAATACTGCTCACCACTCTGTAAAATGGCGTTTTCACAAACGCACGTATTTCACGTTCCCGGCGGACTACCATCCCAAGCACACAGGTCATGACACGTCCAACGGAAATCGCCTGATATTTTCCTCCAAGATAATTGGTTACACTATTTCCATACCGTAAAGTCAATACACGGGAAAAATTTATTCCCATCAGATAATCTTCTTTTGCCCGCAAATAAGCAGCTGCGGCAAGATTATCATACTCAGAAATGTCCTTTGCCTCGCGGATACCGCGGAGAATCTCTTCTTCCGTCTGGGAGTCAATCCACACACGTTTCTGTGTTTTGTCTTTCACTCCTGCCATCTGGGCTACCAGACGGTATATATATTCTCCTTCACGTCCGGAGTCGGTACACACATAAATGGTATCTATATCTGGCCTGTTGAGAAGCCCTTTCACAATCTGAAACTGTTTTTCTACACCAGGAATCACTTCGTATTTAAAATCACGCGGCAAAAAAGGCAGGGTATCTAAACTCCACCTTTTATACTTCATATCATATTTCTCGGGATAGCTCATGGTGACCAGATGTCCTACACACCAGGTCACCACGCAGGTATCTGACTCGATATAACCATCCCGTCTTGCACCGCCTGATTTCAAAGCTTTAGCAAATTCCTGGGCCACACTTGGCTTCTCGGCTATGTATAAAGCTTTTGACATATTACTTATCTGCACTCATCTTTCTTAATGGCCATGCCAGTAAAAGAGCACCTCCCACCATATTTCCAAGGGTAACGATCAACATACTCTTCAGCATGAGACCAATGGAAAGGCCATCTACCAGACCAAGGCTTACTACGAAAATTCCCATATTTGCAATGCAGTGCTCAAATCCGCTGAAAACGAATGCTGAAATACACATTACGATCATAAGGAACTTTCCGGTTTCACTTTTCAGCTTAATTCCGCAAAGCACACCCAGACATACAAAGAAATTACAAAGTACTGCCCGGAAAAACATCTGTCCCATCGGGATCGTCAGTTTGTTATTGATAAAGCCTGCGAAATAATCGCCAGTGCCAGACGCCCCTGCCCATACAAAGAACAGGCCAAAAATCAGACATCCGACAAAATTTCCAAGGTAGCTTACCAGCCATACCTTGCCTGCATCCCCCCAGGATACACTCTTATCGAAGGCGCCAAATGCCATTACCATATTATTGCCGGTAAACAGCTCACCGCCAACCAGGCTGATCAGAAGAACTGCAATGGAGAACACCATGGCTCCCAGGAATTTTCCCCATGCCGGATCTGATCCTGAAAATACACTTCCGATAACATTGCTGTAAATAACTGCCACATCGATAAAAAAGCCAGCCATTACAGCCCGAAGGAAGTACTTCAGGGAATTGCCGTTCAGCAGACCGATTTTGTTTTTGGCTGCGTTCGAAACCTTTTGCACATCTTCATAATTCATAAAAAACACCTCCACTTTGTTTTTACTCATTATAGCACTTTGATGTATTTTTCACAATAGAAAGTGATATTTTTTTATCAATTAGGAGTTATTTCACAAAAGCAAGGTGTTTCTTTTGTATATCTATTACACTTCCGATAACAGCACATGGGAGAGACAGGGATGACAATCGTCTAATTGCCTCTGTGGCATCCAAAGGATCTATACTCAGAAGAAGCCCTCCTGAGGTCTGTGGATCAAATAAAATATCCTCCCGTGCAGACAGCTCTACTATCACATCCTGGGTGCTTTCTGTATCCTTCCATGCAAACTCACAGGCTTCCTCTGCGAATTCCCGGTTACGGTATGCACCAGCCGGAAGAAATCCCATAGAAGCATAATCAAGTGCTCCCTTCATCACCGGAAGAGAACTAAGCGAAATACAAAAAGTCCTGTCACTTCCTCTGGCCATCTCAAGGGCATGTCCCGCAAGTCCGAAGCCAGTTACATCGGTGCAGGCATGAATCCGAAGATCTGCCACTTGATTCCTGGCATATTTATTCAGAGTTGACATTACCATAGCGGCATAGGCAGTTTCTTCTGCGGAAGCCATCTCCCCTTTTACCGCTGTAGAAAGGATTCCTGTTCCAAGTGGTTTCGTAAGGATCAGCACATCACCGGTTACCGCACCAACATTCTTCCACATATGCGCAGGATTCACAAATCCGGTAACACATAATCCATATTTCGGTTCATCATCCTGAATGGTATGACCTCCTGCAAGTGTGGCACCAGCCTCCAGCACTTTATCTGCGCCGCCCCGCAGAATCTCGCCCAGGATTTCCGGATCAAGGCAATTAGGAAATGCAGCAATGTTTAATGCAAGCTTCGGCTCTCCGCCCATGGCATATACGTCGCTTAATGCATTCGCTGCTGCGATCTGTCCAAAGGTATAAGGATCATCCACGATTGGCGTAAAGAAATCCACCGTCTGGATCATTGCCAGTTCATCTGCGATCCGATATACAGCCGCATCATCGGAAGACTCTGTCCCTACAAGTAAATTGTTATCATAAAACTTAGGCAGCTTACCCAAAACCTGGGCAAGGGTCCCCGGACCAACTTTCGCTGCTCAGCCAGATGTATGGGAATACTTGGTTAAGCGGATCCGCTCTCTGTCACTCATAGATTCACCTCCTGCTCTTTCTCCTGGAATATTTCCTTGTGTCACTCATTGTAGCATGAATCATCTTTTCCGTAAACGGTCAGTTTTCAATTTTGGTCGTCTATCCAACCTATTCAGCAAATCGTCGTCTGGCCAAACGTCAGAAGGAAGAATGCTACCGTCTCCGACAACATTCCTCCTTCTAAAATAATCAGCTCTGCAGCCTGTTGTTTCTTCTAATTACTTTGCCTGGATATATCCCTGGGCCTTCAGTGTCTCTGCACAAAGCACAGCACCGCCAGCAGCGCCTCTTACCGTATTATGGGAAAGGCCAATAAATTTCCAGTCATAAACAGTGTCCTCACGAAGTCTTCCGATTGATACACCCATTCCATTTTCAAAGTTAACATCCTCTGTAATCTGTGGACGGTTATCCTCTTCAAGATACTGGATAAACTGCTTCGGTGCACTTGGAAGATTCAGCTCCTGCGGAATGCCCTTAAACTCTACAAGTGCTTTTACAAGCTGCTCTTTGGTTGGTTTCTTTCTAAATTTCACGAATGCAGCTGCTGTATGTCCATTCAGGATCGGCACACGGACACACTGGCATGTGATAACCGGCTCTTTTGCAGGAACGATCACACCATCCTCAACTTTACCCCAGATACGAAGTGGCTCTTTCTCACTCTTCTCTTCCTCACCACCGATATATGGAATAATATTGTGTTCCATTTCTGGCCAGTCCTTGAATGTTTTTCCGGCACCGGAAATTGCCTGGTATGTAGTGGCAACTACTTCATATGGTTCAAACTCTCTCCATGCAGTAAGAGCTGGTGCGTAGCTCTGAATAGAGCAGTTTGGTTTAACAGCGATAAAACCTCTCTTTGTTCCAAGACGTTCTTTCTGGTATTTGATCACTTCAAAATGCTCCGGATTGATCTCCGGGATTACCATCGGCACATCCGGGGTCCATCTGTGAGCACTGTTATTGGAAACAACCGGTGTCTCTGTCTTCGCATAAGCTTCCTCGATTGCTTTAATCTCATCCTTGGACATATCTACAGCAGAAAATACAAAGTCAACAGTGGACGCAACCTTCTCCACTTCATTAAC
>JAQXQS010000081.1 GCA_029101305.1 Clostridia bacterium | reverse complement strand
CTGATTTCCTTAAGAATCTGTTTCCCGATAAGCTGCTGCTGTGGGGAAAGCTGCATATCCTGCAAAAATACCTTCAGCTTATCTATGGACATATTGGTAATTTCATAAATATTCTTATCTGCTACGGTAACAGCCAGTGATTCTTTCTTAAGTCGCTGTCCCTTACATGCAGTACAGGGAGTGATCTGCATGAAGCTCTCGTATTCCTGCTTCATCGACTCTGAGCCAGTCTCCTTATAGCGCTGCTCCACATTCTTGATCAGCCCGGGAAATGCTACGTCATAGACGCCTTCCCCACGCTGGCCTTTATAATAAACCTTTACAGAATGTCCCCCGGTACCATACAGAATAATATCCTGGATTTTCTTCGGATAGTCCTTAAACGGTGTATCCAGGTCAAAACCATACTCCCGGCAAAGTGCATTCAGAATGGCATTGGTAAAGCTGCTCTTATCTGTACAGGACTGCCATCCCATTACTACAATGGCCCCCTGAGAAATACTTAAGGACTTGTCCGGAATCATCAGATCCGGGTCAAATTCCATCTTATACCCAAGTCCCAGACACTCTGGGCAGGCTCCGAACGGATTATTAAAAGAAAAACTTCTCGGCTCTATCTCATCAATACTGATACCACAATCCGGGCAGGAAAAGCTCTGGCTGAAATTTATATAATTTCCATCCATGGTATCTACTACAGCCAGCCCGTCTGCCAGATTCAGCACCGTCTCCAGGGAATCCGTAAGACGCTTCTCTATCCCTGGCTTCACGATCAGACGATCTACAATAATGGCAATGGTATGCTTGATATTCTTATCCAGAGTGATCTCCTCAGAAAGCTCATACACATTCCCGTCAATTTCAACTCTCACATATCCACTTCTTCTGGCCTGATCCAGTAATTTGGCATGGGTACCCTTACGGCCACGCACTACAGGTGCAAGAAGCTGGATCTTCGTGCGCTCTGGCAGTTCCATGATCTGATCCACCATCTGGTCTACGGTCTGCTTGGCGATCACTTTCCCGCACTTCGGACAGTGCGGAATGCCAACACGTGCATATAAAAGACGGAAGTAGTCGTAAATCTCCGTCACCGTACCAACTGTAGACCTGGGGTTACGGTTGGTTGACTTCTGGTCAATGGAAATCGCCGGTGGAAGCCCCTCGATACTCTCAACATCCGGCTTCTCCATCTGTCCAAGGAACTGTCTGGCATAAGAAGACAATGACTCCATATATCGCCTCTGTCCCTCTGCATAAATAGTATCAAAAGCCAGTGAAGACTTACCGGATCCACTCAGACCTGTAAGAACTACAAATTTATCCCTGGGGATATCCACGCTGAGATTCTTCAGGTTATTCTCATTAGCTCCTCTGATTCTGATAAATTGTTTCTTATTCTCTGCTGCCATCTGTTCCTCCATTTCTATACCGGAAAACATCCTTCGTAACTCAATCTGTTCTTCAAGGATAGCACAAGAACATTTGTTCGTCAAGTGTTTTAACAGTGAACTCTGCCAATTACAGAAAGCCCTTGTTACTGTTCTCAGACCTTTCTCTGAGACGCTCCGGCAATCTACAGCAAAAAATCTGCCATCACCGCATTGCTCACATGTATCCCTTCCCTTGACAGAAAAATCCTGTCTTTTTCTTCAATAAGCAGGCCCTGTTTCTTATACTTTTCCAGAACCACTCCATATATCTTCTCTATAGAAGTCCCGAAATATTCCTGAAATTCTGACTTAGACACACCTTTTGTCATGCGAAGTCCAAGAAACATAAACTCTGCCATCTCATCTTCACGGGTAAGCACTTCCCTGTCTTTTCGTATTTTTTCCAAAGATCCGCTGTTTTGCAGATATTCCTGCATATCTGCAGTATTGGTAAACCTCTCTTTTCCAAGCAGGGACGCAGCTCCCAGCCCAAGTCCCAGATAGTCCTTTCTCTGCCAGTACCCTTCATTATGCCTGCATTCCAGACCGGTTTTTGCATAATTTGAAATTTCATACTGATGGTATCCATATTCTCCCAGAACTGCTGCCACATCCTCATACATACGGTATTCCGTGTCTTCATCGGGCAGATCCAGTTGCCTTTTCGAAAAATGAGTCCCTTCTTCAACAATAAGACTGTATGCGGAAATATGCTCTGGTTCCAGCGCTGCCACTGTCCTAAGATTCTCTATCCAGCCCTCATAGCTTTGTCCAGGGATTGCAAACATCAGATCCACATTAATATTAGAAAAACCAGCCTCTCTTGCCATCTGATAGCTTTCCAGAAACTGCCCATAATTATGGATCCTTCCAAGCATATCCAGTTCCCCGTCCTTTGGAGACTGCAAGCCGATACTAAGCCGGTTGATCCCATATTCCCTGTAAAGAGACAGTTTTTCAGGTGTCAGTGTTCCGGGATTTGCTTCTATCGTTACTTCTGGATCTGGGAAAAAACAAAAATTTTCCCGGATTCCGGTCAAAAGCTGTTCCATCAGATCACACTCCGGCACGGATGGCGTTCCTCCCCCGATAAAAACAGTATCCACCAGGCGCTGTTCCGACTGTGAGGCTGCTTTCATTTCCCGTAAAAGTGCATAAATATAAGCTTCCTGCCCGGACCTGGTTGCAGGACCTGACAGGAAGTCACAATAATCACATTTCTTTATGCAAAACGGGATGTGAAGATATAATTCCAGACCATTCTTCTTTATTCCCATTCTGATTTTTCTCCATTTATTCTGATGTATCTGTCTGCTCACTGGAAGAACCTTCAGAAGAATCACTGCTCTTACCGGCAGCATCACTTCCAGAAGCCTTTTCTTCCCCTTTCTGCACCAGATACTCATTGACCATAGTTACGCTGCCATTTTGTGCCACTGCATCTTTACTTACCTGCCTGGGCACCGGGGTAGGCGTAGGACTTGGGATCGGTGTGATCTTCATTACTCCCTGGGACGCTGCATCAGGTGCTTTCACAGTCTTTTTGCCGCATGCGCAGCTGCCTGCAAAAATCACGATTACCAGCAGGAACACAGCCAGGATGCCGCCTTTGATCCATTGTTCCCTGTCCTTTTTAAAACTTCTCTTTATTCTTCTTATCAGAACATATAGCTTCGCTTTCATCTGATACCTCCGCAACCGGCACCAGCCGGGTTCTTTCTCATATCAGTCAGCCTTCCAGAGCCTGCAAAAATGCTCTAGTTTTCATCCAGTTTCAGTACACTCATAAATGCCTTCTGTGGAATCTCTACGTTTCCAACCTGACGCATTCTCTTCTTTCCTTCCTTCTGCTTCTCCAGAAGCTTCTTCTTACGGGAAATATCACCACCATAGCATTTGGCAAGGACATCTTTACGCATTGCCTTAACCGTCTCTCTGGCAATGATCTTGCTTCCGATTGCAGCCTGGATCGGGATTTCGAACAGCTGGCGCGGAATCTCGTCCTTCAGCTTCTCGCACATTTTACGTCCTCTTTCGTAGGAAGTATCTGCATGTACGATAAAGGAAAGCGCATCCACTTCTTCTTTGTTTACCAGAATATCCAGCTTCACAAGCTCACTTCGCTCATAGCCGCAAAGCTCATAATCCAGGGATGCATAACCTCTGGAGCGGGATTTCAGTGCATCAAAGAAATCATAGATAATCTCATTCAGCGGAAGCTTATATTTCAGAAGTGCACGTGTCTCTTCCATATATTCCATGCCAAGATACTGGCCGCGGCGCTCCTGGCAGAGATCCATGATAGCTCCAATGAACTCTGTAGTTACCATGATTTCTGCATTTACCATAGGCTCTTCCATATATTCAATCTCAGACGGATCCGGAAGGTTGGTCGGGTTCGTCAGATCGATCACTTCACCATTTGTCTTGTGTACTTTATAGATAACACTTGGCGCTGTAGTAACAAGATCCAGGTCATATTCTCTCTCCAGGCGCTCCTGGATAATTTCCAGATGAAGCAGTCCAAGAAATCCACAGCGGAATCCAAAGCCCAGAGCCACTGACGTCTCCGGCTCATAAAATAGGGAAGCATCATTTAACTGCAGCTTCTCCAGTGCATCACGGAGATCACCATATTTCGCACCATCTGCCGGATAAAGTCCGCAGTAAACCATTGGATTTACCTTCTTATATCCTGGTAAAGCCTCAGCACAAGGGCGGTTATTGTCTGTAATGGTATCACCAACCCGGGTATCCCTTACGTTCTTGATGCTGGCTGTGATATAACCAACCATTCCAGCCGCCAGCTCTTCGCATGGAATAAACTGACCTGCTCCGAAATATCCAACTTCCACAACCTCTGCCACAAATCCGGTGGCCATCATACGGATGGTCGTGCCCTTACGCACCTTTCCGTCTACCATTCGGCAGAAAACAATTGCTCCCTTATAAGAATCATAAATAGAATCAAAAATAAGTGCCTTTAATGGTGCATCCGGATCCCCTACAGGTGCCGGGATCTTGGACACTACCTGCTCCAGGACCTGATCCACATTCAAGCCTGTTTTGGCAGAAATCTGAGGCGCATCCTGTGCCTCAAGACCGATCACATCCTCAATCTCATTTATTACACGCTCTGGTTCCGCGCTTGGAAGATCCACTTTATTGATCACCGGAATTACTTCCAAATCGTGGTCAAGTGCCATATAAACATTCGCCAGTGTCTGCGCCTCAATTCCCTGTGCTGCGTCCACTACAAGAATGGCGCCGTCACATGCTGCAAGACTTCGTGAAACCTCATAGTTAAAATCCACATGGCCTGGTGTATCGATCAGGTTAAAGATATACTCTTCGCCATCTTTTCCATGGTATACAGTTCGTACAGCCTGAGACTTAATGGTAATTCCACGTTCTCTCTCAAGGTCCATATTATCCAGAACCTGTGCCTGCATTTCCCTCTCTGTCAAAAGACCTGTCATCTCTATGATTCTGTCGGCCAGTGTAGATTTACCATGGTCAATATGTGCTATAATACAAAAATTACGAATTTTACTCTGGTCTGTCATTCCAGATATTCCTCCTCTGGTTATGCTTACTCTTTACTATCAAAAATTTACCCGTTATCGCACATTATAGCACAGATTAATTCTGTTTGTCACTGCCTTTTAGCACTCTGTCCAGGATATCCGCAAAAGGTTCCATTGCATTTTTCACCTCCTGCACGGTATTTGTCTGGGCACCAGCCTCAAGAAGCAGGGCTCTTTTGCGCAAATGCAGATTATAGCGCAGACCAGCCAGATAGATACCTCTGTATAAAGTAGGATAATACAATGCAGCCTGGTATTCCAGCTGAAAGGAGAAGGCAAGATTGTCCTGTATGTAAGGATTTGGAAGATACGAAACCGCCCCTTGTGTATTGGTGTAGCTAAGCCCGTTATAAAACAGGATCTGCGCCGTATCTTTGCCATTTATCTTGGTCACAAGATGCCTGTTTTCGTCAATTCCATCCCGGTGCAGATCGATCACCACCTCCACAGAAGGATTCTCTTCCAATACTTTTTCCACATAATCGCAGGCATAATCATATGCTTTGCTCCGGTCCAGCTCTCCCCCCATCAGATCAAAAGCTTCTTTTATATGGATCACACGATAGCCATATTTTTCTGTCAGAAGACTTGTCAGGTAGCTGCCCACTCCCACAATGGAATCCGCCTCTTCCCCCTCCCTGGAATCTGCAAAAGTTTCCTGGGAATGACTGTGGTAAATAAGGATCTGAGGCTGAAGAGGGCCATGACTCAGGGAAAAATCTTCGGCTAAAAATTCAGCAGCATTGATTTTTACAGCCGAGGCATCGGTATTGTCATCTACAATATAAAAATTACTTATAAGATAGTCATAATCAGCAAGCCTGTCCTGGGACAGATCCAGAATCGGATGCGGAAGTGCCACTGATGCCTGTGTAAGACTGCTGGCAGGCTGGACATCCTTGTTCTGACCGGATGCTGCATTTTGTTCTGTTTTCGTATCCATAGTTGTTTCACCTGGCATTACCTGATTTTCCTGGTTTTCCTGGTTTTCCTGGTTTTCCTGGTTTTCCTGGTTTTCCTGGTTTTCCTGGTTTTCCTGGTTTTCCTTGTCTTTACTTTTATTTATTTCTTTATTTTCTTCTTCCTCTATTTTTTTCACCTGCGCCCCAAGGTATTTTCCATTCTCCTCCCCGATTTTCGCCACTGTCTCCTCATCCAGTTCCAGCCAGGTCTCCTGCGCTTTTTCTTCTACAAAACAATAGAAAGGAAACTGCCTGTACACATTTTGCATAATTTTCCACAGGGAAAAAGGCTCTGGGAGCATTGCCAGAACCGCAAAAAAGCAAAGACAGAGAAAAATGCAGAATACCTTCTGGGATTTTGTCACCGAATCACCTCTTTAAGGTTATCCTATGACAGACTTTTCCCCCGTATGTTTCTTTTTTGCTTCTGCTTTTCCACATTTTTCCAGACTGTTCAGATTCAGCATCAAAACGCTCTGCTTTTCCCTATATGTGACCTTCACCAAACTGTAACCTTTCCGTTTTCTCCGGCAAAAGTCATATTCAAGCCTTCTGAGATGGTAAAACTCAGATATTTAATGGTCTCATCCACATCCTTTGGTGTCACAAACATGCCATGAAGATGCGGGGAGATCATTTCTTCCAGAAATTCCTTCTGCTCTGTTTCGTCCAACGCTTCCAGAAGATGTGCCATGGAATCGTGGACAATAGTAGCTGCATCTACTACTGTTGGCACACCGATTCCAATGACCTTTACTTTCAGATTCTCTTCCGTAAGACCGTTCCGGTGATTTCCCACCCCGGATCCGGGAGTAATTCCCGTATCTGTGATCTGGATGGTGCGGTTCAACCGTCTGGTGCTTCTCGCAGCAAGGGCATCTACTGCGATCACCACATCTGGTTTTGTAACCGCCACTACACCCTCCACAATTTCCGAGGTTTCCATTCCTGTCTGTCCCATCACACCTGGAACAATTCCACTGATCGCATGTAAAATTTCTTTTTCCGTACTTTTCAGTCCGTATTCCTGGATCAGATGCCTGGTCATATGAAGGTTTCCGATCACCTCTGGTCCCAGGGAATCCGCTGTGATTCCCTGATTTCCAAGCCCAACCACAAGCACTGATTTTTCTTTTTCCAGTCCGATAAGCTGCCGCAGATGTCTGGAAAGTTCTTCAGACACTTCTCTGTGATACTCCTCATCTGGTGCCGAAAGTCCCTCTGATTCGATTGTAATATATGTCCCCTGCGGTCTTCCCATGGAACGGGCACCATTTTCAGTGGTTATTTTTACCACTGTAGTCCGAATATCTTTTTCTTCATTATACACTTCATTCACCTCAACACCCCGGACTTCTACATTTTTTTCTGCAAAGCGTTCCCTGGCCTCCACCGCCAGGTCTGTTCTGATCTTGTAATTTTCCAGCATACTTTTCCTCCTGAAGCTTTGTTCTGAACCGTAACATTTCTATGTAATCTCCCCATTTTTTGTAAAAATATGTATTGACAATCCAAGGCAATTATTATAAACTATATAAGCATGTTCATAGGAACGCCCGTGTCTGTTCTTATGAAACAGTAAATTTTATTATCACTCACGAATTGGAGGTGTACGAATTGGCTAACATCAAATCTGCAAAAAAGAGAATTTTAGTTAACAGAACAAAAGCTGCGAGAAACAAATCCATCCGTTCTGCTGTTAAGACTTCCATCAAAAAAGTTGACGAGGCAGTAGCTAACAACGATAAGGCAGCAGCAGAGGTTGCATTAAAAGAGGCTATCTCTACAATCAGCAAAGCAACTTCCAAAGGTGTTTATCACAAAAACAACTGCGCTAGAAAAGTTTCCCGTTTATCCAAAGCCGTTAACAGCATTGGCTAATAGATATCTGAATTTTTAGTTATAAGCTTATAAGTGAAAATTAAGGCAGTCGAACCGTCATCGACTGCCTTTTTTCTATCTTTCGGAGGATTTCTATCTTCCCGAACTATATTTTACGATCAGCAATTCCACACTTAATACATCCTGCAGACGACCTGTCTTTACCGCTTCCTCTGCATCCACAAAATCAGCCACCGCCTGACGGAGCTCACTGATCTTGTAAGATCTGGCGCAGGAAGCAATGTTTCTCACAACAAAGGACGGAACCCCAAGTCTTGACGCCATCTCTGGCTGCGGAAGTCCTTCCTCTGCATATTCCTTTACAAGAAGAAGCTGGCGAAACTGTTTCGCCAGAAGAAACAGAATCCTCATCGGCGGCTCCTTCAGGGTAAGGAGATCATAATACAGTTCCAGTGCCCGTTTCTGGTTCTTTTCTGTTACAGCCCGGACCATGTCAAAAATCTTATTCTGCGTCTGTGTGGTGCAGACCTCCTGTATATCTTTCCGGGTTACCACATCTCTGTCACCAGTATATGAAATCAGTTTCTCCAGCTCCATACGGAGATTTCCCATGTCCACGCCTGTCATCGTAAGCAGAAGCTCCATATCACTCTGGGTGATCATTTTCCCTTCTCTTTTCAGAAGACCTGCTGCCCAGCGCATTAATGTCTTCTCATCCTGTGTCACAAATTCGCCAATCCGTCCAGACGCCTTTACAGCCTTGTACATGCGGTTTCTCTTATCCACTTCATTTTCCACGAAAATAAGGCAGAGATAATCTGGCAATTCTTTCATATAGTCAGCCAGCTCATCGCATTTATTCTTAAAAAAGCCCGTATCTTCCAGAAGGATCACTCTCCGGTCAGCAAAAAAAGGCATGGTTTCACAAAGATCGATCAGCTCCTTCACATCGATGCTTCTGCCCTCATAGTGATTAAAATTCATGGTATCCCCATCCGGGTTCAAAGCCTGTACCAGCTTATGTTTATACTGCTGCTTCAGATAGGCTTCTTCTCCATAAAGCAGATACGCCTGTTTAAAATTGCCTGTTTTTATATCTTCCTGGATATTCTTCAAAATCTAATCTCCTGTCATTCCGGAATTTTCATGCTGCCAAAAGCATCTCTGAAAGTGCTTTGACCCTCCATTAAACCATACCACAATTTGTGATTTTATAAAAGCACCTTTTTCAATTCAGGTTCTCTATATTCAGGTTCTGTACTTTTGTTTCTCATTTTCCGTTCCTACTTTAAATATCTTTCCACTTCAATTTTTCCCGCATTCAAAATAACCTTTATTGCACCGCTTTTCATGGTAAATTCAACCTGACAGCCAGCCGCATCCAGACGTTCTATGGTTTCTGGCGAAGGATGTCCATAAGTATTTGTCTCTGAACAGGAAATAAAAGCATATTCAGGACGCACCTTCTCCAGGAACTGCCAGCTGGTTGAATAATGGGAGCCATGATGCCCCACCTTCAAAAAATCCACATCCTCCAGTTTCCCCTGGGTAAGCAGCTTCTTTTCCGTTTCTTCTCCAATATCTCCGGTCAGCAATCCAATAAAGTTTTTATATTTCACCTGAAGCACCATCCCATCTTCGTTTACATCCATGCCTGATGCCCTGATCAATGGCGCAACTATTTTTATCTGCAGTTTTCCAGCTTTCAGGCAGTCTCCTTCTTTTAGGATTTCCACTGGAATTCCTGCTGTTTCTGCCAGTCTTTTTAGATTTTCCCATTCATCTGGAGGTTTTTCCCATTTAGGAAGATACAGACAGCCGATTTTTACCGAGTTTAACTTCTTTGCTGTCAGTTCCAGAATTTCCTGTATTCCGCTGATATGGTCTTTATCTGTGTGGGAAATAAAAATACCATCAATCCTGGAAATCCTCTGACTTTTCAGATATGGAAGGATCTGATACTGTCCCGTCCCGTTTTTGCTTGAACTCCCACCATCTACCAGAAAACAATGTCCTTCCGGAGTCTGCACTACAATGCCATCGCCCTGTCCCACATCCAGACAGGTAATGGAAAACGATGCCTGTCCACGCCAGCACAGAATCATTAAGGCTATACTGATACCAATTAATGCCACTAGCCTTGTGGCAATTTCATTATTTATTTTTCCTTTATCCGAATGTAGTCTAACTCTGGCACAATTTGAGAAATGATTCTTGAAATATTTTTTTAAATGGTTCCTTGAATCCCCCCGCAAATCCACGCTCTTCTTGTATGTAAGCCCCCGGATTGTTCCAAACAATAGGATATAATAGATTCCCACCTGCCATAGTTTAGGCTGCCCTGGGATCCAGGTACAAAACGGGAGATTACCGGCTAATTCACACAATTTCCCATAGACCTTCGCCAGAAATCTCCCGGGTAAGATCATTACACTTCCCAGCTTCAGATTCACACATCCTGTAAGAAGAGCCACCACTCCACTTCCCAGAACCACTCCCACAGTTGGAAGCACCAACAGATTTAAAACAATTCCTATCAGAGATACCTCTCCGAAGAAATAGAAAGAGACCGGAAGCATGGTGAGCTGGATTCCCAATGATGCCATAAGTGCAGCACAGGCCTTATTACCAAATGTCTTTTTCCCTCGCCTTGGAATTCTGCTTCTTCCAGGTCTTGCCTTACCATTCCTTTGTGACGGAATTTTCCGGGCACTTTCTTCCATTCTTTTCGTCAATGCAGGAACGACAACGCCTGCTCCCACAACAGCACTAAACGACAGCAAAAATCCGCTGCTATACAGATAGGCCCCGGAATCTCCCAACATCATCACCGCTGAAACAGCCAGTGCTGTGGGAAGATCATAAATCCGTCCGGTTATTTTCGCGCCAATCGATATCAGAAACATGCAGACTGCACGCATAGTAGATACACTGCCGCCAGTCATCATTCCATACTGGAGCAGAACAAGCAGGGAAAACAATCCGGAAAGCCAGATTCCCAGTCCTGTTTTCATAAGCAGACTGTAAAGCCCCATGCCGAGCACACTGATATGTAATCCTGAAATCGCCAGCACATGCACAATTCCGGTCATCTGATAACGAAGCTTTATTTCCTTATCCAGGCTGCTTTTGTCTCCCAATACGATTGCCTGAAAAATTCCGGCTTCTTCTCCTGCAATTTTTCCAAGTACACCAGCTAAATACTCCCTTACTTCACTTATCCCCTCTCCATAGGCAGAATACCTCTCTGACTTTTCCAATATTTCTGCCTTTTTCATAAAATAGAAAATATGCTGGCAGGCATAGTACTGCTGACTGTCAAATTCTCCTGGATTCCGCTTTTCTTCTACTCTTTCCAGTTTTCCTGACACCAAAACAACAGTCCCCACCGGAACCTTCTCTTTTCTTTTCAGAAATACTTTTACATTTTCTATAGATATTTTCTTTGACTGGATTTTTTGTGATGGATTTTCTTCTGATTGCTCATTTTTCGATTGAGCATTTATAGATTGTTTTTTTAAAGATTGATTTTTCTTTGGTTGATAAATAAGATATGTATTTCGCAGATAAACTGCTTGCGAAAATTCACTTTCTGTAGATTGTACTACTTCTCCGCAAATAGTAGCCTGTGGATGCTTCTCGATCCAGGAAGCTGTATTTTCCGGAACAGGATTTCCCCGGATAAGGGGAAGACCTGCCCGGTCAGCCACACACAGAAAGAGCATCAGTACCAGACACAAGATACATAACGGTCTTCGCGTCATCCCAAAACTCCTTTATTTCTGATCCTCTTTAAGAATCAGATCTGTGTTTTTACTAAAAAGGTTGTACAAGGATGTGCCATCGCTTAAAGAAGCTTCTGTATTTCCCTCAATTGAAATCTGTACCTTATCCGCAGATGAGGTATCCAGGAGGGAGTTTACCACGGAATAGATCATAGTATTGACAGGAATATCAATTCCAGCATCCGAAAATGCCGAGCTGAAATCCACATAGCAGACATTATCCGATACTTCCACTCCCAGAATATCTGTATCTTGTGGAATGGTAGGATAATGTCCTTTTACCATGGGGCCTTTTGCAAGCTGCTCCAGGATCACTCTTTCCCGTGGCAGAATTCTCTTATAGTAGACGTTTCTTTGCTCAGCCACAAGATGCTCTCCTGTCTTGTCTGTAAAATACAGGGTAAAGGTATCATAGCGGTAAGCATCTTTATCAGACCCCCACATTTCCACGAACGTATTGTTGTCGATCACACCTACGGCCTGTCCTTTTGAATCTGTAAGCTCCTGGCTTCCTATAAATATTTTCACTCCGGTAACTCCCGGGATCTGCAGGAAAGTCCTTGCCACACCGGCGCGTACCAGAATCTCCCTGGCTCGTGATATATTACTGTACTCACTGTTAAATTCCAACTCCAGCAAAGATTCATTTAAACGGTAGGTCACAAGCTGGACGCCAGAAGGCAAAAGAGGCTGGTTTTCACCACTCGACTCCTGGCTGTTCAGAATCCCCATAAGATCCTGAAGCATAAATTCGGAGCTTTCCTGTTCCGGATAGTATTGCACTTTTACAACCTTTGTCTCGTCTTTGTTTACATAATATATATAATACTGGTTGCTTACACTTTCTGTCTTTTCTCCCTGGGTCTCCACCGTACATCCGGTAAGAAGGCTAACAACCAGAACCAGTGTAAGCGCCACACTTAAGATTTTCTTCATTTGGCACCTCCTACGGAATGTATGACAATGGGATTCTGACAGTAAATGTGGTTCCCTCACCTTCCTTGCTGGCTACCTGAATGGTACCATGATGCATGGTAACCGCACTTCTGGTAATCGCAAGACCAAGGCCTGTACCACCAATCTCCTTGGAATGGGATTTATCCACACGATAAAAACGTTCGAAAATCCTTCCAACAGAGTCTTCCGGAATACCCATTCCGGAATCCGCAACCTTCACATAGAAATATTTGTGGTCCGCATCCAGGGTTACCCGTACCCAGCCATCGTCAACATTGTACTTAATGCCATTCTCAACTAAATTGCTCACTGCAAGAGTGAACTTCACCTCATCCACATCGGCTTCCACAGGGCGGAAACTATCCAGGATCAGGTCAATATTACGTTTGTCCGCAATAGGACGGAGTCTTTTCAGAATATCCTCCAAAAGCTGGTTGATATTCAGATGTTCCACATTCAGGTCTGCCGCCTTTTTGTCCATCTTTACAAGAGAAAGAAGGTCGGTAATGATCTTGTTCTCCCGGTCAATTTCCGCAGTAATGTCTCCCATAAATTCCTGATACAGTTCTTCGGGTACCCCTTCCTGTCCAACCAGGGAATCTGCAAGCACCTTCATGGAAGTAAGCGGAGTCTTCAGCTCATGGGACACATTTGAGACAAACTCATTTCGTGATTCATCCAGTATCTTCATCCTAGAAAGCATTTTATTAAATGCATCGGTAATAAGCGCAGTCTCCGTGTAATCCGGAACAGAAATCTCTTCGTTCTGATAACCATCTGTCAGGTCTTCAATTGATTTGGTAACCCGTGCAAAAGGCTTCACAAGTACCGTGGAAAGAACATACCCCAGAAGCACCGCCAGAACAATGATAATTCCAGTGAGCAGAATACTCTTCTGCTCCAGTTCCTGAATATTCTGTGCGATTTCATTAGAAGAAAAGCTGATCAGCATAGCACCCTGAAGCTGCTTTACTTCCGGGCTCTTCACCGGGAGAGCCATTTCAATCTTCTGGCTCTTGCTGTTATAGCGACTGGCTTCTTCGCCTTTGAAGCACTTGATCACCATCGTGGAGATCAGTGTCTTTCCTTCATCTACGCCATAGGTATCCTTGATGATTCTGTAATCCCTGTCAACCAGCAGAATTCTGCCATCATATACATTAGACAACAACTCCAGCTTGCTGTTTACATCCTGCGAGCTGGAGTCATTCATGTAATTCTCTTTAATTAACAGGTTGCACAAAATGTCACACTGCCTCTCTACTGTCTGTTTGCGTACAGCGACTGCCTTACTTTCATAAGCAGCAACCATCACATGGGCAACAATGACACTTGGTACGATTCCCAGAATGACCAGAATGATCAGAATACGAAAACGCAGACTTTTTAAAAAGCTTGTTTTCTTTTTCTCTGGCATAGCTTAAGCCTGGAAATAATAACCCACACCCCATTTGGTGTGTACATATTTCGGCTCACTGGGATTCGCCTCAATTTTTTCACGTAAACGACGGATATGTACATCCACAGTACGGACGTCACCTGGATACTCATATCCCCATACAATATTCAGCAGGTTCTCACGGCTGTAAACTTTATTCGGGTTAAACACCAGAAGCTCCAGCACATCGAATTCCTTGGCAGTCAGATTGATTTCTTTGCCAGCGATAAATACACGGCGGCTCTCACAGTCCATCTTCAGGTCACCGGCTTCAATGGTCTTCGCCTTCTCTTTCTCTTCCTGATTGCTGCCTGCACGACGCATGATCGCTTTGATTCTTGCTTTTACCTCAAGAATGTTAAATGGCTTGGTAATATAATCGTCTGCGCCATATTCCAGCCCAAGGATCTTATCCATGTCTTCTCCCTTGGCTGTCAGCATCACAATAGGAACATTTGAAAATTCCCGGATCTGCTGGCATACTTCAAAACCATCCATCTTGGGAAGCATAAGATCCAGGAGAATAATATCATATTTCTTCTCCTTCGCCATCTCCAGTGCTTCCTCGCCATCGTAAGCACAATCTACTTCCATTCCATCCTGTTCCAGGCTGAAACGGATTCCCTTTACGATCAGTTTCTCATCATCTACTACCAAAACTTTCCTGCTCATTTAAGAATCTCCCTTATCCAGCTGATATCTTATCTTTTATTTTTAAAAAGGTACCTTCTTTGATACCTTCTACATTCATAATCTCTTCTATGGAAGTAAAGCCTCCATGTTCCTCTCTGTATGCGATGATTGCTTCTGCCTTGGACTGCCCGATTCCGCTTAGCGTAGAAAGCTGTCCTGCATCTGCGGTATTCAGATTGATCCGAGTGTCTGTCAGGTCATCACCGGCTCCACCAGCAACATCTTCACCAGTCCCGCTTTTGTCTCCAGCATTTGCAAACGCATTTCCATCCGTTTTTCCGTCTGGATTCATTTTTCCATCTGCCTCTTCTGCGTTTCCCGACGCTTCCGGTACTTTTGCAGAAATAAGTTCCAGATTTTCTTCAACCTCTGCTTCCGTAGGCACATAAATCTGCTGCCCGTCCGCAATGCTTCTGGCTCTGTTCAGATAGTTTACAGCAGCTTCTGGCAAATATCCTCCAGCCGCATCTACTGCCTGGAAAATACGTGCCCCTTCATCCAATTCATAAACGCCCGGACTTACAACAGCGCCGCATACATCAACGTATATTTTTTGTGGAATCTCCGTGATCTGGTCTGGACTCTCTATTGCCTTATTTTCCTTATCTGAGGTATTTTCTGTTTTCGAAATTTCTTCTGCATTCTCCGTTTCCCCATCAGAAGCTATCTCTTCAAGAAAAATATCCTCACGGCGCGTACAGCCTGTCATCATCAACGCCATCCAGATAAAAAATAGGAGCATCCAGATTCCACATCTGTAATTTATTTTTCTTTTCATGCAGGTTCCCCTTTCGCTTTATGCGCAGGTTCCCCGCTACTCATGCTTTACCTCATCTATTTTAACGAAACTTTACATTTTTTACAATACCATTTCTAAATTTTATCAGTCTTTTATCTATTTACCTTATTTCTCCCATTTAAATATGACAATTCCTACAATAGCCACAGCCATACCCAGCAGTTTCCGCCATTGAAAATCCACTTTTTCTACGCCGAACAGCCCGAATAATTCGATCAGGTATGCAACTGCCAGCTGGGATATTACAATCAACATGGCCGCTTTTGCCGGTCCCAGGCTCCCCATACTCTGAATCACAGTTATAGTAATAAAAGCTCCGATCACACCACCAAGCAAAGTATACTTGTTTTCAATCTGCCAGAGTGCCCCAATGCTGTCTCTTCCAGTAAATATCCATGCCAATACGCAAACCAAGAAGGCCGAAAACTGCACCCAGCCAGTTGACACCCACAGACTGGTCTGCTTGGTCACTTCCGTATTAAAAACCCCCTGAATACTCATCAATGCACCGGATATCAATGCTACAATAAATCCCCACATATAATACCTCCATACTTCTAACAACATTCCTATTGCATAAAAGTTTTCTTACCATGATTACAGGAGAGTCCAAGAGCGCAGAGCAATGACTTTTATTCATGGTGATGTCTACGTAACCAGACACTTCTGTTTAGGAAGAAAAGGAGATGCACTTTCTGCATCTCCTCAATTATATTATATGCATTTTTCAAAGATTCATTCATTTCGCAAGCTTTTCACTTTTTTTCATTACGCAATAACGACAGTAATTGGAAGCAGTTAAAATCCAGAGAAAAGCGGGAATTATAATGGCAAGAATACCTGTATCCCATACCATATGAAGCAACATAGCTACCAATGTGCAGACAGGAAGTACTTTTCCAGTAAGCTGATAAGTCTTATAACTTGCTTCATAAATCTCTTCCCGCTCTGCCTCATCACAGCTTGCAAGCCACTGCTCCTGAAATTTCATGGAAGCAGGGTCACCTTTCTTCTCCGGATACAGTCTCTGAAGCAGTTTTATATAGCGAACCTGCCACATACTTAAATATCCTATCACCCCAATGAACACTACCAGCCCAACCAAAAACAGCCAAGTCTCTCCTATACTCTGACTCTCAATATATTTTATAGAGTAGCCTGGTGAAATAATCAGCATCATAAGAACTGTTCCAACTGTACTTGCAATTACTCCCCAACTCGAAGATACCTCTATACGATACTGAAGTTCATGATATTCTTCGTCTTCTGCTTCCTGCATCTGATTACCCATTACTTTCATTTTTGCAAAATTAATTTCACAAATCGCAATACAGATTACGCCGCAGATACATTCCAATAACACAGCATGGTCACGTACAAAGAAAAGTATTCCATTCATCACATGCCCAACAGCTGCAATCGCATCTTCCCCACTATAAGCTGTCGCAAATCCAAAAATCCCGCCTACAATACCGCCAGCTATCATTAATAATATCATTTTCAAATATGAATTCATTTTCCTCTTTTCAGTTTTTCCTCTATTCATCTTCTCCATCCTCCGTATAAGTAAAAATATCTTCCACCTTCACCTGACAAATCCTCGCAAGCTTCAATGCCAGCGTCACAGAAGGTGAATAGTCTCCTCTCTCGATCAGGCTGATGGTTTGTCTTGACACACCAGCCAGCTTTCCCATATCAGCCTGATTGATTCCAAGCCTAGCCCGATGTTCTTTCAAGCGGTTCTCTAGCGCCATTCCACGGCTCCCTTCTTTCTCTTTCGCAGTATATTCAGTTGTTCTCTCCGTATGACTTATTTCTTTGTCATTTTGACAAATATTTTTGTCATTACCTGTTATTCGTATTTTAGCATTGACAACTATAGTTGTCAATCCGTTTCTCAATTTATTTTATCCTATCTTTATTACTGACAATATAGAAAAAGATTTCTGATATTTTCTATATTTTCCATCTATTCAACAGCCCTCTCAATTGATATAATATTTTCAACAAATATGGCAGCCAGGCTGGCTTGTCAAAACGAAAGGAGACCTATGATGGCAGACGAAAAAAACACAGTAACACCAGAAGAGGACGAAATCGAGATTATCACTCTTACAGACGAAAATGGCGAGGATATGGATTTTGAATATCTGGATACCATTGATTATGAGGGAAAGCGCTACGCAGTCCTTCTTCCACCAATCGAAGATGTAGAGGGTGAGGACGAAGATGAGGATGAAGAAGTCCTGATTCTTCAGGTAGAGGATGATGGAACCGAGGATTCAGAAAGCTATGTTTTCGTTGATGACGACGATGTTCTCTCTGCTGTCTTTGATATTTTCAAAGAGAAATTTAAAGATGAGTTTGATTTCGCAGAAGAATAATTCTCACCTGTTTATAGGAAATATGGCATATGGCTCTTAAAATCAATTTCTTATTATATTTATATGAAAGAAAAAAGTTCTAAGCAAAATAATGAGGATGTCAGCATTCATTTTGTTGACATCCTCGTTATTTTTATCTCCTATCACAGAGATTCCCAGACACTTTTTTATGCGCCATCCGACGTCCGGCTATCAGAAACTTACGCCAGACACTCATCCAGAATCGCTGCCATTTCATCAATATCTGCTTTCGTAATAACCAGCGGAGGCACAATACGAAGTACATCACTTCCCGCAGAAATAACCAGCAGTTTCTTCTCAAGAGCTTTCTTTACGACCTCACCTACAGGACGTCCCTGGATCACGATTCCCTGCATAAATCCCATACCTCTTCTTGCAGCAGCACACTCATGTTTCTCCACAAGCGCATCCAGTTTTTTCTCAAGATATGGAGTTAATTCCTGTACATGGGTAAGGATCATATCCTTCTCATAAATATCAAAAACCTTGCTTACAGCAGCACATACAAATGGATTTCCGCCATAAGTTGTACCGTGGTCGCCTGGCTTCAGGGAAGCCTGTGCAACCTTCTCATTCAGCACAAAAGCACCTACCGGAACGCCACAGCCCAGTGCCTTCGCACAAGTCATAATATCCGGCTGGACTCCGTATGCCTGCCATGCAAAATAGTAACCGGAACGGCCCATTCCGCACTGGATCTCATCCAGGATCAATAAAATATCTTTCTCATCGCACAGAGCACGAACACCTTCCAGGAACTCTCTTGTAGCCGGATAAATGCCGCCTTCCCCCTGTACGGTTTCCATAATAATGGCACAGGTTTTGTCTGTAACCTGGGCTTTTACACTCTCTAAATCATTGAAATCTGCAAACTTTACACTGCCCATAAGAGGCTCAAATGGCTCACGGTAATGGGCATTTCCGGTAACTGAAAGTGCTCCAATCGATCTTCCATGGAAGGAATGATTCATGGCAATAATCTCATGATCCGCATGTCCATCACGCTCATATGCATATTTCTTGGCTGCTTTTAAGGCGCCCTCAATGGCCTCTGTACCACTGTTAGTAAAGAAAGCCTTGTCCATACGGCTTGCGTTTACAAGCTTGGCACCAGCCTCAATAATAGGCTCATTGTAATATAAATTGGAAATATGGGTCAGCTTATCGATCTGATCTTTCAGTGCTTTATCATATCCAGGATAATGATATCCAAGTGAATTTACTGCGATTCCGGCTGCAAAATCCAGATAGCTCTCCCCCTGTGAATCGTAGAGATGAACCCCTTCTCCCTTTTCAAAAACAACTGGAAAACGATTATAAGTATGAAGAATACTAGCTTCTGATTCTTCCATCTGATTATTCATGTTCATGGTAATATTTCTCTCCGTCCTCTCTTAAAATAGCAGTTCCGATTCCTTTATTTGTAAAGATTTCAAGCAGTAAGCTATGTGGGATTCTTCCATCAAGAATATGAACCCGGTTAACACCATGCTCGATTGCTTCGATGCAGTTATTCAGTTTCGGGATCATTCCTCCGCCAACATATCCATCCTCGATCAGCTTTCTTGCCTCCTGGATATGAAGCTCAGAAATCAAAGATGACGGATCATCTTTATCCTTATATACACCTTCGATATCAGAAAGAAATGCCAGTTTTTCTGCATGTACAGCTTCTGCAATCGCACATGCGGCATCATCTGCGTTGATATTGTAGCTGGCATAATTGTCATCAAATCCAATCGGGAAAACGATCGGAAGGAAATCCTTTTCCAGAAGATCATAAAGGATTTTGGGATTCACATCTGTGATATCTCCTACAAATCCGATATCCTCTCCGTTGGAATATTTCTTCTTGCATTTTAAGAGGCCACCATCTTTACCGCTGATACCAACAGCCTGTACGCCAAGGGATTCCACATGGGTAACCAGTTCTTTATTTACCCGGGCAAGAACCATCTCAGCAATTTCCATGGTCTGGGCATCTGTCACACGGAGTCCATTGATAAATTTGGCTTCCATTCCGACTTTTCCAACCCATTTACTGATTTCTTTGCCGCCGCCATGTACAATGATCGGCTTAAATCCAACCAGTTTCAGAAGGACTGCATCTTTGATCACATTGGCCTTCAGTTCTTCGTCCAGCATGGCACTTCCGCCATACTTTATCACTACGATTTTACGGTTAAAACGCTGTATATAAGGAAGAGCTTCAATCAACACTTCCGCCTTGTCAAGATATTTCTGATTTACCATTTTCTCTTACCTTTCTTTTTGTCTTTTTGTAACTTTTCCAGACACTTCAAAACAATTCCAGCATACCAGAATGTCCCCATAAATTTCTCTTTCATTCCGGTCACATTCAATATATCTTAATGTGATCAGGAACGATAATCCGCATTAATTTTTACATAATCATAAGTGAGATCACAGCCCCACGCTGTTGCTGTAGCATCACCCATTTTTACATCTGCGATAGCTGTTACCTCATCCTCAGACAGGATTCTGGTTGCCTCTTTTTCGTCATATCCGGTGGAAACACCGTTCTCAATAATCTTTAATTTACCGGCACGGCTCTCGAAATACAGGTCCACTTTCTCCGGGTCAAACTGCACTCCTGAGTATCCCATTGCACATAAAATACGTCCCCAGTTCGCATCGTGTCCATAGATTGCAGCCTTTGTAAGGGAAGAGGTTACTACAGATTTACTCAATGTAACTGCATCTTCCTTCGTCTTGGCACCGATAATTTTCACTTCAAAAAGTGCTGTTGCACCCTCTCCGTCGCCTGCAATTTTCTTGGAAAGACAGGTGTTGATATAGTTCAGAGCTTCCATAAATTTATGGAAATCAGCACCTTCTTCTGTGATTTCCGGGTTGCCTGCCAGTCCGTTTGCAAGAAGCAGAACTGTGTCATTTGTGGAAGTATCTCCATCCACAGAAACCATGTTAAAGGTGTCTTTGATGTTCGCGCTTAAGGCTTTCTGCAGCATTTCTTTGGAGATTGCAGCATCGGTTGTAACAAACCCAAGCATAGTGCACATGTTAGGATGGATCATTCCGGAACCCTTGCACATACCACCAACGGTAACGGTTTTTCCACCGATTTCAATCTGTACGGCAACTTCTTTTTTCACTGTATCGGTAGTCATAATAGCCTTGGCAGCCTCTGTTCCAGCCTCTAAAGAACCGTCCAGTTTCGGTGCCATAGCTTTCACACCATTCACAATTCTGTCAATGGGAATCTGCATTCCAATAACGCCTGTAGACGCTACTAACACGCTGTCTGCCGGGATTCCAAGAATCTCTGAAGCAGCGTCTGCTGTGGCTTTGCAATAGCCGTATCCTTCTGCTCCGGTACATGCATTTGCAATACCACTGTTGCAGATCACAGCCTGTGCGGATGGATGATTATAAACCACATCCTGATCCCATTTTACAGGAGCTGCTTTCACTACATTTGTAGTAAAAGTACCTGCTGCAACACATGGAACCTCACTGTAAACCATAGCCATATCTGTACGGCCTTTATATTTGATTTCTGCTGCTGTCGCTGCTGCCTTGAAGCCTTTTGCAGCGGTAACACCACCTGTAATTATTTCCATTTTAATACTCCTCCTTTGCCCTTATATGGCAAATTTTATGTTCTTATCCTTCTCTTACGGATACATCGGAACCTGTAATAATCCTTCTGCCTCATCAAATCCAAACATCAGGTTCATGTTCTGTACAGCCTGTCCGGCAGCTCCTTTTACCAGATTATCAATAGCTCCCATCATGATGATTCTATGGGTTCTCGGATCGATCTTAAAGTTCACATCCACGTAATTGCTGCCCTCTACCCATTTCGTCTGAGGGCAGATATCCTTATCCAGGACACGCACAAATCTTTCATTCTCATAGCATGCATCATATGCTGCTTTTACCTCTTCATATGTAACATCTTTAGTCAGGGAAGCATATGCAGTAACCAGGATTCCTCTGTTCATCGGAACAAGATGCGGAGTAAAATTAATAGTTACCTCCTGTCCACAGGCATAGCCTAACTGGTCCTCAATCTCCGGTGTATGTCTATGTGTAGCAACACCGTAAGCTTTAATATTCTCATTTACTTCACAGTAAAGATTGTCAACTTTTGCCCCTCTTCCTGCGCCTGTCGTTCCGGATTTTGCATCAATAATAATGGTATTCGGATCGATCATTCCAGCCTTTAACAGTGGATAAATGGAAAGGGTTGAACAGGTTGGATAACAGCCCGGGTTCGCGATCAGACGAGCCTTTTTAATATCCTCACGGTTGATCTCGCACAATCCATACACTGCCTCATCAATAAACTGCGGTGATTTATGCTCGATTCCA
>JAQXQS010000080.1 GCA_029101305.1 Clostridia bacterium | reverse complement strand
GGGACGCGGACGCTACGCTGCGCTGGTAGTGGAAGGGCGGTGAGGTGCGGGAAGAGAGGAGGGACGCGGACGCTGCGCTGGTAGTGGAAGGGCGGTGAGGTGCGGGAAGAGGGGAGGGACGCGGGCGCTTTGCTGCGCTGGTGGTGGCGGGCGGTGAGGTATGGGAAGAGAGGAGGGACGCGGATGCTGTGCTGCGCTGGTGGTGGAGGTAGATGGTTATAGGAAAATTAAAGAATGGTGTGATAGGATGGGATGGTGTATAATGTAGGAATAGATGAGAAAGGTGGTGCTTTGCGGATGGCAGAGTATAGAGATAGAGGGGATAGACGGGCCGGCAGGTCGGAGAATGAAAGCAATCAGGCTGTAAATAAAGGCAGAGTAACGAGAGGCGGTCAAAGAGGAAATACGGATAGAACAGCGACTGGGAGCCGCAGAGGAAGTAGTGCTAGGAGAAGCGGTAGCAGGAGTCGGCGTAGGAGGCTGCAGAGGCGCAGGATGGTGGTTAGTGCGCTGATTGAGATTCTGATTCTGGTGTTGCTGGCGGGGGCTTTTTGTTGGAATAGGGGACTGGGGGCGAAGGTTTCGGGGTTCCTGGGGAGGTTCGATGGGCCGCCGGTGAAGGAGCTGGATGTAACGGGAGTGAATAGTTCTAATGTGGTTTTGATGGATGTGAAGAGTGGCAGGGTGATCGGGGATCTGAATGGAGAGGAACGGATTTATCCGGCTTCCATGACGAAGATTATGACGGCGATTGTGGCGTTGGAAGCGTTTTCGGATCTGGACAGTGAGATCACACTTAGCGATGATATTTTTTATGCACTGGATGGACAGGATGCGACTCAGGCTGGATTCCGGCCAGGGGAAAGTGTGAGGGTGCGGGATCTGGTTTATGGGGCAATGTTGCCGTCTGGGGCAGAGTGTTGTCTGGCATTGGCTGATGCGGTATCTGGTTCCGAGGAGGCTTTTGCGCAAAGGATGAACCAGAAGGCGAAATCCATAGGGATGAAAGAGTCCCATTTTATGGACTGTACAGGACTCCATGACCCGGAGCATTACAGTACGGCTTATGATATTGCACTGCTGCTGAAATACGCGTTACATAATGATACATTCCGGGATGTGATCGAGAGCCATTTTCATTCCACTCCGGCGACTAATGTACACCCGGATGGAATTACCTATTATAGCACCATGTTTAAAAATATGTCGGATACTACGGTTACTGGAGGTGAAATCCTGGGAGGAAAAACGGGATACACGTCCGAAGCAGGACACTGCCTGGCAAGCTTTGCCCAGATTTATGACAGAGAATATATTCTGGTGACTGCGGGCGCTCCGGCAGATGCTACAGGGGTACCGCATCTGTTAGATGCGAAAACGATTTATAACAGACTTGGGGAAGCTGTGGCGGCGAAGCAGTAGGTTTGAAAGAAGAATAAAACTGTGTTATATACGATTCCGACAGACGGATGGGAATAGTTACTGTTTAACTGATGTGCAGTAACGGAAAATTCTTATCTGTCTGTCGGGATTTTTTTTGCGATATAACAGAGGATTTAGGAATTGTTTAGAATTTTCCATTAGATTTGAAAGAAGTATTTTGTAGTATATAGAAAATGAGTGACTATTCGAATGCATTTGGCAGATGATTTGTACAGATGAGATAGGAAATACCTTAGAAATCAGCTTCGAGTAGTTACAATAATGAAAAGAAGCGTTTCTTACAACTAGAGCCTGTTTGAAAAATCATTCCAGCAATCTGCACACCCTACTTTGCGGTATATTTTGCAGAAAGCCTTTTTCAAACACGCTCTAGGATATATAGCTTGTGGAAGCAGAGGGCATAGGTGAACAGTATGAGAATTGGTTTATTTACAGATACATATTATCCGGAAACAAATGGAGTGGCAACTTCTGTGTTCCAGTTAAAAAAGGAATTGGAGCTTCTGGGGCATGATGTGTATGTATTTACTGTCAGCAACCCGAAGCAAAAGGAGAAAGAACCACACGTCTATCGGATGCCAAGTATCCCATTTGTATTGCTGAAGGAACGCAGGGTAAGCTGTGCTTTTGCAAAGAAATGGTACCGGAAGATCAAGGCGCTTCATTTGAATGTAATTCATACGCAGACGGAATTTCTGGTAGGACATATGGGGAGAAGGGCAGCAGAGAAATTCCATATACCATTGGTACACACCTATCATACACTTTATGAGGACTACACACATTATCTGCGGATTCCGGGAAATGAGCGGCTGAAAGGTGTGGTGCGGTTATTGAGCCGGATTTGCCTGAACCGGGCAGATACCGTGATCGTTCCCACCGAGAAGGTGCAAAAGATTGTCCGTGGGTATGGGGTGAACAAAGAAATTATTGTACAGCCAACCGGTATCCAGTTAGGCAAGTTCGGAAGGCCGGATTGGAACGAGGTTCATGCCCTAAAGGAAAAATATGGGATAAAACCAGGACAGCATATCCTTCTTTGCATCGGACGATTATCTCAGGAAAAAAATATAGCAGAGATTCTACATTTCTTAAAAAAGGTGATTGACACAGACAGAGATGTCCGCCTCTTGCTGGTGGGTGATGGCCCAGAGCGGGCAAATCTGGAGCAGATCGTGGAAGAATCGGGATTGAAGTCCTATGTGACATTTACAGGGGAAGAACCGTGGAGCCAGATTCAGAATTATTACGCACTTGGCGATGTTTTTGTATCGGCGTCCAGAAGCGAGACACAAGGACTTACCTATGTGGAGGCACTTGCATCGGGAAAGCCATTGCTTGTGCGCAAAGATGATTGCCTGAATGGGCTGCTGATGGATGGAGTCAATGGATATGCATATGAAGACGAAAAGGAATTTCTGGATGGATATCAGAAACTGTTTGATACACAGGAAGGTTTCACTGAAGTTCAGATACGGGAAAGTGCGCAGAAATTATCGTCAGAGGCATTCGGTGCGAATATCGAACGTATCTACCAGAATGTAATAGAACAGTATCGGGAAAAGCGGATGGAAGGATATGAGAGGGATGCTGAAACTCATCCAATGGCTGGATAAATATAAAAAAATAATATTCATGATCAGTACGGTCTGCGTTTTGATTCTGACTGTGTTTGGATGGCAGATGGGAATTTTCACAAATCAGGAAAAAATGAACCTGTTTTTAACTTCCTGTGGAGTATTTGCACCGCTGTTTTTTATGCTGATCCAGGCAATTCAGGTAGTGATACCGATTCTGCCAGGGGCGGTGGGCTGTCTGTATGGCGTTGTATTCTGGGGACCAGTGAAAGGATTCATTTTTAATTATGTTGGAATCTGCGTGGGATCCGTCTGGGCATTTCTGATAGCCAGACATTTTGGACAGGAAATTGTGGTCAGGATGACGGGAGGTAAATTTTTCGCGAAGTACAGCAAATATCTGCTCAAAGAAAACCAGTTCGAAAAGATTTTTGCATTACTAATATTTTTACCGGTTGCGCCAGATGATTTTCTTTGCTATCTGGCTGGTATCAGCCAGATTCCGTTTCGGAGATTCACCGCCATTATTTTGCTTGGAAAACCACTTGCAATCGTGTTATACAGTCTGGGATTGAATCAGGTATTTCAAGGCATTTTAAGAATATTTGCATGAGGAAGGCGAAAAAATGGAGGTATATTTATATTCAGGAGTTCAAAAGCTGGTGGAGAAAAGTGGAGTAGGGCGTGCGCTCAGGCATCAGCAGATCGGGGCAAGACAGAATCACATCGGATTGGCAAACTGTCTGGAAAACGCAGATGTTGTGCACATCAACACAGTATTCCCGCAATCTCTTCTGGCTGCGAAAAAGGCAAAAAGGTTAGGCATCCCAGTGGTGTATCATGCGCATTCAACCAGGGAGGATTTCCGTAATTCGTTTCTTGGAGCAAACCAGCTGGATGGCCTTTTCGGAAAATGGATCAAATATTGTTATAGCCAGGGGACAATTGTGGTAACGCCATCTGAATATGCCAGACAGTTATTGCTTTCATATGGAATTAAAAAAGAGATTCGGGTAGTATCAAATGGGATTGACCTTGCATATTATGACAGAACCTATGTAGACCAGAAGGCATTTCGCAGAAGGTATGGATACAAAGATACACAGAAAGTTATCATGTGTGTGGGACTTACGATTGAGCGGAAAGGAATTTTGGACTTTGTAGAATTGGCGAAACGGATGCCAGAATATCAGTTTATCTGGTTCGGCGAAGCAAACCGGCATATGCTGCCGAAAAGAATCCGTAAGATATTGCAGATAAAGCTGCCGAATCTGAAATTTGCAGGCTATGCAGAGCCGGATATGCTCCGGGAGGCATATGCAGGCAGTGATCTGTTCCTTTTTCCATCTTATGAAGAAACAGAGGGAATCGTGGTTCTGGAAGCGTTGGCGATGAAAATCCCGATTTTGCTCCGGGATATTTCAGTATATGCAGATTGGCTGCAGGATGGAAAAGAAGTGTATAAGGGACGAAATACCGATGAATTCCAGGCCTTGATAAAAAGAATCTTGAAAGAGGAAGCTGCGGATCTGACAGAAAATGGCTACCGGGTTGCCAGGGAGCGTGCCATTGAAAAAAACAGGTGCGCAGCTTCGGGAAATATATGAAGGTTGCATGAAGAAGGCATCACGGGCAGAATTGAAGACGGATGCAATAAAAATAGGAGTCCGGGAAAATTGAAATGTCCTTATGTCCTGTATTAGATAGCCGCGTGAAGAATCGAGGCAATATCTTCTTTATTCAATTCCTGGAAGAACCCAACATGTCCATTCCTTCCGTATACGCATTTTTCCGCCATTTCTTCAATCTGAGCATCTGTTGGGTGGATGCCAAGCTCTGTAAGGGAGGCTGGCATATGGATGGAATGACACCAGTTTTCCCAGGCAGAGATGGCTAAGAGGGCAGCGGTCTCTATGGAAGGTACTGTATCTGCGGATTCTGGAATATGAATATCGAATACTTTTTCTCCAAACTGTGCAAATCTGCCCGGATTCGTCTTATATACATATCTGGCCCAGCTTCCCCAGACGGCTGCAAGTCCGGCTCCATGAGCCACATCAAACATGCCGCCCAGTTCATGTTCGATCTTGTGAGTGGCAAAATCAGATACCCGTCCTGCCCCGGTAAGCCCATTATGGGAAAGACTTCCGGCCCACATAAGAGTAGCGCGGGCATCGTAATTCTCCGGATCATTTACTGCAATCTGCGCGGCATCCCGCACGGATACCATAAGTCCCTCTGCAATGCGGTCAGTCAGGGCGGTATCTGTATCAGTAGGAGTAAAATACCGCTCCATAGTGTGCATCATAATATCAGCAGCACCGCTGGCAGTCTGGTAAGCGGGAAGGCTATAGGTAAGCTTAGGGTTCATAATAGCAAATTTAGGGCGTGAGCAGTCGTGCCCATAGGAACGCTTCATCATACCGTCTTCAATAGTGAGAACCATGGAGGAAGACATCTCAGAACCGGCAGCTGCAATTGTAAGGATAACACCGATTGGCAGATTTTTATCTGTTTTTACACGACCGTAAAGCAGATCTTCCATTTCAAAATCATTGGCGATTCCGTAGCCAATTCCTTTGGCAGTATCGATCACGCTTCCGCCACCGATTGGAAGAAGAAAATCAATTCCCTGGGCCCGGCCAATGCGGATCCCTTCTTTTACCAGGGAAAGGCGGGGATTGGGAACCACGCCACTAAAGTCTATATAGGAAAGTCCGGCTTCATTCAGGCTCTGATGTACACGTTCCAACAGTCCTGATGATTCCACATGTCCACCTTTTTTTCCATAAACGATCATAACTTTATGCCCGCCAAATGCGGCAACCTGTTTCCCAGCCTCGTTTTCCCGGTCTGCACCGAAAAGAATTCTGGTTGGAGCGTAAAAATCAAAATTTATCATGGGAAATGCCTCCGTAAAATATGAAAATAAATTTGCAATTCTTCGCAAAAAAGTGTTCTGTGAGCGGTCTTATGCATTTGACATCATTATATATGCTGGAAATGTAAATGACCAGAGCGGATTTTGTAATTTTATGGAATAATTTTCAAACGATAAATTTTAAAATGTCTGGCTTTTATTGATTTCCCTGGAAAGCAGCTTCTTATAACTGCAATCCATCCCGATTGCTCCAAGGGGTGCTGTGATCAGAATTCCCAGTACAGCAACAGAAAGCACGATCTGCCCGCAGGGAAGGCCCATAGCCATTGGAACAGACCCAATCGCAGCCTGTACGGTTGCTTTCGGAAGGTAGGCAATGGAACAGAACAGTCTTTCCCGCCATGTCAGGTCAGTTCCGGTAACGCAAAGAGAAACGCCAAGGGTACGGATCAGAAGCGCTGCAAAGATCATTGCCAGGGCAGCAGGGCCGGCCTTTAAGGTATAGCGGATATCCACAGAAGCGCCTACAAGTACAAAAAGCAGGACTTCAGCAGCCAGCCATAGTTTCCCGAATTTCTGGGAAAGGCGTGCAGAAACAGACGGGGTGCATTTTAACTTCAAAACGCAGGCCATGCTTACCACAGCCAGAAGTCCTGAAACGGAAACAACAGGCTTCAGCCAGGTTTCGATGGATATCAGCAGAAAGGAAATACCAAGTACAACGATTACCTTCATGCTGTTTCGCACCATATGACTGTGAGCATAAGCGGTCTCAAAAAACAGGGACAGAAGATAACCTGCAATACTTCCAAGTACGATACCCAGGACAATAGAAACCGGAATGTTGATAAAATCCTGGACGTGTGCATTTCCTCCCTGCGCCATGGTAGAAAATGTGGAAAACAATACGATCACATAAATATCGTCACAGGAAGCCCCTGCCAGAATCATCTGCGGAATGCTTTTGGCAGTACCGTATTTTTCATCCATCAACTGTACCATTCTTGGAACAACTACCGCAGGGGAGACTGCCCCCATAACCGCTCCCATAACCGCTGCCTCCAGCCTGGTAATTCCCAGGAAATAAGGTGCCAGTAAAAAGTAAGCCAGGATTTCAAAAGTTGCGGGAATACAGGCCATCATAATGGCCGGACGCCCTACTTTTTTGAGATCAGCCAGGTTCAGGGAGAGCCCTGCCTTCAGCAGGATAATGATAAGTGCAATTTGCCGCAGCTCTGAGGAGATGGACAGAATAGAGGAATCCAACACATTTAGTACATAAGGCCCTAACAAAATACCGGTAACCAGCATTCCAATAATGCGCGGCAGCTTGATTGTCTGGCAGAGAGCTGCCAATGAGAGTCCAACGAGAAAAATAAAAGCAAGTGATGTTAACATTGTTATAAAATCCTCCTTTTTACGCAGAAAAGCTGATGCCTCCTGCGATTATGGTTATCACAGAAGTCATCAGCTTAATAAGCGGTTCGGGGCAGAAACTGGTTTCCTATATATTCGGGAAAGGTTTCTGCTTCCGGGGAGACATTCATTCCCCTGTTTTTTGCTGGGAGTATCATAGCACATCTGGATGAAGATGTCAAAACAGGGTTTCTTCATCTGCATCAAAAAGCCGGTCATTGATTTCATACAATCCAAGTTTGTGCTGCAGTCCATAATAAATAATGGCATCTCGCTTCAGCTTCGGATAGAGCTGGGCCATTTTACAAAGCCGGAGCAACTCCTGGGCCTCTTCAACTGTTGCATCTAATCCAAAACACAGACACAGCAGACGATTCCTGGAAGGATTCCTGCGGCCGGCAAAAATCTGGTGAAGATAGATCTCGCTCATGCCCGACTGCTTGGCAAGAGCCGCTTTCGAGATATTTTTTCGTTCAAACAACTGGTTTAATAGATCGGAGATATTTTCATTGACAAAGTGCTCCTGGTTCCGGGTCAGAAACTGGGTCAGATCCGGTGAATCCATAAGCTCCTGCCGCAGATCATCTGTATTTTTCTTTTTCATATTACGCGCCTTTATTGCCGTCTGAAAATTTTCAGTATACAACAACTCTTTACATTCTATATTTTATCAGTTACAATAATCCATATACACAATCAAACAAATTATATTATAATCAGACTTGAAAAACAATATGCACAGAGCATAGGATGGAGAAAAATGGATATTTATGACAATCTTTTGAAAGCGGTCCGTGAGGAGTACGATACGGTCAGGCTGATAAAGAAAAGTGAACGGGGCGAGGTCTCACTTATACGTCACAGAGACAGCGGTACCCGTTTTATTTTTCGGCATTTTTATGGAAGCAGCGAAGTCTATCAGAAGCTTCTGACGATTTCCTGCCCCAATCTTCCGCAGATCATGGAGGTGGGAGAAAAGGAGGGCAGAACAGCCTTATTGGAAGAATATGTACAGGGTGACACGCTTGGAGAGATTCTGGAAGGTGGTTTTCTTACAACGGGTGAGGCCAAACAGATCACAAGGCAGCTGTGCATGGCGCTCTGGGTGTTGCATTCTATGGGTGTGATACATAGAGATGTAAAACCGGATAACGTGATCATAAGAGGAAAGGAAGCAGTACTGATCGATTTTGATGCTTCCAGGATATATAAAAATGCAATCCAGGGGGATACCCAGATCCTGGGAACCACTGGTTTCGCGGCACCGGAACAGTATGGACTTTCCCAGTCAGATGGTCGGGCTGACATTTATGCGTTAGGAGTTCTGCTTAATATTATGTTGACTGGGGAGCATCCTTCCAGGAAACTGGCTGGCGGCAGAATGGGCCGGATTGTGCAGCGGTGTACAATGATGAGTCCTTCCAAGCGGTATAAAGATATCCGGCATCTGATGGAGATACTGTAGAAGATTGGACAGGTTTAGGAAAGCACTTTAGAGGCTGGTTTTGAATAGTTACCATGATTTAAAATAATAGTGGTGTATCCATCAAATAGATTTTTTGAATAATAAGAAAGAATGGAGGATTTGCCAGAACCAGCTCCAAATATGTTATAGCAGCTGCAAAAAGGAGAACGAGAATGAGTAAAAAATGTGTGAAATGTGGACAGTCCCTTCCGGACAATGCTTCTTTTTGTCCGCATTGTACGGCAATCCAGAATGAAAAAACAGAAATGAAAGCACCAAGAAGGTGGAAAAAGAAAGCGCTGATGGCTGTGGCGGCGTTAGTTCTGCTGGCTGCTGCTGGCGTGGCGGTTTCCATACATCACAGGCCGCAGACCTACGAAGGCGGCGCGCAGATCACTTATGAGGATAAGGGCAGATCATACAAAGTGCTGCTGACATTTTCCCAGGGAGATGGTGTGACTGGACATGCCCAGGGAGAGCGTACAGACACCCTGTCGGAAGGTATGGACAGTGCGCTGCCCTGTCAGCTGTATGTTCTGAATCAGGAGACCGGGGAACTGGCATGGGAGGAATTTACGGAAGAAGTGGAATCCTGCCGGGTTGATGCAAAACCGGGTGAAAATTCCCAGAAAGTGGAATATATAGAACCGGTTCACAATGAAAGTTTTCCAGATGCAGCGTATGTTTCTGATATTTACTATACAGCCGACAGTGGAACGAATGATATCTTGTGGACACTGACTATGAAAAACGGGGATACTATTTCCCTTAGTACCCGGCTTACTATTGAGAAGCAGGCTGCAGTTACTTATTTCGCAGAAGATACACCTATGGAGACCACAGAGGAACTGAATGCTCTGCTGGCATCAATTGAAGAAGAGGTACCAAGCGAGACTCCGGTATATCTCCATCTTCCGGCAGTGACTTATGAGGGTGATATTACTTTTGGAAATCATGTGTGGGGAATTTATGGAAGTACCGAAGGAGAGGCTGTGACAACTTTTACCGGAACTGTGAGCATGAAAGGGCTTAATGGAAATTATGCGGAAATAACTGGCGTTGATTTTCAGGGGGATTCCGGAATCGGACTGAATGCGTACTGCCTGGTTCTGCTTTCCTATTGCAGCTTTGACGGCTGGGATACGGCTGCGGTTGCCCAGAATGGTGCCTGGGTCAATGTCACAGACTGTAATTTTACCAATAATACCACTGCTTTGAAATTTTGTACCAGCACTGCCTACGGAACAGCACCAGAGTATTTAAACAATACATTTACCGGAAATGGAACGGCTGTCTGCATTGAGAAACTGCCGGGAACAGAAGTCCTTGATTTTGCCGGAAGTATATTCTCGGGAAATGATACAGACATTGATAATAAAGCGGAACATCCGGTGGATACGACGAAGGCGAGTTTTGAGTGAATGACTGGCTGTATAGTATGAACGAAAAAATGTTTATACTATGCAGCCAGTTAATTGTTTTACCCCTGAATTTATTTTACAATAATTTAACAGGTCTTTGCGGATTTTTGGCATGGGGCGAAGTTGTATTATTCTAAGAAAATAGGGGGTATATAAGATGAAGAAAAGAATGCTGGCATTGACGATGGTAATGGGGTGTACATTTATGTTTCCAACGCTTTCCTATGCGGAGGAGAATACGGATGCAGTTGTAGAGAGTGAGACAGATTCCGATGCAGAAGAGGATTCTAATGTAGGAACTTTGCATGGGGTATGGGTGATCGATCAGGCAGTAGATGAGTTTGGAGATAAAGCCGAGGGAGAAAATCCAGTGTTAAAAACACCGATAACAGGTGATTTCAGTAATACGGCAACTTCAAAAGCGAAATTAAGCGGAGTTCTTTTTGTTCAGAAAGTTTCTCAGAAATTTGTTTCGGCTTTCCGGCTTATGGAATATGGAAGTTCACCAGCTACCTATTTATCTTCAGAAGAGGATGAAATCATTTTAAAAACAAAAGTCGGGGATGAGGTAAAATCCTTTGATCTGTTTGGTAGTGCGCCTAATGGGGATTTATATTTAGGCATGTTAAATGAAGATGGTAACTGGTTGGCAGATACATTGTGCAGCGGAACGGATATTAAATGTGTTATTTATATTGGAAATTCTAAATACAATTTTACCATTAGCGGTAATGGATTTGCTGAAGCATGCGAAGAGTGTGGTTATAACGAGGTTGTGTCAAAAAATAAATTATCTGCTTCTGCAGCTACACTTTATGAATATATGAAAAATCATGAAGAGGAGGTCCTGGACAATTACTATCAGCATGAATATTACAAAGATGCTGATCATGTGATTAATATTGCTGCAACAGAAGAAAGCGGTGTTCCATATGTCACAATATATGAAGATTATTATTACGATCAGGATGATAAAAAACAAAGTTCTATTATCTTTTTGTATGAAGCCGAATCAAGTGTACAGTTTTATAGTCAGACTGGTTCTGAAGAAATGGATGGCGGTGCAAAAATGGTATTTGAACCGGCAACCTTTAAGGAAGATACTAACCTGGACCAGTATTACGACCTGGAGGGAAACCCGAAAGATGCAACAGAAACTGTTGTTGAGTACTGGAATACCCATAATGCCGCGTTGCTGGATGCATTGGCAGATTATCTGTCTACTACGGATTGCGGACTGACATTGGAAGATTTTGGATTTGCAGAATAAAATTTCCAGAGGATAGACTGAGAAAATGTCTAAGACAAGTTGTGCTGGGAGGGACTATGGTTCGCACAATATAAAGAAGAAGCGTAGGAGGAAAACAAGATGAAGAAAAAGGTTTTATTGGCAATTTTATTATGTTCAGTAGGTTTTTGTTTTTCACAAGTAAATGTTTTTGCGGAGGATGATTCTATTTCCCAGATTGAAAATGGGGATGGAGTTACCACATTTGGTGACTGGTATGAGAATGAATATGTAGATGACTTTGGCGATTCTACAGGAAAGATATTTTGTGCATCCATTTGTCAGGGAACGTTTGAGAATACTGCTACTTCGGGGGAAGATCTGGCTGTTGTCGTATTTTATGAACCCCAAAAAGAATCATTGACATTCAGATTGCTTGAATATGAGAACAAAAAAGCAAGCTATTTGGATAGTGATGAAATCGCATTTAAATACAAAATTGATAAAAAAACAGGCGAATGTACACCAAAAAGTTCAGCTCCAAATGGTGATCTGAAGCTTACGGGAGAAGATTCAAAAGCTCTTATTGATGCTTTAATGAATGGTTCAGATGTTAAAATAGTTATCTACATCGGCAGCTCTAAATATAATTTTTCCATAAATGGAAATGGTTTTAGTGATGCGCATGATGATGCAGAGAAGAAGATAGAAGAAATCGGAATTGCAGGTGTTTACTATAGTACAAAAGAGGATGGAAGTGACTATTTTGAAATAACACCAGAAACAGATACACAAGGAACAATTTTGTATTATGATGAGGGAATAAGTGATACGGAAGATGATACTATTACGGTAAATTATACATATGACCCGGAAACACATCTGCTGACTTTTGACAGCTCTGAAATAACTGACTGGAATGGAATAAACGAATTGCTGCTGGTTGATGATTATTGTGTCAAAATTAAGGACCATGTGTATGAAGGAACTGTTCCCGATGAAAATGCGTTTGATTTAGAGTTAAACTGGAGTTCGAGAAAACCAGATAGTCAGGCTTCTGGAGTTTTGACTTTTCATAAAGATCTTACGTGGGAATATACCAGCGTCGCTTATGATGGTTCAGAAGGAATGAATCAACACGGGGCTTACTTAAGAAATGGAAATGAAATATATATGATTACTGTAGATAAAGTTTGCTACACTTCTTTCATATATGAAGGAAAATATTATGACGGACTTTTTGAGTGGTCACATCCAGCTATTTACAAGAGGTAAAGGATTTGGAAGTTTATCAAAAGGTCATGGATAAACTGGAAATAAAACAGGTGGAATAAAAGAGCGTTTTCTTTAAAATAACATGTTGGTTGATTACGACATGTTGTGAATAAAGTAAACGCTTTTTTTATTTTTGATAATTCTGCTTGCTCAAAAATTCTGTTGGATCGAGGCATTTCAGGTGTAGTATGATCCATGAAACACCATATTTTATAAAACTGGAGGAAAAAACATGGGTAAACAAAAGGATGTGGGAGTTTTTCAGATGGATAATGGGGCTTGGGCGTATCGCTTTAAAATTAAAGTTGATGGGCAGGAAATCAGCCGGCGGAAAACTACGGACGAATATGGAGGCAAACTGCGCTCTAAAGGCGCGGCAATAAAAGCCAGAGAGAGGGCGATTATAAAAGCCTGGACAGAGCGGGTTCGAAAACCCATGCCAGCCAGGAGACTGGTTCGGGAAGTTTATGAGGAATACAGCAGAAATGGAAGAAAAGACAAGGCTTACAGCACTATCCGGAAACAAGATTCCCTGTGGAAAAATCATTTAAAGAAAAAATTTGGAAAACGCTTCGTAGACGAGATCAGTTCTGCAGAGGTAAATGATTACCTTGCACAGTTGTACTATGAAAATGAATATTCCTATCAGTATACAGAAAGTTTTTTGAAAATGTTCTATTTAATCTTTGGACAGGCGTATTCACGCTGCTATCTTTCCATTGACGATTATAACCGCCTTTGTACTAACAAAGACACTAAGATATCCATGCCAAAACGGAAATGTGATGATGAAAGGGCAATTGTGGCCTTTTCCAATGAACAGCTGGAAGTGTTTGATGCTTATTTTAAAGGAAAAAATACGGAAACGGCTTATCTTCTGGGACGTTACTGCGGGTTGCGTATTAATGAATGCTATGGACTAAAATGGGATCATGTAAATCTGGAAAAAGGAACTATTTTTATTGACCGGCAAATGCAATATCAGGAGGGGCTGGTAAAATTAGTTCCGCCAAAAACGAGAAATGCTAAAAGAACAATTTACTTATGTGAGTTTCTAAAAGAATATCTCCAAAGGCTGAAGAACCAGAGAGCTTTGGATGCAAAGCAACTGGCAAAAGTACGGGAGCAGAAGCGACGGATCATAGAAGATTTAGATGGTAAGAAAATTTTTTCAACAGAATTGGTGAATTGTCTTTACGATGGAACCATACAGACCGTAAATTCGTTTAAGTATCCATCCCGGGAGATAAAAGCCAGGCTTGGCATTGGGTTTAAGTATCATTATCTTCGCCATACTTACGGGACAAGGATGGTGGAACAGAATACGCCACAGTATCTGTTGTGCAATCAAATGGGGCATAGCAATATTCAGGTAACGCAGCGGTATTATATTGCAGTGTCCGAAAAAGGAATTGAGGCTTTGCGGGAAAAATTGAATGAACTATGATGCAGCCGGGCTGCTTGTGGAAACGTAAAATGTACACTTTTGTGAAGTATACTTTGTTTTAATAGTAGGGATGAAAATAGAGGTGTGTACACTTTTTGTACTCCTTTTCAATGAAAAATGCGTTAAAAAGAGGGAACCACTTTCGTGATTCCCTCTCGTAAAAATCCTTATTTTATGCGGGTTTTCGGATTAGCCAAAGTATCTCTTAAGCAGACCTGCGAATGCTTTTCCGTGTCTAGCCTCGTCGCGAGCCATCTCATGAACAGTGTCATGAATAGCGTCCAGATTAGCTGCTTTTGCACGTTTAGCAAGATCTGTCTTACCAGCTGTAGCGCCGTTCTCAGCAGCTACACGCATC
>JAQXQS010000079.1 GCA_029101305.1 Clostridia bacterium | reverse complement strand
ACCAATACTTATGCCCCTGTTCCTTATCTGGAAAAAATTTTCCAGGAGGCTGTCTCCCACCCGTCTATCGTAGCTCTTTCCATTGGCACAAGGCCCGATTGTCTGGGAGATGATGTGGTAGAACTTCTCTCACGGTTAAATAAACAAAAGCCTGTCTGGATTGAACTTGGACTGCAGACCATCCACGAATCCACTGCTGCTTACATCCGGAGAGGATATCCCCTTACCTGCTTTGAAGATTCCCTTAAGAAACTACGCAGGGCAGGCATTGAAGTCGTAGTTCATACCATTCTTGGGCTTCCAGGAGAGAACACAGATGATATACTGGCTACTATGGATTACCTAAATCACCAGGATATTCAGGGAATCAAGCTGCAGCTACTCCATGTCCTTAAAGGCACAGATCTTGCATATGATTACCTCGCCGGGAAATTTAGGGTTCTGGAACGGGATGAATATATTGATCTTGTTGTCAACTGCCTGGAGCATCTGAACCCTTCTATCGTAATTCACCGGGTCACAGGCGATGGCCCCAAAGAGCTGCTTATCGCCCCTTTATGGGCCAGCAGAAAAAGAGAAGTTCTGAATCTTCTTCACCACAGACTGAAAGAGCGCCAGAGTTTTCAAGGCAAAGCACTCATTTAATTTCACCAGAAAGGAGGCTGGAAAATGTCTACACCATTTACTGTTTACAAACTGATCATCCTATATATGCTTCGCAATTCATCTTCTCCCATCACCAATTCAGAGATTTCCGAATTTATCCTGGATCGTGAATACACCAATTATTTCCATTTGCAGCAGGCTCTTTCCGAGCTTGAGGAAACAGAATTAATTGAGAAGCGTACCATTTCCAATACTTCCTATTATTATCTTACCGAGGATGGCAGAAATACACTCACCTATTTTGAAAATGATATCTCCCAGGATATCCGTTCAGAGGTTCTGCAATACCTTGCCAAAAGAGGGGCCTCTACAAAGAATCAGGTGAAAGCACCAGCCGACTATTACATCAACAATCAGGGCGAATATGTGGTTCATCTTCAGCTTTTACAGAAAGGCGCATCTGTGATTGATCTCTCCCTTTCTGCACCATCCCTTTCCGCAGCGAAAGCGATGTGTAAGCAATGGCCGAAGAAATACGAAGAAATTTATGCAAAAATAATGGAGGGGCTTTTATAAGCCTCTCCATTATTTTTGCATAAACTCCATATATTCTTTCAATTTCTTCTCATATCCCATATCAGACAGCTCATAAAATTTCTCTCCCTGGATTTCATCCGGCAGATATTGCTGCTTCACATAATGATTGGGATAATCATGGGCATACTTATAACCGATTCCATGCCCCAGTTTCTCATGACCTCCATAGTGCGCATCCTGAAGATGGACCGGAACCGTTGTCTTTGTCCTTTTTACACTGTCCATAGCTGCAAAAATGGCATTTACTGCTGCATTGCTCTTAGGGGCACATGCCATATAAGTAGCAGCCTGGGAAAGAATGATCTGGGATTCCGGCATACCCACCCGCTCTACAGCCTGTGCCGCGGCGGCAGCCACCATCAGCGCCTGAGGATCTGCATTTCCAATGTCCTCAGAAGCAAGGATCATAATACGTCTGGCAATGAATTTCACATCTTCCCCTGCATATAACATTTTCGCCAGGTAATAGACGGCAGCATCCGGGTCAGAACCGCGCATGCTCTTAATAAATGCAGAAATGATATCGTAATGGTTATCTCCATTCTTATCGTAACGCACAACACGCTTCTGAATGCACTCAGATGCCACATCCAGGGTAATATGGATCTTGCCATCAGAATCTCTGGGTGTGGTAAGAATGCCCAGTTCTATGGCATTTAAGGCGCTTCTCGCATCTCCTCCTGCCATATCTGCAAGAAACTCCAGTGCATCCTCGTCCAGAACTGCGTTATAGCTTCCCATGCCTTTTTCCTTATCATTTACTGCCCGCAGGATCAGTTCTTTGATTTCCGGAATCTCCAGTGCCTTCAATTCAAACACAATAGAGCGGGAAAGAAGCGCTCCATTTACCTCAAAATATGGGTTCTCTGTAGTCGCTCCAATAAGTATGATCGTGCCATCCTCCACAAATGGCAGCAGATAGTCCTGCTGGCCTTTGTTAAAACGGTGAATCTCATCAATAAACAGGATGGTCTTTTTCCCATACATGCCAAGGGCGTTCTGAGCCTGCTTAACCACTTCCTCCATATCCTTCTTACCTGCTACGGTGGCATTAATCTGGGTAAAATCAGCACTTGTGGTATTAGCGATCACCTTGGCAAGAGTAGTCTTACCAGTTCCAGGAGGACCATAAAAAATAACAGAGGTCAGTTTATCTGCCTTGATCGCCCTGTAAAGCAATTTATCCTTTCCAACTATATGCTGCTGTCCTACCACCTCTTCCAGCCTGGTAGGGCGAAGCCGGGATGCAAGTGGGGATTCATTTTCCATTGTTTTCGATTTCGCATATTCAAACAGATCCATGTAATATTCTCCAATTTCTGATTATAAATCACGGTACATTACTGTGAAAGTTGTCTGCCGTACATTTGTTCTAATTATAATCCATCTGGCCGGATTAAGCAAGTTAATATGTATATTGCATTACTGTTCACTGGTAGCATTCCGCGAGGTGTTTTTTGTGACCAAAGGTCACAGAAAACCCGAGAGTTGCGGCGCGAAATCATGCGAATGCATGATTTCTGTGCATCGCGAAGCGTGTTGCTGTGAACGGAGTAAACAGTAACTATATTGCCTTCACGGCAGTATCAGTTCATCCACTGTCACAAATTCGTACCCCTTTGCAGTCAGCAGATCCACGATCTGAAGTGCCGCCTCCACAGAGCTCTGATAAGCATCATGCATCAAAATCACAGCCCCATCTTTCACTTCTGCTTTTGCGATTTTCAAAATAGATTCCACATTCTTGCTTTTCCAGTCCAATGTGTCCACGTCCCACAAAACCGGGAACATCTCCACGCAAAAATCCAGGTTTTTCACCCATGCTCCATAAGGCGGTCGAAGCCACTGAGGGTACACACCTGTTATTTCGTAAATCTCCTGATTGGCAGCTTCAATTTCTTCCAGTGCTTTTTCCTTTGGGATTTTGTCCAATTCCACATGATTGTATGTGTGATTTCCGATCAGATGCCCCTCTTCCTGTATCTGCTTCACCAGTTCTTCGTTTCCTTCAATATTCTTTCCCATAAGGAAAAAAGTGGCGTGGACACCGCGTTCTCTCAGCCCTTCCAGAAGCTGTGGCGTATATTTACTGCTAGGACCATCATCAAAGGTCAGCGCTACTCGTTTTTTCTCTTTGAAGTTGTTCTCTTTACAATTTATTTCTTCAAGGTCCTCCTCTTCATTTTCTTTTCCCTCTATATCTTTCATTCCTATTCCTTTAATATCTATAATCTTCTTATTGTCCTTTTCATAATCTGATGTATTACTTATTTTATCAGTCTTCTCTTCTATCTGACTTTGCACTGTCACCCTCTGCGCATTTCCATTCTTCACAAGAGATATACACAATCCTATAAGAACAAGAACTTCCGCCCCAATAACCAGATGTCTTATTTTCTCTTTCATATCCTCGCCACCTGACATCTGTCCTTCCAGATAATATATGTCTCTGCCATAAAAAAAAGCACTGATGATCTCACATGAAATCACCAATGCTCATTTTATTTAGCCATTAATTCTGAACATGTTTGAGAAATGTTTTCCTCCAAACAGTCGGTTATTTTTTTAGCATATTCAGCTGATACTCAATCTCTTCAATACATTTATCATATCCAAGCTTACTGCTATCCAGGCACAGATCATACTGGGTGGCGTCTTTCCACTCCTGTCCTGTAAATCTGCGGCAGTACTCATCTTTACGCTTGTCATCCTTCTGAAGAAATTTCTCAATTTCCTTTGTGCTCATACTCAGCTTTTCTGCTACTTTCTCCATTCTGAAATCCCAGTTAGCATGAATAAATACGCGAAGTACATTTGGATAATCCTTCAAAATATAGTTGGAACATCTTCCAATGATCACGCAGGATTCCTTCTCAGCCAACTGACGGATGATCTTAGCCTGGTAATTAAACAGATTCTCATCTGAGGTAAAATCCTTGCTCTGAGGCGGAATCAGCTCCCCATTATAAATACCATTTTTTCCAAAAAGCGGCTTCTTGACACTGGAATACTCGTCAACTCTTCCAAAAAGAGTTTCATGGATTCCACTTTCCTCTGACGCCATGCGGATAATATCCTTGTCGTAATATCCAATTCCTAATTTTTTCGCAAGCATTTCACCCACGGTACGTCCACCGCTTCCGTATTGTCTTGCAATTGTAATTACGAAATTATCCATATCTCTCCTCCTTATTACACTGGTCAGCTTCCAAACTCATTGTTGTTTTCCTCTGTAAACAGCAGGTTGAACGTCTCTGACCAGATTATTCTCCCAGATAAGCCTTCTGTACAGCCTCATCATTAAGCAGATCACTGGCTTTGCCGCTCATTGTGATCTTACCTGTTTCAAGCACATAAGCGCGGTCTGCAATGGAAAGTGCTTTCTTCGCATTCTGCTCTACCAGAAGTACGGTAGTACCACTCTCACTTACCACACGGATAATATCGAAAATTTCATTTACAAAGATCGGAGAAAGACCCATAGATGGCTCATCCATCACGATCAGTCTCGGTTTACTCATAAGGGCACGTCCCATGGCAAGCATCTGCTGCTCTCCACCGGAAAGTGTACCGGCACGCTGCCCCTTACGTTCTTCCAGACGCGGGAATCTCTTATATACTCCTGCAAGGCTTTCCTGAATCTCAGCCTTATCCTTCCTTGTATAGGCTCCCATGATCAGGTTTTCATATACGCTCAGATCTGCGAAAACACGACGTCCCTCCGGAACATGCGCAATTCCCATCTCAACGATCTTATGTGCCGGAACCTTGGTAATATTTTTTCCTTCGAATACAACAGAGCCCTCTTTTGCAGAAAGAAGTCCTGTAAGAGTCTGCAGCGTAGTGGTTTTTCCTGCACCGTTGGCGCCGATCAGAGCAATAACCTCGCCCTGGTTTACCTCAAAGGAGATTCCTTTTAAAGCCTGGATCACACCGTAATATACGTGTAAATCTTTTACTTCCAACATTGCCATTTCTAATTTCCTCCTTATTCGCCCAGATATGCAGTAACAACGGCCGGGTCTTTAAGAACCTTGGCTGTCTCGCCCTGACAGAGAACCTGTCCAAAATTCAATACAGTCAATTCCTCACAAATACCACCAACCAGCTTCATATCATGCTCGATCAGCAGGATCGTCATGTTAAAATGGTCTCTTACAAAGCGGATGGTATCCATCAATTCCTGTGTCTCATTAGGGTTCATGCCGGCTGCCGGCTCATCCAGAAGAAGGAGCTTCGGATCTGTGGCACGAGCTCTGGCAATTTCCAGTTTACGCTGTTTACCATAAGGAAGATTGCCTGCAAGAAGATTTGCTTCCTGATCAAGATTAAATACTTTCAGGATCTCGGCTGCACGCTCATTCATCTCTTTTTCCACTTTAAAATATTTCGGAAGTCTTAAGATTCCGGTAAGAGTGGAATATTTATAATGGTTATGCAGACCTGCCTTAACATTATCCAGCACCGTCATGTCTTTAAACAAACGAATATTCTGGAATGTTCGTGCAATTCCTGCTTTATTGATGTCTATAATACTTTTGCCTGTAATATCCTGCCCATCCAGCCTGATAATTCCCTCTGTAGGTTTATAGACACCTGTGAGAAGGTTGAATACGGTTGTTTTACCGGCACCATTCGGTCCGATCAGTCCGTACAGCTCACCTTTTTCGATTTTCAAATGAAAATTATCTACAGCGTGAAGACCGCCAAACTGGATAGAAAGATTATTTACCTCTAACATTGCCATAATTAAGCCGCCTCCTTTTCTTTGCCATGACCTTTGATTTTTTCAGCAATACGGCTTCTGAAATCTCTTGCTGCCGGAGCCCAGTTGAAAAGCATCATTGCGATCATAACTATCGCATAGATCAGCATACGGTATGTGGAGAAGCCACGAAGCAGCTCAGGAAGTGCGTAAAGCACGATTGTTGCAAGAATGCTTCCGCGAAGATTTCCCATACCGCCAAGGATTACATAGACCAGAATGGTAATGGACATATTGTAATCGAAAATGGACACCTTCAGCATGGAAAGGTTATGGGCATAAAGCACACCTGCCACACCTGCGATTGCTGCAGAGATTGTAAATGCAAGCAGTTTATTCTTTGTTACATTGATACCGATGGATTCAGCAGCGATCCGGTTGTCACGGGTAGAAGTGATCGCACGGCCACTTCTGGAGTTTACCAGATTCTGGATAATAAACAGTACAATAAGGATCAGAACTACACCGATCAGGAAAAAGTAATCTTTAATATCTTTATACAATGTTGCAGTTCCCGCAACACCAAGAGCACCTTTAATGATCTGCTTTCCGCCTGGATCCAGATGAAGATTGGCAGCACTTGTTGCAACGTGGAGACCTTTGTCATCTACACCCACATACAGGATGTTGATCAGGTTCTTGATGATCTCTCCAAATGCCAGAGTTACGATAGCCAGGTAGTCGCCGCGAAGTCTCAGTACCGGAATACCAATGAGCACACCAAAGACAGCTGCAACAGCAGCTCCTACTACAAATGCCAGGATCAGTCTTGGCACAGAAGGAAGTATATCACTGGTAACATGGGAAAACAGAGCACTGGAATAAGCTCCAACACACATGAAGCCTGCATGTCCAAGACTCAGCTCTCCTGAATAACCAACTACAAGGTTCAGGGAAAGAGAGGCAATCGTATATACACAGATTGGTACCAGAAGGCCGGTAAGCAGTCTGGACAGGTTTCCAGTTGAGGAAAGCGCCTGCACTACTACAAAAATCGCGATCACCATCGCATAAGTAATAAAGTTGTTCTTTGTTGTTTTGTTCATATTCTTTTTCATATCGGCCACCTCATACTTTCTCCTGAATGTTCTTGCCGAACAATCCAGATGGTTTTACAAGCAGCACGACAATCAGGACTGCAAATACGATAGCATCTGCAACCTGGGAAGAAATATATGCCTTACTGAAAATTTCAATGATCCCCAGAAGAATTCCACCTACCATCGCTCCTGGAATAGAGCCGATACCACCAAATACTGCAGCTACGAATGCCTTAATACCAGGCATGGCACCTGTATAAGGAGTCAGGGTAGGATAAGCAGAGCAAAGAAGAAGTCCTGCAATTGCAGCAAGTCCGGAACCGATTGCGAAGGTAAGGGAAATGGTTGCATTTACATTGACACCCATTAGCTGTGCAGCGTCACGGTCCTCAGAAACAGCCTGCATGGCACGTCCCGGTTTGGTTTTCTTAACAAACAGCTGAAGTCCGACCATGATGATAACACAGGCAAGGATCGTCACAATGGTAACTCCTTTGATCGTAAGCTGACCGCCAAACAGTTCCAGGGATGGAACATTGATAACCGGCACGAAGCTCTTTGCGTCAGCACCGAAGATCAGAAGTGCCAGGTTCTGTAAAAGGTAACTGACACCAATGGCCGTAATCAGAACTGCCAGATTCGAAGAAGCTTTACGAAGAGGTCTGTAAGCAACCGCTTCGATCACAACACCAGCAACTGTACAGATCACAACGGAGAGTATGATTGCCAGGATTGGGGACATATTTGCTTTGGTAACTGCGGTAAGGATTACAAATGCTCCAACCATGATAACATCACCATGTGCAAAGTTCAGCATTTTAGCAATACCATATACCATTGTATAGCCAAGGGCGATGATCGCATAGATACTGCCCAGGCTGATACCATCTTTTAAATAGGATATAAAACTCATAATGCACCTCTTAACTGGATTTCTCTTTTTCCATGAGCGTGTTTGAAAATTCATTCCCGCCTTTTTCGCTGCAAAATTGACAAAAACAAATGCAGCTTGCAGGTTCAGGTTCATAACTGTTTTAAATCAGAAAAAGCGGAAGTAAATTTTCAGACACGCTCCAGTTATCTTGTAATTGCTTGCTGTCCATACTGGGAACAGCGATTATTTCTATAGTTGCAAAGAAGGAGACGGACCCACAGGTAACCGTCTCCCCTTTGCTAACGGCCATCCCCTGCGCAATCAGGGAAATGGTTAAGACCTTGCCGCTATCCCGGCATATTGTCCTATATTCGTAACTGTTCAAGGCTAACCTCTAAAACACCTCGTTCTGAACAATTACCTATATTCTTATAAGATTACTCCATAGAAGCGTAAACGCCATCTTTGATCACATAAGCTTTCGGAGCTTTATCGCACTCGCCGTCCTCTGTCCATTTTGCTTCTCCTGTAAGACCATCAAGAGTGATGTTCAGCATAGAAGCGGACATTGCTGCGCTGATGTCCTCATTGGACATATCCGGTGTGATACCAGCGTCATCTGCTGCTGCTTTCATAGCGTAAAGTACGTCATATGCATCTGCTGCGAACTGGTTTGGTGTCTCACCGTTGTTTGCATCG
>JAQXQS010000078.1 GCA_029101305.1 Clostridia bacterium | reverse complement strand
TTCTCTCGGCATCGACGGTTGGGTGCTCTTGGGCGTGATGCCTTCGGTCTATGGCTATTTCTTCATCCCCAACTATCCATCCGACATCGCCACTGTCAACTTCGACCGGTCGGGAACTACGGTCATCGGTAAATAAGTTTTCTTTATAGTCTCGCAGAGAACTTCGAAGTTCTCTCCTCTTACCTTCTCCAGAGCAGTCTTTACTACTCCCGGGCCGCTTACTCCTACATTTATGATGGCATCGGCTTCTGTCACTCCGTGGAAAGCTCCTGCCATAAATGGGTTATCATCAGGCGCATTACAGAATACTACCAGCTTGGCACAGCCAAGTGAATCAGCTTCCTTTGTGTATTCGGCAGTTTCCTTGATTACTTCTCCCATAAGCTTTACAGCATCCATATTGATTCCGGTCTTTGTGGAACCAACATTTACAGAGCTACACACGCGCTCTGTGCTTGCAAGAGCCTGTGGAATAGAACGGATCAGGAGTTCCTCAGCAGGCGTCATTCCCTTACTTACAAGAGCTGTATATCCACCTATAAAATTTACTCCCACCTGTTTTGCTGCCTTATCAAGTGTCTTTGCGATCGTCACAAAATCCTCCGTTGTCCTGCACGCAGCGCCGCCGACCAGACCGATGGGCGTAACTGAGATTCTTTTGTTCACAATAGGAATTCCATACTGTGCAGAAATTTTTTCGCCAGTTGCCACCAGATCTTTGGCATAAGTGGTAATTTTGTTAAAAAATTTTTCATTTAATATAGCAAGATCACTGTCAATACAATCAAGCAGGCTGATTCCAAGAGTGATGGTACGCACATCAAGGTTCTCCTGCTCGATCATTTTATTGGTCTCATTTACCTCAAACATATTAATCATAGCGTTTCGTGTTCCTTTCTCCAGATAAGATTATATAATGTCAGGGTCCAAAAGCCTTCCGTCCCAAGCATTATATACGGTGCATTACGTTGAAAATATCCTCGTGCTGGCAATGGATCACTACGCCGATCTCATCCCCCAGAGCAGCCAGTTCTTTTGAAAGAGTTGCAATTTCCTTGTCTGAAGCGCTGGTATCTGCTACCATCATCATGTTAAAATACCCCTGTACAATAGTCTGGGAAATGTCCAGAATATTCACCTGGTTCTGGGCAAGATACGTACATACTTTTGCAATGATACCAACTGTGTCGTTTCCTACTACTGTGATGATTGTTTTTTTCATGATACTCCTCCTGTATTTGGGGCCGACGCCCTTATTTGACTGTCCCGGGAAATTTGACTGTTCTTCTCTTTCCCATGACCTGTATGTAAAAACCAGACATATCCCAAAATGGCGCAAGCACTGTACCGTTACAGTGCAACCACCTCTGAAATACTATCCCGTTTCGCAACCTGTATCTTGAAATCTTTGGATTTATATGGATTATCTCCAAGGGTTACCTCTGAGCAGACCGTCTCATAGGCAAGCGCCTCGTAGTTATTTTCCTTGCTTAAATGGCCGAGAAAAATTGCCTTCATATCATCATGCAAAAGCCTGCAGAGCAGCCTTCCTGCGTTTTCATTGGAAAGATGCCCCCTGTCTCCCAGAATACGCTGTTTCAGGTAATATGGATAGCTTCCCACCTGAAGCATACGGATGTCATGGTTGGATTCCAGCAAAAGGGCATCCAGATTCTGTAAATTCTCTACTATGTAATCGTTATATTTCCCAAGGTCTGTAGCAATGCCAACTGCCTTATCCTGGCATTCCACCCGGTATCCTACCGGCTGCGCCGCATCATGGGGAATGGAAAAAGGATGTATAGTCAGATCCTTAATGTGAAAATCCTGGTCTTCCACAATTTCGTGGAATGTATCTTCCGGAAGGTTCTGCATATTTTTCATTCTGCTGATCGCATCTGCAGTTCCTCCTGTGGTATAAACCGGAATGTGGTATCTGCGCGCCATCACACCAAGCCCGCTGATATGGTCAGAGTGTTCATGGGTAACCAGAATAGCATCTATGTCCCTGCCAGTAAGCTCCAGCTGGTTCAGTCCCTGCTCGATCCGTTTGCCGCTGATTCCTGCATCTACCAGAACATGTGTTTCTTCTGATCCCACATAAATACAGTTCCCGCTGCTTCCGCTGGCAATACTACAAAGTCTCATTCCTTCTTACTCCTTCATCGATCTGTTTCCACGTTTTTTCCAGATCACCGTTATTTTCTATCGTATAATCTGTGTTGGCACGAAAATACGCTTCGCTGGCCTGGTTTCCAATGATTCCAAGGGATTTTCCCCTTGTGTACCCACGGTTTTCCATAAGCCGCCGGATGCGGATTTCTTCATCTGTATGAATATACCATACATCATCACAAAATTCCTGGTAATGCTCCTCCAGAAAAAGAGCGGCTTCTACAACGCAAAGCTCTCTTTTTTCCTCTTTTTGCTCTTCCAGGCTTCTCAAAATATACCGTTTTACCGCCGGATGTATGATTCGGTTTAATCGTTCTAATAAATCCGGTTGTCCAAATACTACATCCGAAACCCTCTTCCGGTCAATAGTTTTATCCTTTTTTATCACATCTTTTCCAAACAGACGGATCACCTGCTCATAACATTCCTGTCCTGGTTCCATTACAATATGTCCCACCTCATCCGCCTGTATCACAAAAGCATTGTATTTTTCCTCAAGGTAAGCAAGCACCGTGCTTTTCCCAGCGCCTACTCCTCCTGTAATTCCTATTATCTTCATTGTATGTGCCTCTAGTCTGCATCACTTTGCTTCATACCAGTTATTTCCCTGGTGCATATCTACTTCCAGTTCTACTGCCAGATCAGCGGCTCCTTTCATTTCCTCTTCCAGGATTCTGGAAACCTGGGGAATTTCCTCTTTCCAGGTCTCGATCAACAGCTCATCGTGAACCTGGAGCACCAGTCTGGACTTTAGATTTTCTTCCTGTAGCCGCTTGTATACACGGTTCATAGCAATTTTGATAATATCTGCTGCGGTTCCCTGAATCGGTGAATTCATTGCCACACGCTCTCCAAAGGATCTCTGCATAAAATTGCTGGATTTCAGTTCCGGAACCGGTCTTCTTCTGCCAAACATGGTAGATACATAGCCTTTTTCTTTTCCCTGCTCCACAAGCCCATCCAGGAAACCTTTGATGCTTGGATAAGTCTCAAAGTAATTCTGGATATAAGCCGCTGCTTCTTTTCTGGTAATGCTAAGATCCTGGCTAAGACCAAAGGAGCTGATTCCATAGACAATCCCAAAGTTTACTGCCTTCGCATTCCTTCTCTGCAGCGGTGTGACCTCATCCAATGGAATATGGAAAACCTGTGATGCAGTCAGTCTGTGGATATCCTCGGCCTCCTTATAAGCCTCGATCAGCTTCTCATCTCCGGACATATGGGCCAATACACGAAGCTCGATCTGGGAATAATCCGCATCCAGAAATACGAAACCCTCTTCCGGTACAAACACTTTACGGATCAGTCTTCCCAGTTCCATACGGACCGGTATATTCTGAAGATTTGGCTCTGTACTGCTGATCCGCCCGGTAGCAGTGATTGTCTGGTTAAATGTGGAATGGATCCTTCCATCTGCCTCGATCACAGCCCCAAGACCATCTGCATAAGTGGATTTCAGTTTCGTCAGCTGACGGTATTCCAGAATATCCGTTACGATAGGATTCTCCGCTGCCAGCTTTTCCAGGATATCAGCAGATGTGGAATATCCTGTCTTCGTCTTTTTCCCACCTGGGATTCCCATTTTTTCAAAAAGGATCACGCCTAACTGTTTGGGAGAATTAATATTGAATTCTTCCCCTGCCTGCTGCCAGATCTGCTTCTCCAGTTCCTGGATACGGCCAGTCAGCCTGTCCCCGTAATTTTTCAGCTCGTCCCCTTGCACTTTAATCCCATATTTTTCCATGGAATCCAGTGTAAACACAAGGGGAAGTTCGATTTCTTTATATACCTTCCACATATCCTGCTCATGAAGCTTTTCTTCCAGTGGTTTCTTCACCGAAAGAGCGGTATATGCCATATAGCATCCCAGATGTTCCAGTTCCACCCTGCCCTCTTCCCAGGCATTTTTCAGGGATGTTTTCCCCAGGAGCTCTTCCCTGGCCGGAAGAAGCTTTCCATCCAGATAATCCTTCGCAAGCTCGTCATATGTGTAAGTGCTTTTCAGCGGATTCAGGAGATATGCCGCAATCCCACAGTCAAAAATGGCCGCGTTCCTATTTAAGCTGGCACGTTTCAGCAACGCTTTTATATCCATGGCACATACGGTGGTCTTTTCGCCCAGATGGCCGATCTTATCTCCCAGATATCCGGCAGTTATCATTCCTTCCACAGGAATATAGTAGATCTCATCATCGCTTAAAGCCATACCAGCTCCGTAGACGCCTTCTTTATCCCACAGAAGGGAAATTCCAACAGCTTCTGTCTGTCCCGCTTTTTTAAAAAGCGCTTCACAACCGCCAAAATCATTACAGGTAAAGAAGTCCTGCTCCATATTGTTCTCATTTACCTGGGCCGGATCAAATTTCAGCAGGAAATTTTTAAAATCCAGTTTCCGGCAAAGCTCGTAGGCTTCTTTGCTGTAAATATCGCCGGTTCTATATTTTTCCAGATCAAATTTCACCGGACAATCTGTATTGATGGTGGCAAGCTCTTTACTAAGCTTTGCCAGTTCATAATTTTCTTTCAAAGATTCTCTTGCACGTTTCTGGGAAATTTCATCTGCGTGGGCATATGCATTTTCTAAGGAGCCATATTCCACGATCAGTTTGGTCGCTGTCTTCTCCCCTATGCCCGGGACCCCCGGAATATTATCTGCCTGATCGCCCATAAGTGCCTTCAGATCTATGATCTGGACAGGCGTAATCCCGTAATGCTCCTGCACCTGTTCATCCTTATAATTTTCTATAACCGTCTGGTCTCTGGCTGTTTTGGGAAGACGGATCATAATTTTCTTCGTTGCAAGCTGTAAAAGATCCCTGTCTCCTGAAAGAACCGTCACATCCAGATTGTTCTCTTCGCCTTTTTTTGCAAGCGTCCCGAGAATATCATCTGCCTCAAAACCAGCAAGAGATACTATCTCAATGCCCATTTTTTCAAGCATTTCCTTCAGAAGAGGAATCTGCACTTTCAGTTCTTCCGGCATCGGCTTACGTGTACCTTTGTATTTGGGATATTTCTCATGCCGGAAGGTTGGCTCCTTTCTGTCAAATGCAACTGCCAGATATTCTGGAGCTTCTTCACTCAGCACTTTAAACAGAATATTTAAAAAGCCATACACAGCACCTGTATGCATTCCTTCTGAATTCGTCAGGTCTGGAAGGCCATAAAATGCCCTGTTTAAAATGCTGTAACCATCTATCAATAAAATTTTCTCACACATAAATGCCTCCTGTATGACACTGATTTTCTATCTGTTTTTCAAACACGCTCTATAGAAGATGATAAGCACCTTGCATTTTCTCATAGCATCTGCATCACAATATAGATCAGAAAACCGCCCAGTCCGGCGATCAACGCGCAAAATCCCACTCCGCTTAATGCCCGGCGGAATTTTGTTTTCAGTATATGATGTTTCGCTCTACGGATATCCTCTTCCAGAAGTTCCCGAAGATCCAGAGTAGAATCCTTACCTTCATCATCTAATTGCTGCATGGCAGCATGAACAATAAAATACGTTTCCAGTTCATCATAACAGGAAGGACAATTCTCCACATGCTCCAGAAAAGCCTCCAGTTCATCTACGGACAGGTCATGTTCAATATATCGGTTTACCATACTCTCTGCTGTCTGACAATTCATGGAAACACACCTCTCTTTTTCAACCCATATGGGGTATTATATCCGAATCCTGTAAAAAAAACAAGAGACAGCAACTTTTGACTGATCTTCCTTAAATTTCTCAAGGAGACGCCATATTCACTGTCTCTCATTTTCAATGTTCTCTTTTTCTGTTTATTTCTCTGTTTGTTTTCCTGATCCTGCTGAATTCATGACCTTCATTCTTCTGCTGTAAGAGCCTTCGGCGGATCATTTAAAATCTTCATAAATTCTTCACCAGTGATCGTTTCATGTTCATACAGATATTTGGCCAGTTCATGAAGCTTCTCGATATTATCTTCCAGGATCTTATAAGCTTTCTCATGCTGTCTGCGTACCAGTTCCACAACTTTCTTATCCAGAAGTGTCTGTGTCTCGAAGGAACAGCTAAGGCTGGAATCACCACCCAGATACTGATTACTCATGCTCTCCATTGCAACCATGTCGAACTCGTCACTCATACCGTAACGGGAAATCATTCCCCTGGCAATCTTCGTAGCCTGTTCGATATCGTTGGAAGCGCCAGTTGTAACGCTGTGGAAGATCAGCTCTTCTGCAGCACGACCGCCTGTAAAGGTGGCGATCTTGTTCTCCAGTTCTTCCTTGGACATCAGGAAATGCTCCTGCTCATCCACCTGCATGGTATAGCCAAGTGCCCCGGAGGTACGTGGAATAATGGTGATCTTGTGTACTGGCGCAGAATCCGTCTGCTTAGCAGCCACAAGCGCATGTCCCACTTCATGATACGACACGATCAGCTTCTCCTTGTTGGAAAGTACACGGTTTTTCTTCTGATAGCCTGCGATAACAACCTCAATACTCTCCTCAAAATCTGCCTGGGTGGCAAATTTCCTGCCATCACGCACCGCACGCAGCGCCGCCTCATTTACAATGTTGGCAAGCTCTGCACCAGAAGCTCCCGCAGCAGCCTTGGCGATATCATCAAAACGGACGCTGTCCGCAATTTTGATCTTCTTGGCATGAACCTTAAGAATTTCCTCACGGCCTTTTAAGTCAGGAAGCTCGACCGGAATACGTCTGTCAAAACGACCTGGACGAAGGAGGGCCGGATCAAGGGAATCCGGACGGTTCGTAGCTGCAAGGATCACAACACCTTTGGATCCATCAAATCCATCCATCTCTGTAAGCAGCTGATTCAATGTCTGCTCACGCTCGTCATTTCCACCGGTAAAGCCACCATTATCACGTTTCTTACCAATGGTATCAATTTCGTCAATAAATACGATACACGGTGCTTTCTCGTTTGCCTGCTTAAACAGATCACGGACCTTTGCAGCTCCCATACCTACAAACATCTCCACAAATTCAGAACCGGAAATGGAAAAAAACGGTACTTCTGCTTCTCCGGCAACTGCCTTGGCAAGCAATGTCTTACCTGTACCTGGAGGGCCTACAAGAAGGGCACCTTTCGGCATGGATGCGCCGATTTCTGTATATTTCTGTGGATTATGAAGATAATCTACGATTTCGGTAAGAAGCTCTTTCGCCTCATCTTCACCTGCAACATCTGTAAACTTAATTCCCGTGGAAGATTTCACATATACCTTGGCATTGCTTTTTCCGAAGGACATTGCTCCGCCAGGGCCACCACCCATGGAACTCATCATCTTCTTGCTCAGCCATCTTCCAAGGAAAATAAAGATCACGATTGGAATCACATATCCGATTACCAGACTGAGAAAAATAGACTGTTTCTGCGGTTCCACAGCCTCCATGCTGGTTCCGGCTTCATATAGACGACTCACCAGGTCCGGGTCATCCATCCGGACTGTCTTACATACCGTATCCTCCCCATTCTTGCGGACAACATAATAGATGTAATCATCCTGCACTTCTGCCTTGGACACATTTCCTCTCTCCACATTGCTGAGGAAGGTGCTGTAATCCGTCTTCTCCACTGAGCGCTCCTGCATGGCAGGAATCGCAAATAAATTCAGGAAAAGAATTACCACTACCGCAACCATTACAAAAATATACAATGGCCGGTTCTCTGGTTTTTTATGGTCAATGTTCATTGGCATTTCCTCCATTTTCTGTCAACTTGGTGAATACTTTAGCATTTCTCAATGGGAATATCAATATTCTCTCCCGAAATTTTATAAACTTTTTATTTTTACTCATTGTATGAATTTTTAATGCAATTAAGTAAATTTATTGTTGCTGTTCAGAGCCAACCTCCAAAACGCTTCGCATTTTGTCGGTGTGGCGTATCCGCCAAATGGATTCTTGTGAAAAAGCGCTCGTTCATGCAAGCATGGCTCCCCCTTTTTCACAAGAATCCGCTTGGCTCTGAACAGTAACAATTTATTTTAGAAATGCTCTTGCGCAAAATATCAGATTGTGTTATTATAACTATTGTCAATTTAGCGCCGGCATGTCGGAATGGCAGACGAGGCAGACTCAAAATCTGTTGTAGGCAACTACGTGTGGGTTCAAGTCCCACTGCCGGCACTTCTTTCTATTTCATAAGATATGTAAATCCCGTGAAATCCTTGATTTTACGGGATTTTTTGTTACCTGAAATTCCGCAGAGTTTACTATAGCAAAAAGGAACTACCAGAATATTCTTCCGGTAATTCCTCTTTTATCACTTATCAATCACGCTTTATCTTCATCTTCCAGCATCTTCTCAAAAATCGGGAAGCAGTCAAAGGTAGCGAAATAATCTCTTGGTGTCTCTGCGCGTCTGATCATATCAAAGCTTCCATCCTCATGAAGAAGGATCTCTGCGGATTTCAGCTTGCCATTGTAGTTATATCCCATAGAAAAGCCATGGGCCCCGGTATCATGGATAACCAGGTAATCACCCATATCAATCTTCGGAAGATAACGGTCGATGGCAAATTTATCATTATTTTCGCAAAGTGATCCGGTAATATCATACAAATGGTCACATGCCTGGTCTTCTTTTCCAAGAACAGTAATATGATGATAAGCACCATACATAGCCGGACGCATAAGATTTACTGCGCAGGAATCTACACCGATATATTCCTTATGGGTATGTTTCTCATGAATTGCCTTTGTTACCAGGCAGCCATACGGTCCCATCATAAAACGTCCAAGCTCTGTATAAATGGCAACATCTCCCATTCCCTCCGGAACAAGAACCTCTTCGTACACCTTGCGCACTCCCTCACCGATGGCGCGGATATCATTTGGAGTCTGCTCCGGACGGTAAGGAATACCAATTCCACCAGAAAGGTTAATAAATTTAATATGTGCGCCAGTCTCCTTCTGAAGCTTCACAGCCAGCTCGAACATTACCTTTGCAAGCATTGGATAATAATCATTGGTTACCGTGTTGCTGGCAAGGAATGCATGAATACCAAACTCTTTTGCACCTTTACTTTTCAGGATACGGAATGCGTCAAAAATCTGCTCGGTAGTCATACCATATTTGGCGTCTCCAGGATTGTCCATAATATCATTGCTGATCTTGAAAACTCCGCCTGGGTTATAACGGCAGCTGATGATCTCCGGAATTTTTCCAACTGCTTTCTCCACACTCTCAATATGGGTGATATCATCCAGGTTAATGATTCCGCCAATCTCATCAGCATATTTAAATTCTTTATCCGGAGTGTCATTGGAGGAGAACATAATATCTCCCTTCTTGCATCCGATTGCCTTGGAAAGCATCAGCTCTGTCATGGAAGAGCAGTCACATCCGCAGCCATACTCCTGCAAAATCTTGATCAGAAATGGATTAGGGGTTGCCTTTACCGCAAAAAATTCCTTAAAACCCTTATTCCATGCAAAAGCTTCCTTCAAAGCCTGCGCATTCTCACGTATTCCCTTCTCGTCATAGAGATAAAATGGTGTTGGGTATTTCTGGGCAATTTCCTGTACCTTCTCCAGTGTCACAAAAGGTGTTTTTTTCATAATAGTTTCTCCTCGTTTGTAAAATACAGCACCTGGCTGTGATAAAAAGTAGCGCTTTTTCAGCTGTTATACCAATGCACAACAACTCTTTATTTGGCTTCAATCACATGAAGCATATTAGTTACAGCACCTTCGCGTGTCATATTGGTAGCAGGGTCCCCGACTGTAAATACGATCAGATCTCCTTTTTTAGCTAACCGCTTTCTGCGTACAACACTCATAGCCTGGGAAATAATATGCTCTGTGGAATCCTTCTCGTATCCTTTCAGCGGTGTAACTCCCCATACAAGCTGCAATCTGTGCAGGATAGTGTCATTCGGGGTGACTGCATAAATAGGAACCTCCGGGCGGAAGTTGGAGATCAGTCTGGCTGTTCGTCCACCAAAGGTAGGTGTCACAATGGCCTTCACCTTCAGATCTCTTGCAGTCTGTACAGCAGCTAGTCCTACAGCACTGGATACCTTGCTCTCGCCGCACATGTTACGATTATGGGTATAATCTTCATAATTCAGGTGAGGCTCAGTAGTCTGCGCGATCTCCACCATCATCTTCAGCGCTTCCAGCGGATATTTTCCAGCTGCAGTCTCTCCGGAAAGCATAATCGCATCTGTACCGTCATAAATTGCATTGGCAACATCCGCAACCTCAGCTCTCGTCGGACGCGGATTGCGGATCATAGAATCCAGCATCTGGGTAGCTGTGATAACCGAAACGTAATTCTCATTGCATTTACGGATGATCATCTTCTGGATATAGGGAACCTCGCTTGGCGGAATCTCTACTCCAAGATCACCTCTGGCAACCATAATACCATCTGCTGCCTTGATGATCTCATCAATATTCTCAACGCCCTCTGCATTCTCAATCTTGGCAATGATTCCAATATCGTGGCCGCCATTTTCATTCAGAAGCTGACGGATTTCTTTGATTGCTTTCGCATCACGGACAAAAGAAGCTGCAATATAGTCAAACTCCTGGGTAATACCAAACAGAATATCGTCTTTATCCTGCTCTGTAATTCCCGGAAGTTTCACCTTTACATAAGGGACATTGATTCCCTTGCGTTCTCCAAGCTCACCGCCATTTAAGACACGACAGACAATATCTCCATTTTTAATATTCTCTATTTCCAGCTCGATCAGACCATCATCAATTAAGATCTTGCCGCCTTTTTTCACATCCTTATAGAGATTCTCGTATGTGATGGCAACTCTGGTCTCATCGCCTTCAATGTCACCAGTGGTAAGTGTAAACTCACTGCCCGTTTCCAATGTAACTTTTTTATGATCTTTCAAAAGCTTCGTCCGGATCTCAGGTCCTTTGGTATCAAGAAGCATGGCAACCGGAATATTTAACTCCTCACGGAGGTTTTTGATCATATCCACTCTTTCCCTGTGCTCTTCATGAGAACCATGTGAAAAATTAAAGCGGGCAATATCCATTCCGGCACGCATCATGGATCTTAAGATGTTTTTCTTACTGGATGCCGGTCCCAGAGTACAGATAATTTTTGTTCTCTTCATAAGCAGTCTATCCCTCTGTTTCTAATTAGTTAGATGGTCATTGTTATCATTTTACATGTGTATGAGTAAAAAGATGGTCCTGGCAATACTCGTAATTCCCATTGCATCTGGAACAGAAACGGAATTCCAGATTCGGGTCATCAAGCTCTGTACGTCCACAGATCGCACATTTATGCTTGGTCACAGCTCCGCCGCCTGATTTCATGCGCCCCTGCGGCTCCATTGCCTTGCGGAATTCATTCCTTCTGTGTACTTCCTTTGGATTGTAACGGCTGAAATCCTTTGTTCCAAAGTAAAAAATAATGAAGTTCAACAGTGAAGCCACGATCGGGATCACCAGATACCATGCACCAGCCATAATGTACTGAATCATTTCGTATGCAACGATCACTACATAGAAAATTGCCATCCATTTCATCTTCACCGGAATGATGAACATAAGCAGAACCTGCATATCCGGATAACACATTGCATATGCAAGAAAGGTTGACAAACTGATATAGTAAGTAGAAAATACACTTCCTACCAGGACATTGCCTCCAAGGATGAAATATAAAAGAAACGCACCTAAAATAGTAAATACCATACCTGAAAGAATATATAAGGTATATTTAAAGGTACCGATCGTTCTCTCTAAAGACGTTCCAATCGGGTAATAAAATAACAAAACCATCAAGGCAAACAATATTACATTCGAAGAATCCGGCGGGTATAATACCCATGTCACAAGTCTCCACACCTGTCCCCGCAAAATATAAGCCGGCTCCAGACTAAGCCATCTCAACATACTTGGATTCACCGTCATCAGTGCATAACCGATCACATAGCATACGACAATGTACACTGTCAGATTGGGAATCCCAAATCTTCCATATTTGCGTTCCAGCTTATCAATAAATTTCATGTAATCCTCTTTTCTCTTCATTCATTAATTATTAGAAAAATTTCTTTTTGGACAGAATCACAGCTGCCACAATACTTACCAGTATGGACAACAGAATCACCACTAAAAATCCCCATTTATCAGCAGAGAACGGCATTCCGGCAGGATTCAGGTTCATTCCATAGGCACTGAACACAATTGTCGGGATACTCATTACGATAGTAATGACGGACAAAACCTTCATGACAACGTTCAGGTTATTGGAAATAACCGATGCAAAAGTTCCCATCATGCTGCTTAAGATGCCACTGTAAATATTGGCCATCTCGATGGCCTGTTTATTCTCTATGATAACATCTTCCAGAAGATCGGTGTCCTCCGGGTACTGCTTAATGCTCTCCACCTTCAGAAGCTTCTCCAGCACCACCTCATTTGACCGAAGGGACGTGGTAAAATATACCAGTGATTTCTCCAGTTCCAGAAGCTCCATCAGTTCCTGGTTACGTGTAGACATGTGAAGCTTCTCCTCCACCTGTTCACTCTTCTTATCTATGATACGCAGATAATGCAGGTACATGGTAGCATTGCGGTACAGAATCTGCAGAATAAACCGGGTCTTCATATAGGTAAAGAAATTACGTACCCTTCCTTCCATAAACCGGGTCAATACCTGGGTGTCCTCCAGACATACCGTAAAGATCATCTTCTTGGTAACGATAATGCCAAGAGGAATAGTGCCATACCAGTCCTTGTCGTTGCGCTCCTCGATCATAGGAACATCTACAAGGATCAGGGTGTAATTATCCTCCACCTCAATACGTGATCTTTCCTCTTCATCCAGCGGCGCCCGAAGATCATCCACTTCAATTCCAAACCGCTCGGACATTTCAAATATCTCGGTTGCAGTGGGATTGGTCATTGCGACCCAGCAATCCTCCTGTGGCTCCTGGATCTCGTGAATCGCACCCTCTATCGTCTTAAAAATCCTTACCACAAGCTGCACTCCTTCCATCTCTTGTTTCTCAAAAAATACAGTTTCCATTATAATTTGTACAGGAAATTTTGTCAATTCTAATAGATTGACTTTACAGATTTTTTGCATTTCGCTATAATGGCTTTAACAAAGAACCATTTTGATACAATTGAAGCAGAAAGGATTTTAGGCCTATGAGTCAGTCAACATTTGGAAAAAAATTCACGGTTACAACCTGGGGAGAATCCCATGGCAAGGCATTGGGTGCCGTTGTGGACGGGGTCCCGGCAGGGCTTTTTCTTACTGAAGCAGATATACAGGCTTATCTCAATAGAAGGAAACCTGGCCAGAGCCGCTACACTACAGCGCGAAACGAAGGCGATGAGGTAGAAATTCTCTCTGGTGTCTTTGAAGGTCAGACTACCGGCACTCCGATTTCCATGATCGTACGGAATAAGGACCAGCGTTCCCGTGATTATGGCAATATAGCCCAAACATACCGTCCTGGACATGCAGATTTTGGTTTCGACAGCAAATACGGTATCCGGGATTACAGAGGCGGTGGACGTTCCTCCGGACGTGAGACAATTGGCAGAGTTGCCGCAGGTGCTATTGCTGCCAAAATTCTAAAAGAGCTTGGCATTACACTACAGGCATATACCAAGTCTATTGGATCTGTTTCCTGCCACAGCTATCATCCGGAAATGATCAAAGAAAATTCTTTCTATATGCCGGACATGGTTGCAGCGGAAAAGGCCTCCCAGTATCTGGAGCAATGCATGAAAGAAGAAGACAGTGCCGGCGGAGTCATCGAATGCCGCATAAACGGTGTTCCTGCCGGAATCGGGGATCCTGTTTTTGGCAAGCTGGATGCAGCTTTTGCCCAGGCACTTATGTCCATTGGGGCCGTGAAGGCCGTGGAAATCGGAGACGGAGTAAACGTATCCACCATGAAGGGCTCCCAGGACAACGACGGATTCCATATGGAAAATGGAAAGATCACCAAAAACACCAACCATTCCGGTGGTATTCTGGGGGGAATCAGTGATGGTGGCGAGATCCTGCTCCGCGCCCACATAAAGCCAACCCCTTCCATTGCCCAGCCACAGAAGACCGTCACCACAACAGGGGAAAATATCTCTATTGAGATCAAAGGACGCCACGATCCCGTGATCGTACCAAGGGCTGTTGTCGTAGTGGAATCCATGGCTGCCATTACACTTGTTGATGCCATGTTTTCTAATATGAGTGCAAGAATGGATTATATCCGGGATTTTTATCTTTAAATACCATAAGTAAACGTCTTGATTCTCTCTTTCAGTCATACGTATTAACCTCGGATTTTTCAAAAAAAGAGGACAATTATCTGAATTCGTTTTTCGGATAACTGTCCTCTTTATATTTCTTTATTTTTCGGATACTTTGTACAGCTTAAAAGCGTTACGCCTCTTAAATGCTTTACGCATCTATGTTCTCAATATCCTCCCCCTCCGGTACCGGCCAGATATTGATACAGTTCGGAGTCTCGATCTTACGTGGCTTGCCTTTCATCATAATGATGTTCTTCTCATAGTCAACCTTGAAAGTAGTAACACTGTTGCTGGAATGATTGGCAACCGCAATGTGCTGGTTATCCGGGAAGATTACGAGGTCTTTCGGATAGTCGCCGCTTACAGGAAGTACGAACTTGCGATCCAGAAGACCTGTCTCACCATCTACTTCAAACATAGCAACGGTATTCTCACCTGCAGTGGTGCAGAACAAATGCTTGCCATCCGGTGCAAGTGCCAGTCCGGAAGCTGCATTATGGGATACGCTTCCGTCTTCCTTCTTCGCAAGAGTGGATACGCTCTGAAGCAGCTCAAATTCGGGAACATCACCGCTTCCATCATAGCTGTATACCTTGATCTCATTGCTCAGTTCAAAAAGAACATATGCAAAACGTCCATCTGCACTGAAACGGATAATACGCGGACCGCTCTCTCTCGGACAACGGACAATATCTACAAGCTCCAACTTATCTGTGCGTTTGTTGATACGGTAAACCTTAATCTGGTCAATTCCGTTATCTACTGCGCAAAGATACTTATTATCAGGGGTAGGACGTACACAGTTTACATGTGGACGGAAGTTACGCTCTGCCACACTTCCAAGACCAATGTGGAACACGCCGTCCATAACACTTCCCAGACGTCCATCCTTGTGCGTATGCACAACCGTTACCTTACCATCGTGATAACCTGCTACATAAAGGTATTTTCCATCTACATCGGTAGCAAGGAAACAACCTCTCATACCATCAATGTCAACACTATTGATACGTGTCAGATCACCATTATGATCACGCTTAAATACCGCAACACCTTCATCCTCAATGGAGTAAAGATACTTGCCATTCTTGGATACTGCGGTATAGGACGCATTACTTACTTCTACTTCGCTTCTCTCTGTGAGAGTTCCCTCTTCCAGGTTCACATCGTAAACCTGGATTCCCTTACTGGTTCCGTGAGTATAGGTTCCTACATAAGCCACATATTTCTTACCCATTTGTCTAGCCTCCTACAGTCTCTTTTAAGGAAACCGTTCTTTCGCGCTGTTTATTCCGATCTCATTTACAGCACTGTAGGTTGCATTTTTACAGCAACCCGGATTTGGTTTCTTTTTATGTAATTGTGTCTAAATTATACCACACACAATTTCAAAGAACAAGCTTTACTGCATCCAGAGTTTCCATAATAATTTCTTCTGTATGAGCAGCAGACAGGAACATGGCTTCAAACTGGGACGGTGCCATGTGGATTCCCATATTCAGCATTTTTTTGAAATATCCTGCAAATGCCTCTGTATCCGAAGATTTTGCAGAAACATAATCTACAACCGGCTGCTTTGTAAAGAACAGGCTGCCAAGAGAGCTTACATGGTTCATCTGATAATCCAGACCTTTTTCTTTTACGATTTTTTCCATTCCACCGTAAAGAAGCTCTCCTTTTTTCTCCAGTTCCGTATAGACTTCCGCATGGTCATACAGGTATTTCAGCTGGGTAAGCCCGGCAGCCATAGCTACCGGATTTCCGCTCAAGGTACCAGCCTGGTAAACCTTTCCTGCCGGAGCGACAAGTTCCATCACATCTCTTCTTCCACCGTATGCACCAACCGGCATTCCCGCTCCAATAATCTTTCCATAAGTAACCAGATCCGGAGTCACACCAAAATACTGGGCAGCACCGCCAAAGGCAAGTCTGAATCCGGTAATGACCTCATCAAAAATCAGAAGCGCATGGTATTTATCACAAAGAGAACGAAGTCCCTGAAGGAAACCATCCTTAGGCGGAACCACTCCCATGTTTGCCCCAACAGCCTCAACGATCACAGCTGCCACCTGACCGTCAGCCTGTTCAAAAAGGCCTTCCACACTACCCAGGTCATTGTAAACAGCCAGCATCGTGTCTTCTGTACATCCCTTTGGCACACCGGCACTGTCCGGCACGCCACTTGTCATTACACCAGAGCCGGCGCTTACCAGCATGGCATCGCTGTGTCCATGATAACAGCCTGCGAACTTAATGATCTTATTTTTCCCGGTATAGCCTCTTGCCACACGAATAGCACTCATAACTGCCTCTGTTCCGGAATTCACCATACGGATCATATCCACATGTGGGATTCTTTCGCAGATAAACTCTGCCATCTCCACTTCGATTTCTGTAGCACAGCCAAAGCTCAGGCCATTTTCACATGCCTTCAGGACACTTTCCCGGATTGCCGGGAAATTATGCCCCAGGATCATCGGTCCCCAGGAATCAATATAATCAATATAACGGTTGCCATCTACATCATAAATGTAACAGCCGTCAGCTTTTTCAATAAATCTCGGAGCCTCTCCGATAGCTCCATAAGCACGAACCGGACTGTTTACTCCTCCGGGAATCCTTTTTACCGCTCTCTCAAAAAGCCGCTCAGACTTTGTCATCATCCGATTCTCCCTTCCTCCATCATTTTTGCAATTTCTTCTGCAAAATATGTAATATAGATCTGGGCGCCGGCACGATATGCGCCAACTGCCATTTCTCCAATGATCCGTTCTTCATCGATCCAGCCCATCTTGGCAGCAGCTTTCACCATGGCGTACTCACCACTTACACTGTATGCGGCCACCGGAACATTCACAGCCTTGGAAATCTCAGAAACCATGTCAAGATAAGACATAGCCGGCTTCACCATGATAATGTCTGCCCCTTCCTCAATATCCATAAGGGCTTCCTTCATGCCCTCTCTTCTGTTGTGGAAATCCATCTGATAGCTCTTGCGGTCTCCAAAAGCAGGCGCACTTCCTGCGGCATCACGGAACGGACCATAGAATGCGGAAGCATATTTAACTGCATAGGACATGATCGGCACATTGGTATATCCGCTCAGATCCAGTACCTTACGGATTGCAGCCACACGACCGTCCATCATGTCAGAAGGCGCTACCATGTCAGATCCGGCCTGCGCATGGGACAGGGCTGTTTTTGCAAGAAGCTCCAGGGTTTTATCATTGTCCACATCATGGTCGCAAAGAACGCCACAATGACCGTGTGAGGTATATTCACACATGCATACATCTGTCACATAATACATTTCTGGAAATCTTGCTTTCGCCTCTCTAAGTGCTTTCTGTACGATTCCATCCTGTGCGTAAGCACCGCTTCCAACTTCGTCCTTGTGCTCCGGGATTCCAAACAGCATAATGCTGCTTACTCCGGCTTTTTCCAGCTGTTCCAGTTTATAAGGAAGGCGGTCAATGCTGTAGCGGTACTGTCCTTCCATGGAAGGGATTTCCTCCTGGATTCCATTTCCCTCCATCACAAACAGAGGATAAATAAGGGAGGATTTGTCCATCCTGGTCTCTCTCACCATTTTACGCAAAACTTCCCCGCCTCTTAATCTTCTCGGTCTCTTAATCAGTTCCATTTTTCTTCACTCCTCTTCAGTTCCACCACCAGTTCAATCAGACTGTCGATGGTTGCTTTTTCTGACATATATGTCTGCATTCCGTAAGAATCCGCTGCCGCACGTGTCTGTTTTCCGATACATGCAGCACGGACCCTGGAATAATCAAGTCCTTTCGTACTCTCCACAAATCCTTTTACCGTGGATGCGCTGGTAAATACTGCCAGGTCAATGGCTCCCTCTTCAAATTCTTTTTTCTCATTGATCAGCGGACAGCTCACGTACTCGGTCTCATAGGTTGGTACGTCATCCACCT
>JAQXQS010000077.1 GCA_029101305.1 Clostridia bacterium | reverse complement strand
GGGGGGAGGTAGTGGGAGATGGGGAGGGTGTGACGCAGCGCCTGGGCTGGGAGGGGGAAGGGGCAGTGTATTTCGGAAAAGTCGCAGGTGATACTTGGTTTTGAGGATTGTTATTGACGGAGGGGGAACAGGACGGCGGCTGCGGGGGGGAGGTAGTGGGAGATGGGGAGGTTGTGACGCAGCGCCTGGGCTGGGAGGGGGGAAGGAAAGGAAGGGATTGCGCCTGTGGACGGGAGTTCACAGTTTGTTACGAGGGTGCGCACGGAATGAACACAGTTTTCCCATTAATTGAACACATTTTGTCTGTATATTAGTTGTCATAAGGAACACAACAAAATGACTCGGGCGGAGCGGTAATGAGGGGCTTCGCTGGAGCGTGTGAATATGATTACAGAAAGGATATGAATGGGTATGAAACGTAGATATTTAGCGGTTTTGATGGGGATTATGGTAGCAACGACTTCTGTTCCGGCTATGGTTTATGCGGAGGATAGTAAGGAGGCAGCTGTGGATGAGACAGGGAAAAATGGTGAGGATGCAGAAGTTTCGGATGGGAATGATGCGGATAGTCAGGAGAATGTGGTGCTTGGAGAGGTTAAGTCGGTTTCTGATTCGGGGATTACCATTGCGGTTGGGACTATGAAGGAAATGGGACAGCCTGGAGAGGCGCCGGAGAAGCCGGATGGAGATGAAGCGGATGGCGAGAGTGAAGAGAATGGGGCAAATCAGGAGGAAAAAGATGATGGTAATGGTAGTGCGGCGCCTTCTATGTTGGATCTGACCGGTGAGGAGCAGACGATTGCCGTTACTGAGGATACTGTGATCACAAAGCAGTCTGGCGGTATGGGACAACCGGGAGGAGAGGCACCGGAGAAGCCAGATGGAGACAATCAGGATGGGGAAACACCTGAGGAGCCAGAGGGTGACAGCCAGGATGCAGAGGGTACAGAAATCTCACTTTCCGATATTCAGGAGGGCGATATTGTTTCCATTACTTTGGATGAGGATGGAGATGCAGCCACGATTACGGTTATGTCCATAGAAACGGGTGCGCAGGGAGTCCCTGGTGGAGATGGTCAGGGTGCACCAGGACAGGGTGGTCCTGGTGGAGATGGTCAGGGTGCATCAGGACAGGGAGGCCCTGGTGGAGATGGTCAGGGTGCATCGGGACAGGGAGTCCCTGGCGGGGATGGTCAGGGTGCACCAGGACAGAGTGGTCCTGGGGGCCAGTCCCGGGGTGTGGACAGCTATACGGCTGTAAATGAATATACAGAAGATACAACCGTATCAAATGAAACAATTGAGTCAACTGGTACGGATGAGAATGGCGCGTTGATCTCTTCTGGCGCAACTGTTACGCTGGATAATGATACGGTCACAAGAACCTCCGGGGAAAGTACTGGAGGGGATAATTCCAGCTTTTATGGTGTGGGTGCAGCGGTTCTGGCAACAGATGGTACTGCTTATGTGAAAGACGGCAGTGTGACCACAGATGCAGCTGGTGGAGCAGGCCTTTTTGCGTATGGTGACGGAACGGTATATGCTTCAGGTACAACTGTGAAGACAACACAGGATACCTCAGGCGGTATTCATGTGGCTGGTGGTGGAACCTTGTATGGATGGGATCTGAATGTGGAGACGGATGGAGAGTCTTCCGCAGCAATCCGAAGCGACAGAGGCGGTGGAACCATGGTTGTAGATGGTGGAACTTATGTATCGAATGGTGTTGGTTCTCCTGCCATTTACAGTACAGCCGATATTGCAGTCAGCAATGCAAGTCTGACAGCCAACGGTTCAGAAGCAGTCTGCATAGAAGGACTGAATTCCATTCATCTTTATGACTGTAACTTAACGGGAAACATGAGTGATCTGGACCAGAATGACAATACCTGGACGGTAATTCTTTATCAGAGCATGTCTGGGGATTCGGAGGTTGGAAATAGTACCTTCCAGATGGATGGCGGAAGTCTGACATCTGAGAATGGTGGTGTATTTTATACAACCAATACAGAAAGCACCATTACTTTAAATAACGTGGATATTAACTATAACGATGACAACGAATTTTTCCTGCAGTGTACAGGAAATACCAACCAGAGAGGCTGGGGACAGTCTGGAGCTAATGGAGCGGACTGCCATTTTACTGGTATCAGCCAGGATATGCAGGGAAATGTGATATGGGATTCTATCAGTGACCTGGATTTTTATCTTACAGATGGCAGCAGCCTGACAGGTGCTGTTGTGAATGATGAGAGCTATGCTGGTGAAGGTGGAGACGGATATTGCAATGTTTATGTAAGCGCAGATTCCACCTGGACAGTTACTGGAGACAGTACAGTTTCGTCCCTGGAAAATGCGGGAACAATTGTAGATAATGATGGAAAAACGGTAACTATTCAGGGAACTGATGGAACTGTTTATGTAGAAGGTGACAGTGGGTATACCATTACCACTGGTTCCTACAGTGATTCCGTTGATCTGTCAGGTGCAACTTCCATTCAGGATCAGAGTGCTTATACAGTGGAGAAACCTGAGCAATTGTAATCTTTTATAAACTGCGTAAGCATCAAAACGCTGGCTGCGCCGACTGAACGAGGGCAAAATATACTGAAACAACCACATTCTTGTCCGAAAAGGATTTGGATGTGGTTGTTTTTATATGCCACAAAAATATGTATAATCAAAAAAATCCTTCTAAAAAGAAGGAGGGCCGGACCAAAAGGCCCGGCAAGTATGAAAAAGAAAAAGTTGATTGTTAATCTATGTAAAAAAGCTTTCGCTTTATTTGTTTATTAATATACGCGGAATTTGTGATGAATCTGTGAGTAGGAATTGAAAAAAGTATGATTAAAATCTAAAGAACTTCTAAACTAAACACTTTTTGCAATATATTTCCCTAAAAATACAATGGACTATGCCGGAAAAATCTGTATAATAAAAAGAAATAATGCAAAATGCGTACGAAATTGTAAGAAGATGTCCGAAAATTCCAGGAGCGGATGCATTCAGAAATGAGTTTCGGCGCAAAGAAGCATGATCAAATGAAAAAGGGGAGGTATGAGTATGCAGGGTGTTTTTGAGGCAATTAACGGTGTATTTGGGTTTATAGGTCCGTTATCGGATCTGTTGTGGGATTTTCCTACCAATTTTGAGTGGTACCGGAATATTCCGATTCTGGGAAATATCTCACTGGCGATCATTGTGTTGTTGGGATCTGGTATTTTTTTCACTATTAAGCTGGGCTTCATCCAGGTGACGCATTTTAAAAAGGGAATCTGCCTTCTTACAGAGAAACGTTCTGTTAAGACGGGAATTACTCCACTGGCAGCATTCCTGCTAAGTGCAGCCATGCGAGTTGGACCGGGAAATATTATCGGTGTAACTGGTGCTATTGCAGTTGGTGGACCCGGAGCGCTTTTCTGGATGTGGATTTCCGCATTTTTTGGAATGGCAGTGGCCTATATGGAGGCTGTTCTGGCGCAGATTTTTAAAGAGAAAAAAGACAATGAGTTCGTTGGTGGACTTCCGTTTTATGGAAGAAAATTACTTGGAAATAGTGTAGGAATTGGTATATTTTTATCCGTTCTGTACATTCTTTATGCGCTGTGCTGTCTGCCAGCCCAGGGCTTTAATGTGGTTTCTTCTGTTGGAAGAATGGCAGAAATCCTTACCGGAAAAACAATTGCAGTGGACTCACTTTTTTACTATATAGCAGGTGCTGCGATTATAATTCTTACAGCAGTTATTGCATTTGGCGGTATTAAAAAAGTATCAAAATGGACAGATATGATGGTGCCTGTGATGGCGGTACTTTATATTCTGGTTGTATTAGTGCTGATCATTTTGAATGTTGGACAGATTCCATATTTCTTTACTTCTGTATTTGGTGGAGCATTTAAACCGCAGGCATTTTTCGGCGGTGCGATGGGAACGGTTCTTGCACAGGGTGTAAAGCGTGGATTGATGTCAAACGAGGCTGGACAGGGAACGATCACCATGTCAGCGGCAGCAGCAGATGCGAACCATCCCTGTGAGCAGGGAATCCTTGCGTCTCTTGGCGTTTTTCTGGATACCATCGTAATCTGTACACTTACCGGTTTTGTTGTGGTTATGGCACACTGTTGGACTGGAGAAGGTGCCCAGGCATGGGCGGCACTTGATAAACTGCCGAAATTTACAGAGTCTATCGCCGCACTTACACCTGGTACATCTATGAATGCCATTATGACATTTCTGGTAACATTATGTTTTGGACTGTTTGCATTTACCTGCCTTCTCGGCATGATCAGCTTCTCCGAAATCGCAGCAAACCGTATCCGTAAAGACAAGGTATGCATCAATATCGTACGCTGTATCGCATTGTTTGTGGCTGCATTCGGAATCCTGTGCAACCTTGCAGGACTGGAGCTTGGAAACCTGTGGGCATTCTCTGATCTGGGAAATATCCTGATCGTGTACTTCAACGTTCCTATTGTTTTCGTAGGGGCAAAATGTGTGTTCAAGGCAACGAAGCATTATAAGAAAAATGACGGAACACCATTTGACTCCAGTGTAGTTGGAAGAAATGACTGCGTATACTGGGATGAAAAGAAGAAAGAAAAATAATTACGCATTCTTGTACTTCCAGTTTTCAGCCTGAAGCTGCAGATCAATCATATGCTTGTAGATTCCGTTCTGCATTTTTAATTCTTCCGGGGTGCCGTTTTCTGCGACAACACCGTCTTTCAATACGATGATCTGGTCGACACCATCGACGGTCCGCATTCTGTGGGCAATGATCAAAACGGTTTTATTTTTGATCAGTTTGGACAGGGATTCCTGGATCAGGGATTCGTTATCAACATCCAGGGAGGCTGTGGCTTCATCCATGAGAATGATCGGTGCATCTTTCAAAAAGGCTCTGGCAATGGAAATTCTCTGGCGCTCGCCGCCGGAGAGCTCAGAGCCATTTTCTCCGATCATGCTGTCCCATTTATCTGGCATTTTTTCCACAAAATCGTCACAGTGGGCCAGTCGGGCAGCCGTCATAACCTCCTCATCTGTGGCATCCTTTTTGCCAATCCGGATATTTTCCATAATCGTATTATTAAACAAAGTTACATCCTGAAAAACGATGGAATACAGGGAAAGAAGGGTCTCGGGATCAATATCGGAAACATCCATTTGTCCTACTGTGATGTGTCCTTTATCAGCATCCCAGAAGCGGGCGGCCAGTCTGGAAATTGTTGTTTTGCCTCCTCCGGAAGGACCGATAAGAGCAGTAACTTCCCCTTGTTTCGCGGTAAAGGTGACATTTTTCAGAACCTGTTCGCCGTCTTCGTAGGAGAAAGCAACGTGGTCAAAATGAATGTCATAGCCCTTGTTGTCCATAGAGGATTTACCAGTCTGCTCTTTGTAGCTAAAGCTCTCATCCATACGTTTACACTGTGTATCAGTGGAGATAACTGCGGAAAGATTCTGCAGGGCTACCTGGAAAGGATCATACATTCTGGAGACGACCAGCAGATACATGAAAAAGGTGAGGGCGTCGATTTTTCCTTTTGTAAAGAGGATACCACCGGTAGGACCTACAGTTCCGATGCCTAGTTTCAGGATCATCTGGGCAGAGCAGACAAATAATGCATTAATAAATTCTGTTGTGACGGCATGTTTTTCTACTGCCTGGATTTTTTTATTCAGGCCTGACATGTAAGTGGCTGTTGCGTTATAGGATTTCAGATCCCGCATGGTTTCCAGGCCTTCCTGGATTCCATCCATGCAATCCAGCTTATATTTCATGGCAGCAGCATTTAGCCTGCGGGAAATTGGTCTTGCAGCAAATACCACAAAAAAGGCAACGGGCATAACCCATATGGCGGCGATTGTCATAGGGACATTGAAGAAAAACAGGCTGATCACCACCAGTGTGGTGGAAATCATGGAACCGATCAGTTCAGGAATAAAATGGGAGGAAGCAGTCTCCAGCCAGGCGCAGTCACCCATGATCGTATTGGTAAGGTCAGAAAGATCCTTTTTTCCGAAGAAAGACAGCGGGATTTTGCGAAGCTTTTCGGCAAGAGTACGTCTTCTTACGCCGCTTTCCACGTAGGTGGAGAGAAACGTGGAAGTGTATTGAAAATAAGTGGTAAGGATAATGCAAAAAAGGATGGCGAGAATTCCTCCGATATAAAGGGGAAATCTGGAACGGTCAAAAGAGCCGCTTAAAATATCCTCGGATAGCAGATAAAGAAGTCCAACCGGGAACATAAAGGTAAGATTGGAAAGGGTTACGGCTATGATCGCCTTTATCATATCGTGTGCACCCTGCTCAGAAAGGGCGTATTTATGCTTTACTTTTTCAATGAGATTCATAATGCACTACCTACCTTCCAGTTTACTGATTTGTTGTATTCTTCCCACATGTGGGCATAAACACCATGGTTTTTAAGAAGCTGGTCATGGCGCCCGTCTTCTGCGATTTTTCCGTTTTCCAATACATAAATATGGTCTGCATTTGTGATGGTGGAAAGTCTGTGGGCGATCATGATCACGGTTTTATCTTTGGAAAGATTGTCAAAAGCAGCCTGTACTTTCTGCTCGTTATCCGGATCTGCGAAGGCAGTTGCCTCGTCCAGGATCAGCACAGGAGCGTTCTTCAGAAACGCCCTTGCAATGGAAAGGCGCTGGGCTTCGCCGCCAGATACATAGATGCCTTTTGCACCGATCATGGTATGGATTCCTTCCGGAAATTTTTCGATAATATACATGCACTGGGCGTCTTTTAATGCTTTCATAACTTCGGCTTCAGAGGCATCAGGCTTACCAATCCGAACGTTATCTAAAATAGACATTTTTAACAGCTTACTGTCCTGGAAAACATAGGAAATCTGATTCATCAGCTCTCTGCTGGTGATATCTTTTACGTTTACGTTACCGATTTTTATGCTGCCTTCCTTTACATCCCAGAACCTGGCAATCAGAGAAGCAAGGGTGGTTTTTCCCCCTCCTGAGGGGCCTACAAATGCAATGTGCTCGCCTGGTTTTACGTTTAGGGAAATATGATCGATGGCATTTCTGGAAGCTCCTTCATAGGTAAAGGTAATGTTATCAATTGTAATGGAGCTATCTGCGGGAACCTGTCCATCTGTGGTCTCGGGAAGGGGCTCTTTTTCCATCAGTTGCCTCATGCGCATAAGGGCATCTTTTACCTGAAGCTGAGCCTCACCTGCGTAGGCAAGTTTCATTAAAGTGGTGGTAAGAACCGGTGTGATGATAATGTAAAAGAAGAGATTCAGGCCAAAATCTGGTGTGATCTCACTGCCACTGAGAAGGTATGCTGCAACAATAATAAAGGCAAAAGTAGAGTTGACAGCTGTAGTGAAACCAATCATTGGTTTCATCATTTTTTTTGTATAATCAATGGTCCATTTCTCATAGTCGTCAATGGCCGCTTTGAAGCGTTTGAATGAGAAAATGGACTGTCCGAATGTTTTTACAACTGGAATTCCACGTACATATTCCACTGCTTCTGCAGACATGGTTTCCAGGGAATTCTGGTATTCTTTCATGCTTTTTTCCATTTCTTTTCCCATCATGGACCCCATGAAAAGGAAGCCAAGGGCAGCTGGAATCAGGCAGATCAGACCAAGTCTCCAGTCAAAAACAAACATCATAATAAGCAATCCCACAGGTGTGGCAGCGGAAACTGCTTTGTCAGGAAGATTGTGGGCCAGACAGGTCTCTGTGGCAGCACTGGAATCAGTAACGATCTTGCGGATTTTTCCGCTTCCTTCAATTTCTATGTAGCCAAGAGGCAGCGTCATAATGTGTTCCATCATAATGGTCCGCATGGAAGCCTGTACGCGGAAAGCACAAATGTGGGAGCACATAAGGGCTGCGATGTACAGGAGCATGCCAAGAAGGGCAAAGCCAACCGCATGCCAGCCATAGGAGGAGATTCCCTGTGCCTGGGAAAAATCCAGCTTTACCCGGAGTACTTCCTGCATGATCTGCCAGATATAATAAAATGGCACAAGGGCGATCAAGGCGCTGATTCCTGCAAAAATCACGGAAAGGATGCTTAGATACTTGTAGCTGCCTGCAAAAACAAATAGCTGCTTTAGCAGGCCTGGTTGTTTTTCATTTTTCTTTTCCATTTGCTTCTCCTTTTGAAATGATACAAAATACGTAACTGTTCAGAGCCAACCTCCAAAATGCTTCGCATTTCGTCGGTGTGGCGTATCCGCCAAATGGATTTATGTGTAAAAGTGTTCATTCATGCAAGCATGATTCACACTTTTACACATAAATCCGCTTGGCTCTGAACAGTTACCAAAATACATTTGTGCACGGGTATTTGTGCCGCTGTGAATTATGACTGCGTGTTAGAAAAGACTAACATGTAGCATAATTGAATCATAACATAATGGGGCTTTTTCGCAAGAGTATTAATGGATAAAATTTATCAACAAATATAGCGCGCATGTGTCGGGAAAATTATTCCTGCAATCTGTCTGTATTATCTTACTGGAGATTTCGGAGAAAGTTTTTTGTGCACATTCTGGGAGAGAACATATTGGAAGAAAGGCGTTATTACAGCAGAAATGGGGTTCTTGTATCTGAAAATATTCAAGAGGGAAGAAATTAGCCGTTGTAAAAGTTGGCCGGCTCATTTATAATGGAAAGAAGATTCCAGATTTCTGTGCATTGCGGTGCTGTGTGCAGGAAACGAAAGAGAGTTTATAGGGAAAAACAGGAGGAAAACCTTGAAGAAAGAATTAGTTATTGTCATTGATTTTGGTGGTCAGTACAATCAGCTGGTTGCAAGACGTGTCAGAGAATGTAACGTATACTGCGAAATCTATTCTTATAAGACCGATCTTGAGAAGATCAAAGCCATGAATCCCAAGGGAATTATTCTTACTGGTGGACCGAACAGCTGTTATGAGGCTGATTCACCTACTTATCAGAAGGAATTGTTTGAGCTTGGTATTCCGGTACTGGGACTTTGCTATGGTGCGCAGCTTATGATGCATGTCCTCGGCGGTAAGGTTGAGAAAGCAGATGTCAGCGAGTATGGTAAGACAGAGGTTCTGATCGATAAGAAGGATTCTAAGATCTTTAAAAACGTATCCGAAAAAACAATCTGCTGGATGAGTCACACTGACTACATTTCCCAGGTTGCACCTGGATTTGAGATTGCTGCACATACAGCAGATTGTCCGGTTGCTGTTGCACAGAATGAAGAGAAGAAGCTGTATGCGATCCAGTTCCATCCGGAGGTACTGCACACAGTAGAAGGAAAGACCATGCTGTCCAATTTCGTACTTGGCGTATGCGAATGTGCCGGGGACTGGAAGATGGATGCTTTTGTTGAGCATACGATTAAAGAGATCCGCGAGAAAGTAGGAGACGGTAAAGTTCTTCTGGCTCTGTCCGGTGGTGTTGATTCTTCCGTGGCAGCAGGACTTCTTTCCAGAGCAATCGGAAAGCAGCTGACCTGTGTATTTGTAGATCATGGCCTTCTCCGTAAGGATGAAGGAGACGAGGTTGAGGGTGTATTTGGCCCGAATGGACAGTTTGACCTGAATTTCATCCGTGTCAATGCACAGCAGAGATATTAAGATAAGCTTGACGGAGTTACCGAGCCGGAAGCCAAGCGTAAGATCATCGGTGAGGAATTTATCCGTATTTTCGAAGAAGAAGCGAAGAAAATCGGAGCTGTGGATTTCCTGGCACAGGGAACTATTTATCCTGACGTAGTAGAGAGTGGACTGGGCGGAGAATCCGCTGTGATCAAATCCCACCACAATGTAGGCGGTCTTCCTGATTTCGTGGATTTCAAAGAGATCATTGAGCCGCTTCGCGATCTTTTCAAAGACGAAGTCCGTAAAGCAGGCCTTGAGCTTGGAATTCCGGAGAAATTGGTATTCCGTCAGCCATTCCCTGGCCCGGGACTTGGAATCCGTATCATCGGAGAGGTTACCGCAGAGAAGGTCAGAATTGTGCAGGATGCAGATTTCATCTACCGTGAAGAAATCGACAAAGCCGTAGAAGCTTACAAAGCCGAAAACGGCAAAGAGCCGTCCTGGATGCCGAACCAGTACTTCGCAGCCCTTACCAACATGCGAAGCGTTGGTGTAATGGGCGATTTCAGAACATATGACTACGCCGTAGCACTTCGTGCTGTAAAGACCATTGACTTCATGACAGCGGAAGCATCTGAAGTACCGTATGAGGTACTGAACAGAGTGATGAACCGTATCATCAATGAGGTCAAGGGGGTTAACAGGGTATTTTATGATCTGACTAGTAAGCCACCGGGAACGATTGAGTTTGAATAATTTTCAAAAGCTCGCAAAAGCCTATAAAATGGGCGTTTGCGAGCTTGTTTTTTGCCGTTTGGTACTATAATGGTACTAAAGTGAGCTGTGCAGGAATAATAGTATTTACGCATGCGGCCATGTGATTTTCCACTCAAAGTATTCGTTTGGAGAAATCTCTCCATTAATTAATTTCGTTTTCATTTCACACCAGTCTGACAAAAAGTCATTTACCAATCCATATTCAAAAGTTAATGCAATGGGTGCACCTGCGCAGTCATAATCATCTTCGTTATAAGTTGGTTTTGCTGTTTCAGAAGGCTTTGAAGGTGTCATTGCAGTTAAGTGAATCAGATTACCTGGTGCAGTGTACTCAGGAAATCTTGTCCCTTTCCCTCGTGCAGGAAGAGAAGAGGCGCTTTCCTCGAGCCAGAAGAGTGTTTCGATAATATCTTCCGCAGCACCTAA
>JAQXQS010000076.1 GCA_029101305.1 Clostridia bacterium | reverse complement strand
GAACCACATCATAATACTAAAACCAATCATACAAACACCACCAACACATTCCTATTTAGCGAACAAACTAACTGTTCATAATTGGCGAAACAACAGGTTTTCCTTCTCTGTCTAATAATGGGGTAAGACCGCCAGAATAGCCGCTTGCATGATATAAATAGTTTACACCGGTCTCTTTATCCACCCAGATTTCCGTAACGTTCATGGATCCCTGTGAATATATTTTTTCAAATCGTTGATCCTTTGCCATTTTGTTTTCCTCCGTAATATTTCATTTACTGCAGTTTCATGATTTCTTTATGGTCAGTCCAGAAATCTGTCTCATATTCTAATTCAATACTCTGAGCATTTTCCGGTACTTCATAGTAGATTCGTCCACTGGTTTTTCTGCCAGAAGAGAGACTTGTACCGATAAAGGAATCAGAATCAAGACCATATTCTTCATCGCAGATGGAATCATCGGCATAGCACTGGAAGTCGATACTGCTAACATAGCGGTCAGTTTTTGCATTGTTCGTAAAAGTAACTTCAATGCAAATATATTTTTTCCCAGTAGAAGGAGCATATAAGCCATAACTGTCATCGTAATCCGTAAAGTCGAGATTAAAATCATTGATTGTAACAGTAACTCCGTTTGCATCAAAGGAATAGCCCGGGGAAATCATGGTAGATTCAGTCTGAGAGGAAGAGCTTCTTACTTCTTCCTGTTTTTTATTTGTAAGTACAATCTGACTGGTGCTTCCAGATCCGGCGATGCCAAGAAGAATTATAATAGCAGAAAAGACAATGCCTATAATGGAACATATAAGACCTGCAATCGCCATTCCGTTTTTCGTATTCTTTTGGCAAAGAGCAATGATTGCAAAAATAAGACCAAGAAATGCAGGAATGATACCTACAATAAAGCAGGAAAACACAAGGCCCACAATACCCAGTATTAAGGATGCAATGCCAAAACCACTTTGTTTCATGATGAAAACTTCCCCCTACGAAATAGTTTAAGACAATTATAAAGCCTAAACAAACATATGTCATCCAGATTAGAAACGTTTTTGGTAAGACACTGGGAGAGAATACGTTCTTCCTCTTCACGTTTGGCAACAAATTCCCAGAAATCTTTTATAGATTCCTCTATGGGAACAGGTGGCATGGGATCGGCAGGATACAATTCATTCATCTGATTTACGATAGATCTAATATCGATATCGGTATAATCCTCCAGGTGATCCAGCATATAATCAAGTTTGTCATTTAATTCATCCAGTATTTTTTCGTTATTCATTGTTTTCGTAACCTTAGTTATATAGTAGGAATTTTGTCCCTCTACTTAATATATGTCAAATATCGACAAATTTTTACAAATAATTTGAAATAGGTAGTTAAATTATAAAGTAATATAGAGAATTTAGTGTATCGAGTTGCTTTTAGCCATCGGATATTCTGCTGATGAGGTACGCAGAAAGATTGAAACGAGAGTAGATGACGAAAGCCCTTGGCATAATGCCAGGGCTTTCTATTTATTTAGAAGTATCTTCTTTTAATAAGGTATCAATCATCGTGTCAACAGATGTATAGGACGGATACTGTTCCGGATGCTTACGCATTTCGTCCACTTCATTTAGGGCAGAGATTGTATCTTCGTTGAATATTTCCTGTTCTTTAGGCAGTTTGTTGTTCGTCATAAATCCCCCAGTCGTAAAATTGCTATGCATTTGTATGAGCTATATTCCAAATGAGTGGTAGTGCTGATATTTGTTACTATAGCACACAAATTTTTGAAATACAATGACAGGTAAGGGGAAGCTTTGCTTTTGCTGGTACAATTATAATCCTTCCAGGAAATTTAGGGCTGCATCAAAGGCTGCCTCGGAAGTGGGAGCATCTGCCGTGTCAGTAGCAACTTCGGAAAGAGTTATTTTCCCGGAGAGCTTTTGGACGATCAGATCTGCCAGCTCCTCGGAAGCTATGGCAGAGCTATCTTTGTGAATAAACTGCTTTACTGCCTCAACGACCATGTGGCTCTCTGACCGGAAGCCATAAGACTTATAGTCAGAGATTGCCTCATAGGCAGCCAGATCGGAAGCATTATCCTGAAAGCGGACAGTTTTACGCTTTACATTCATGCCCTGCCTCCCATTTTCTTACGGATTAAGTCTTCATATCCTTTTGCATTGATATGTACGTCATCAATGATGACGCAGTTCCTTTTAAACGTTTCCGGTAAGAAGTGCTTCATGATGGATGCACCACCGGCGATAAATACGAACTGGGTCAGATCGGGATTGAAATTTAGTGCCCGTAAGGTATCCATGATGGATGTTACATAGTCACGTAGCCCAGATTTGATGATGGATAAGTATTCTGCAGGGATATCACTGGTACCGTACATCATGATGTCTTTGATGGTGGATTCGTCTGCTTCTTTTCCAAGGTTTTGTCTTAAGGCTTCGTTAATGTCATTCATGCAGGTGATGGTACCCATGGTAAGGGACTTGCATCTGGTCAAGTCCGGCACAAAGTTTTCAATGGGAAGGATCTCTATTGTCCAGGAGCCGATATCAACGATGACCACGGATTTCTTAAGTTCGGGGAGCTTTGCTACAACTCCGGCATACCCCTGTGGAAATACATCGACAGAGAGAAGATTTACGGAATAGGTAACATCTTCGTATTTGTAGACCATCCGTCTGTTTTTGTTGTAATAGTCAAGGAAAGCTTGCTTTTCTGCCCCCATTCTGGTTAAGGGTACACCACATCCAAGGTAAACATCTGCAACGGTGGTATGGGTGCGTTTTAATTCTTCCGCAATGCCAGCCATGGTAAGTGCACGCATATTTTCATCTTCCGTTTTGGAACTCTGGATGGAGAGCTTACCGTTTCCGATGGTATAGAAACCGGAAGTGGTCTCAATTACTCTGGTGCTTATCGGGGGCTTTGAAGAAAGCAGCTTAATTCCCGAAGAAAAGCAGCTGTGCGTCGTTTTGGTGTTACCGTATCCTACGTCTACTCCAATAATATAACTTGCCATAATGTTCATTCCTCCTGTGATTAAAGTTTTTCAATAAGTGAAAAGTCCAAGTCATTTTGCTGTTCGTTTTTGAGTCTCTTGATTTCAAAGGTAAGCCTTGATTTCTCCATGCGGAGTTTTTCAATCTCGTCCTTTTGGAGTTTTACCGTTTCTTTTAAGGCTTCGTTTAATTTCTTGTCCCGCTTACTGGAAAGAATCTTGCCCTGCTGTGTTTTGAGGGCAGCATTTAATTCCATGTTTACC
>JAQXQS010000075.1 GCA_029101305.1 Clostridia bacterium | reverse complement strand
AAGAACGAGGAGAATTGTGATGGAAAAAACAATGGACAAAATCATAGCTCTGGCAAAAGCAAGAGGATTTGTTTACCCGGGCTCTGAGATTTACGGAGGTCTTGCAAACACATGGGATTATGGTAATCTTGGTGTGGAATTAAAGAATAATGTAAAACGTGCATGGTGGCAGAAATTTATTCAGGAATCCCCATACAATGTAGGTGTCGACTGTGCAATTCTGATGAACCCTCAGACATGGGTTGCATCCGGACATCTGGGAAGTTTCTCTGATCCGCTGATGGACTGTAAGGAATGTCACGAGCGTTTCCGTGCAGACAAGATCATCGAGGACTTTAGTCAGGAGAACGGCATTGAACTTGAGAGCTCTGTAGACGGATGGTCTCAGGAAGAGATGATGAACTTCATTAAGGATCATAATGTACCATGCCCGACATGCGGCAAACATAACTTTACAGATATCCGTCAGTTCAATCTGATGTTCAAAACATTCCAGGGTGTAACAGAGGATGCTAAGAATACAGTATACTTACGACCTGAGACAGCACAGGGTATTTTCGTAAACTTCAAGAATGTTCAGAGAACATCCCGTAAGAAGATTCCATTTGGTATCGGTCAGATCGGTAAATCTTTCCGTAACGAGATCACACCGGGTAACTTCACATTCCGTACACGTGAGTTCGAGCAGATGGAACTTGAATTCTTCTGTGAGCCGGATACAGACCTTGAGTGGTTTGCATACTGGAAGAACTTCTGCCTGAACTGGTTACATTCTCTTGGATTGAAGGATGAAGAAGTTCGTTATCGTGACCATGATGCAGAAGAGTTAAGCTTCTACAGCAAAGCTACTACTGACGTAGAGTTCCTGTTCCCATTCGGATGGGGCGAGCTTTGGGGAATCGCTGACAGAACAGACTATGACCTGACACAGCATCAGAACGTATCAGGACAGGATCTGACATACTTTGACGATGAGAAGAAACAGAAATACATTCCATATGTAATCGAGCCGTCACTTGGAGCTGACCGTGTGGTACTTGCATTCCTGTGCAGCGCATATGACGAAGAAGTTCTGGATGCAGAGAAGAATGATGTTCGTACAGTTCTTCATTTCCATCCGGCACTTGCACCTGTTAAAATCGGTGTGCTTCCTCTTTCCAAGAAGCTTAATGAGGGCGCAGAGAAGATCTATCAGCAGTTAAGCAAGAAATATAACTGTGAATATGATGATCGTGGAAACATTGGTAAACGTTACAGAAGACAGGATGAGATCGGTACTCCGTTCTGTGTAACCTATGATTTCGATTCTGAGACAGATGGTATGGTTACGGTTCGTGACCGTGATTCCATGGAGCAGGTTCGTATTAAGATCGACGAGCTGGATGCTTATTTTGCTGATAAATTTACTTTCTAAGATGTGGGAACGCATTTAAGAAATTTATGTGGCTGGTATTTTTCGGAATAATAGAGCGAATAAAGTGAATAAAAGGGGGCTGACTTTCTATCTGTATGGGAAGTTAGTCCCTTTCAACTGTTAAGAAATACCATGGATGGATTGTCAGTGGATACTATTTATGGTGCTGCCCGCGGGGCAGTTAAGTTCTTTGGATTTTGGAGTTACGAGGAAATGAAGAAACAACGTTGGACGTGTATTGATATTTTGAAATGCCTGGCTGCCATTGCAGTAGTGGAGATCCACAAGCCTCTGGAAATACAAAGAGGAGCAGAGCTTGTGATCCTGTGCCGCTTTGCAGTACCTGTGTTTTTCATGATCACTGGTTTTTTTTACCCGGAAACAGTGGCGAGAAAGCGGGAACTGAAGCAGCTTGGCAAAATTTTTACCATTACCATTGGTGCGAATCTGTTTTACCTGCTGTGGAAAATCCTTCTGGCAGTTGAGACAGGGGAAAATATAAAAGGAGCACTGCTGGCCCGGTTTGAGGAAAGAGTACCAGAGGATTTCGTTTTGTGGAATCTTTCTCCGCTTTCGCCTCATTTATGGTATCTGCAGGCTCTTCTCTATGTGCTTATCATTGCATTTATTGTGGAGCATCTGGGCTTGCAGAAGCTGGCGTATCTGCTGATTCCGGTGTTGTTGGTGGGAAATCTCATAAAGGGAAATTATTCCCTGCTCCTTCTTGGAAAAGATTATTGTCATGTTTATTATGCGAGAAATTTTCTGTATTGTGGTCTGCCATTCTTCTGGCTGGGATGCTGGTTTGGCTCCAGGAAGGAAGCCCTTCTTAGCTTTCTGGACAAAAATAAGCTGGCAGTCCTTTTATGCGGTGTTCCCTTCTTCTGGAACCTGGCTCTTCTGGAACAAAAGTGGCTGGAAAAGAGAAATGCTCTTGGAACCCAGGAAGAGTACGCCGGAACCATTTTTCTGGCAATCTGTATTTTCCTTCTTTTCGTTGGCTGGCAGAACTTTTACAGGGAGAATGCTTTTACCAGCATGCTGGCAAAAGTGGGAAAAGACTATTCCATGCTTATTTATGTTCTCCACTACGCGGTCCTGCAGGCTTTGTCCAGATGCTTTAAAGGCAGAAAAAATCTGCTGGCAAGAGGATATCATCAGTATGGGATGGTGTTTGTGTTTGCCATCACTGTGTTGATGGTGGCGGTTTATATTTATGCAAGGAAAAAATTGAGGATGGCTTCACAGGCAAAAGGTTGTGAGTAAAGATGTTTCATGGAGCTATATGAAAAGGATTAAATGAGTAAAAAAATCGGTACACTTCAAAAAAAGAGGAAGTGTACCGATTTTTTGCCTATGTAGATAACGGGCCCACGCTTTAGAAACTTATTCTAAGAAGTGGAAGAATGGTTTTAGAATACCTCAATGGTATATGCTGTCTCAAACATCTCATCCATCTTCAGATGGTTGATAAATGGTTTCTCAGATAATTCTCCGTTGAATCCGCAGTCATCACAGCGTCCCATCCATGGCTCCAGGCAGACAAACGGGGCTTCAGAGGAAGCAGACCAGATGCCAAAGTTGGGGAAGCCTACGCAACGGAGCTCCACATAAGGAGTGCCGTCTGGAAGAGCAATGCCAGCCTTTGTGATCTGATTGTCAAATACCAGGGCATCGTGATCAAACATATGGTCATCAATCTGGCAGGTGCCGTTTTCCAAGGTAAGAGTGCTCTTCTCGTCCGCTTTGGCAGTACCGGTTTCCGGATCCAGAAGAAGATAGGTAAGGCTGTCCTGTCCATCAAAGGTCAGGCGGTAATCACTTCTTCTGGTATCTGGCAGTACAGGCACATTGAATGCCGGGTGCCCGCCAATTGCGAAATACATGTCGCCTTCACTGTTATTTGCAACCTTCCAGCTGACTGTAAGAGTACGTCCTTTCAGGATATGGCGGATGCGGAGCACGAAATCGTAAGGATACGCTTTGTGAGTTTCTTCGTTGGAGCGGATCTGATGAGTCACAGAATCCAGTGTGGAATCAATACATGTGAAATCTGTATCACGGGCAAAGCCATGCTGCCTGGAAGCATACTCCTGACCGTTAATGCGGTAGCAGTTCTTATAATGCTTTCCTACATTTGGGAAAAGAACCGGCGCATGACGGCCCCAGAATTTCGGATCTCCCTGCCAGATCACTTCTCTGTCTTTTTCCTTATCATAGATGCTCACAAGCTCAGCACCATGGTCTTCAATCGTTACTTTCAGAAAATCATTTTCGATAATTCGTTTCATGATGTAAAACCTCCGTGTGTGATGTTGGGTATATTATACTACGGTGGGTGACAATTGTGTATCTTAATTTGGAATTAGGATCTTTTGGGCTGCCATTTGGGACAGAAAAAGCACCATTTGGAAAAAAATCTCCCACAGAGATGCGAGATGTGCTATAAAAAACGTATTAACAGCATCCGTTATGGATATGAAGAAATAAAATAGTTGAAGGAGTTTAGCTTATGTTACGCATTAACGAATTTAAAGTCGAAAATCTGTCTTCCGGTTGTGTTACAGACAATCCGGCACCTGTATTTTCTTTTTCCATGATAAGTTCAGAGAAAAATGTTCTGCTGAAAAAGGCAGTGTTGTCTGTGAATAACTGGATGGAGGAGTTCAGACAGCAGACAGGAATTGTGTATAATGGACCTAAACTGACTCCTTTTACCAGATATCTGGCAACTCTGGAAATTACAGATAATTATGGGGAAACGGCAAGCACTTCCCTGGAGTTTGAAACCGGTTTTATGGGAAAAGAATGGAACGCTTCCTGGATAACAGACGGTGCTTATCAGTTTAAAGAGCGCAAAAAATCCCCCAGACCAATGACATTTAAGAAGGATTTTTCCATAAAAGGGGAAATCAGACAGGCAAGAATTTATTCCACAGCCCTTGGAATCTATGAACTTGAGCTGAATGGCAAAAAGGTGGGGAATGATTATTTTGCTCCAGGCTATACCTCCTATAAACATCAGCTTCAGTATCAGATGTACGATATTACAGAAGAATTAAGGAAACAAAACCAGCTTGTGGCAGTTGTGGGCGGAGGCTGGGCAGCTGGCTCTTATACCTACAAAAGAATGAACCGGATCTATGCAAAACGACAGGCATTTCTTGGAGAAATCCACATTCTCTATAAGGATGGTACACAGGAAATCATAAGCACAGATGAAACCTGGCAGGTGACGGAAAATGGAAATTTCCGGGAGGCAGAATTTTATGATGGTGAAGTCTATGATGGGACTGTGAATCTGGAAAAAGCTTCTTTTTGCAATGCCAGTATTGAAAAGGTGAAAATCAGGCCCCAGCTGCTGGCCCAGTATGGAAGCCTGGTAAAAGCTCATGAACAGTTTGAACCAATATCCTGCCAGATATCCCCAACTGGGATGCTGATCTATGATTTCGGCCAGAATATGGCAGGTGTGATACAGGCAGACATACAGGGAAGAGCCGGAGAAAGGATTGTTTTTCATCATGCGGAAGTCCTTCTGGACGGAGAATTATATACAAAACCATTGCGAAGTGCCAGGCAGCAGGCTGTTTATATCTGCAAAGAAGGCGAACAGAAATATTCGCCAAGGATGACCTATATGGGATTTCGGTATGTTGGGGTAAGCGGAATCCCTGTGGATAGAATAAAATTAAAGGCGGTCGCGCTGTATTCAGACCTTCCGGAAAATGGAGAGTTTTCCTGTTCAGAGCCTATGCTGGATAAGCTTCAATCCTGCATTGAATGGAGTGCCAAATCCAATTTCGTAGATATCCCTACGGATTGTCCACAGAGGGATGAACGTCTGGGATGGACAGGTGATATTGCGCTTTTTGCGCCTACAGCTGCCTATAATTTTGACATGAGCCGCTTTTTTGACAAATGGCTGAAGGACATGCGGGCAGAGCAGAACCAAGGTGGAGGGATACCCATGATCGTTCCCATGGTAAAGATTCCGGGGCAGTTTGAGATGATGTTCCCATTGGCCGCAGATCACTGGGGAGATGCCTGTATTCTTGTTCCATGGGCAGAATATAAGGCAAGAGGTGACATAGAACTTCTGCGAAAAATGTACCCTTCCATGAAAAAATATATAAAAGCATGTAAATTCTGGGCGGGACTTTTCTCTACTCCCAAAAACAAACGGATCTGGAAGCTTTTGTTCCATTATGGTGACTGGTGTGCGCCGGATATGGGCTACAAAGACTGGATGAAGCGTGGAAAATGGACTGGAACTGCCTGTCTTGCACATTCATCTGGAATTGTTTCAGAAATTGCCGGAATTCTGGGAGAAACAGAAGAGGCAGAGGAATATAAGAAATTAAGCCAGGAAACAGCCCAGGCTTACCGCAATATTCTGATGGATGAAAACTGCCATATTAAAGGTGGAGATTTTCAGACCGCGTTTGTTTTGCCCTTGTATTACAATATGCTGTCTGGAAATGACAAAAAGACAACGGCTGCAAATCTGGTAAATTTGATCCGTGATAACAATTACAATATAAAAACAGGATTTCCGGGAACGCCATATGTGCTTTTCGCCCTGGCAGATAACGGCTATCTGGAGGATGCGTACAAAATGCTTCTCACAGATACCTGCCCTTCCTGGCTCTATGAGGTAAAAGCTGGTGCGACGACCATGTGGGAGCGCTGGGATGCCCTCCGGGAGGATGGCAGCTGCAATCTGGGGGAGGACAACGGAAGCGGTGGAATGGTATCCTTCAACCATTATGCAAATGGTGCAGTGGGGGATTTCTTTTACAGACGTATTCTGGGAATTGAAGCCACAGAGGGAGGATATAAGACATTTCGCATTGCACCGCAGCCTGGCGGTGGCCTTTCCTGGGCTATAGGAAATGTAAATACTCCATATGGCCGGATCCGGGCTTCATGGACCATAGAGAACGGCCGCTTTAAGCTGGAAACAGAAGTTCCTGCCGGAACCAAATGCGAAATCATACTTCCATCAGGACGAAAGGTTACAGAAGGAAGCGGCAGTTATTCCTATGAAGAACTGCTTGGCTGAGATTTCCTGGGAAATTTTAAACACGCTCCAGAAGGTGCTTTGATAATTGGAAAAGAGAAAATGCCATACAATATGCACAAAATGACTAACGGAATGCGCTCGCACTTCCCAAAAAGAAAGCAAAAGTATATATAAAAGAATAAAAAGACAACAAAATAATATACATAATACACAATATCACATTGACTTTGCCATAGACGTTTGGTAAACTATACAATTATAGGGCGAAAAAGTATCCGCCGCCCAGAATTATCCAGAATAGAGGAGGAATACCACAATGGCAAAGAAAAGAAATATTATTGTAGGACAGTCCGGAGGCCCCACATCTGTAATCAATTCCAGTCTTGCTGGTGTATATAAGAACGCAGTAGAGCGTGGCTTTGACAAGGTATATGGAATGCTCCACGGCATTCAGGGACTTCTGGACGAGCAGTATATCGACCTTTCCACCCAGATCCATTCCGAGCTGGACATTGAGCTTTTGAAAAGGACACCGTCCGCTTTTCTTGGTTCCTGCCGCTATAAACTTCCGGAGATTCACGAAGACCGGAGCATTTATGAGAAGATATTTGAAATCCTGAACAAACTGGATATTTATGCATTTATCTATATTGGTGGAAATGATTCCATGGACACCATTAAGAAATTATCTGATTATGCTATTATTACCGGCCAGACCCAGAAATTCCTGGGCGTACCTAAGACGATCGACAATGACCTTGCCCTTACCGACCACACACCGGGCTTCGGAAGTGCAGCCAAATACATTGCAGCTTCCACGAAAGAGGTCATTCGCGATGCAGAAGGCCTTACCTATAAGAAAAATATGATCACCATCATGGAAATCATGGGAAGAAATGCCGGATGGCTCACAGGTGCCACCGCACTTTCCAAGTCAGAGGACTGCGAAGGCCCGGATCTTATTTACCTTCCGGAGGTTCCTTTTGACATTGACAAATTCCTGGCAAAAGTAAAAGATCTTCTGAAAAAGAAATCTTCCGTTGTCATCGCCGTATCCGAAGGAATCAAGCTGGCTGACGGACGCTATGTGTGCGAGCTTGGAAATGTAGGGGATTATGTGGATGCATTTGGTCACAAGCAGCTTCAGGGAACTGCCACCTATCTGGCTAATTTCCTGGCAGCAGAGTGCGGCTGCAAGACCCGCGCCGTGGAACTTTCCACATTACAGAGAAGTGCTTCCCACATGGCTTCCCGTGTGGACATTGACGAGGCTATGATGGTGGGCGGAGCAGCAGTAAAGGCTGCAGACGAAGGCGATACTGGCAAGATGGTGGTAATCGACCGTGTATCCGACGATCCGTACATGGCAGCGACCGGAATCTATGACGTACACCGCATTGCAAATGAAGAGAAGCTGGTTCCGAGAAACTGGATGAACAAAGAAGCAAATAATGTGACCAAGGACTTTATCGACTATATCAAACCACTGATTCAGGGTGATTACCAGCCGATCATGGTGAACGGCGTCCCACGTCATCTGGTGCTGAATACTGGAAGAAAAAAGAAAAATTGAGAAAATGATAAAAAATTGACTGTTTTTTACCAGAATAACCTTGACGAATGACGAATAAGCCTATAAAATAACTATGTGCGTATAAAACATAGTTTATGTTCTATTGAACAAATTTTTAGGAGGAAAATGTAAAATGGCAAAATGGGTTTACATGTTTACAGAAGGTAACGCTGATATGAGAAACCTTCTGGGTGGTAAAGGTGCCAACCTTGCTGAGATGACAAACCTTGGACTTCCTGTTCCGCAGGGATTTACAATCACTACTGAAGCTTGTACTCAGTACTATGAGGACGGAAGACAGATCAACGACGAGATCATGGGTCAGATCATGGAAGCAATCACCAAAATGGAAGGAGTTACCGGTAAGAAATTCGGTGATATCGAAAATCCTCTGCTTGTTTCCGTTCGTTCCGGCGCTAGAGCTTCTATGCCAGGTATGATGGATACTATCCTGAACCTTGGTTTAAATGAAGACGTTGTAGCTGTATTATCTGAGAAATCCGGCAACCCACGTTGGGCTTGGGACTGCTACAGAAGATTTATCCAGATGTACTCTGACGTAGTTATGGAAGTTGGTAAGAAATACTTCGAAGAGCTTATCGACAAAATGAAAGCTGCAAGAGGCGTTAAACTTGACGTTGAGCTTACAGCTGATGACCTTAAAGAACTTGCTATGCAGTTCAAGGCTGAATATAAAGAAAAAATCGGCAAAGATTTCCCATCTGACCCGAAGGAGCAGTTAGTTGGTGCAATCAAAGCCGTATTCCGTTCCTGGGACAACCCACGTGCGAACGTATACCGTCGTGACAACGATATCCCATATTCCTGGGGTACAGCTGTTAACGTACAGATGATGGCATTTGGTAACATGGGTGATGACTGTGGTACTGGTGTTGCATTTACAAGAGACCCAGCTACAGGAAACAAAGGTCTGTTCGGTGAGTTCCTTACCAATGCACAGGGCGAGGACGTTGTTGCTGGTGTTCGTACACCTATGCACATCGCTGAGATGGAGCAGAAGTTCCCGGAAGCATTCAAGAAATTTACAGAAGTTTGCCATACTCTGGAGACACACTACAGAGATATGCAGGATATGGAGTTTACTGTTGAGCATGGCCAGTTATACATGCTGCAGACACGTAACGGTAAGAGAACCGCTCAGGCTGCTCTGAAGATCGCTTGTGACCTTGTTGATGAGGGAATGAGAACAGAGGAAGAAGCAGTAGCTATGATCGATCCTCGTAACCTTGATACACTTCTTCATCCTCAGTTCGACGCTAAGGCTCTTAAAGCTGCTACACCAATGGGCAAAGGTCTTGGAGCTTCTCCAGGAGCTGCTTGTGGTAAGATCGTATTCACAGCTGATGACGCTGTAGAATGGGCTGAGAGAGGTGAGAAGGTTATCCTTGTTCGTCTTGAGACATCCCCAGAGGATATCACAGGTATGAAATCTGCAGAGGGTATCCTGACAGTTCGTGGTGGTATGACATCTCACGCAGCAGTAGTTGCCCGTGGTATGGGTGAGTGCTGTGTATCCGGATGCGGTGATATCGCTATGGACGAAGAGAATAAGAAATTCACACTTGCTGGCAAAGAGTTCCATGAGGGAGATTTCCTTTCCATCGATGGTACAACAGGTAACATCTATGACGGAGTTATCCCGACTGTAGACGCTACAATCGCTGGTGAGTTCGGACGTATCATGTCCTGGGCTGACAAGTACAGAACAATGAAAGTTCGTACAAACGCTGATACTCCTGCTGACGCTAAGAAAGCAGTTGAGCTTGGTGCAGAAGGTATCGGTCTTTGCCGTACAGAGCATATGTTCTTCGGTGAGGGACGTATCGATGCATTCCGTGAGATGATCTGCTCCACAACAGCTGAGGAGAGAGAAGCAGCACTTGCTAAGGTTCTTCCATATCAGCAGGAAGACTTTGAGGGACTGTTCGAGGCTCTGGAAGGCAACCCAGTAACAATCCGTTTCCTGGATCCGCCGCTTCATGAGTTCGTTCCTACAGAAGAGGAAGACATCAAGAAACTTGCTGACGCTCAGGGCAAGACTGTAGAAGAGATCAAGACAATCATCGCTTCTCTTCATGAGTTCAACCCAATGATGGGACATCGTGGATGCCGTCTGGCAGTTACCTACCCAGAGATCGCTAAGATGCAGACAACAGCAGTTATCCGTGCAGCTATCAATGTAAAGAAAGCTCACGCTGACTGGAACATCTGCCCAGAGATCATGATCCCGTTAGTAGGCGATATCAAAGAGCTTAAATATGTTAAGAAATTTGTTGTTGAGACAGCTGACGCTGAAATCGCAGCAGCTGGCGTAGATCTGAAATACGAAGTAGGTACCATGATCGAGATTCCTCGTGCAGCTCTTACTGCAGATGAGATCGCAAAAGAGGCTGACTTCTTCTGCTTCGGTACTAACGACTTAACTCAGATGACATACGGATTCTCCCGTGATGACGCTGGTAAATTCCTTAACGCTTACTATGATGCTAAGATCTTCGAGAACGATCCATTTGCAAAACTGGATCAGGTTGGTGTTGGTAAGCTTATGGATATGGCTATCAAACTTGGTAAGCCAGTTAACCCGAACCTTCACATCGGAATCTGTGGAGAGCACGGTGGAGATCCGTCTTCTGTAGAGTTCTGCAACAAGATCGGTCTTGACTATGTATCCTGCTCACCATTCCGTGTACCGGTTGCTCGTCTGGCAGCAGCTCAGGCAGCTATCGCTCAGAAGAACGCTTAATTTAAGCAGAATCTGTCCGAATCAGGATTTTCATGCAATAGCATGATTTGTGTTCAAACGTAAGGAGACCCCGGCGGTCTGTAGAAATACAGG
>JAQXQS010000074.1 GCA_029101305.1 Clostridia bacterium | reverse complement strand
TGATTCGGTTAACGGCATATAGAAAAGAAAAATATGATATATGCGCGAAAATTGTCGAATCATATCGTGAATTGTCGGACGATTTTTCTTGCAAAATCCTGGTATAAAACGTAGAATAATGACGGAATCTGTGAACAGAAGGAAATGTCATACGAAGGGAACTATCGCAGGTGGAGAAGCTTGCAAAGTAGGATTCTTTCTTAACAGAGAAATTTTAATAGAAAATAAAATACATACCAGGAGGAAATCGAATTATGGAAATGACTACGAGAATGATGCAGCAGAACATTGAGAGAATGGTTACAAAACAGGGGCAGGTTGATGAAAACGATCCTTATATCAAACAGGACAACGAGGACCTGAAATATCTGGAAGGAAGATATGACCAGCTGCAGCTGCCATATACGGTGAGACGGGTAATTGATGATTATATTGCATGCCTGCAGACCAGAGATGAGAGATATGCGGATCTGTCTTATGCGGCGGGGATAAGAGATACTATAAATTTATTACAGGGGATGGGAATGCTGAAAGAGGCAGCTGCGGCGATTAGTGGGACTTTATAAAGAGCTTCTGTGTTCAGATCAGAGCCTTTTTCAAACATGTTCTAGCATTTTGTCCAGGCATTCTACGATCAGCCTGACGTTTTTCAGAGCGCCTAGGGTATCTCCCTTTTGCTCCAGGGAATGGTTGCAGCCCTCGAAGATTCCGCCGGTTTTGTCCGGAAAATTTCTGGCAGCAGCGCGGATTTTGGATTCCGGCATATACGGATCAGCGGTTCCGGCGAAGAAAAGTCCGTTGATATCAGAGAGATAACGGAGTGTGGAGGGGATTGGGGTTATGAGAAACTGGCGGACTTTTCCCTTCAATTGCAGGGCTGTTTCCAGCTGGCAGGCGATGGTGGTGCCGATGCTCTTGGAGATAAAAACAATATCGTTGTATTCAGAGAAAGGAACGTTTTCCAATTTGGGAAGCGTTCTTTTTATTGCAAGCTTAATAATGGGTTCCAGTTCTGCTGGGGTGCGGCCATGGAAGGTGTGGATATCCTGACCATATTCGAGACGGATGACTTCATATCCATGCTCGGCGGCCATGGCAGCAGTGTAGTATAAGAGTGGTTTGGTGCAGGTGTAGCCTACACCGGGAAAAATAACGGCCAGTTTTTTCATAGGATACCTCGCTTTGTACTGTTTGAAATAGCAGATATATTTGTTCGTGATTGCATGGTAAATTAACATCATTATATACTTCACATACCGAAAATGTAAAGAAATGCAAAGAAGAAATATGGTGAATTATCTGTGAAGATGTGATAAAATTTTAACTGTTTAAAAAGTCTGTGAAAATATAATTCAACTAGCGAGGAATAAGATTATGAAATTATTGATTGTGCGTCATGGAGACCCAGATTATGATATAGATTCTCTTACGGAAAAAGGTTGGAAAGAGGTGAAATATCTTTCTCAGAGACTTTCTAAATTGGAGGTAAAAGCATTTTATGTATCTCCTCTTGGAAGGGCGAAGGATACTGCGGCACCTACCTTGAAAAAGATGGGAAGAACAGCCACTGAGTGTGAATGGCTGAAGGAATTCCCCTGCCAGATCTGGCGTCCGGATGTGACGGATAAGAAGATCATTGCATGGGACTGGCTGCCACAGGACTGGATGGCTGACGAGAGATTTTTCCAGTATGATCACTGGTTTGAGAATGAGGCGATGCAGGAAGGGCATGTGAAAGAAGAGTATGACCGGGTAATCGGGGAGTTTGATAAACTTCTGGCAAAGCACGGATATGAGCGGGAGGGGCATTATTATAAAGTGAACGAGGAGAATAACGATACGATTATTTTCTTCTGCCATTTTGGACTGGAGTGTGTACTTCTCAGTCACCTGCTTAACATTTCCCCGATGGTATTATGGCATGGATGCGTAGCAGCGCCTTCTTCAGTGACGACTTTGGCAACAGAGGAACGCCGACAGGGGATTGCGTCTTTCCGTATGAGCTCATTTGGTGATATCTCCCATCTCTACGCAAATAATGAGCCTCCGGCGTTTGCGGCAAGATTTTGCGAAGCCTATGGGAATAAGGAGCAGAGACACGATTAAGGTGTCAAGACACTTTAGAATTACTTAAGAATTTTATCACAAATGAATCACAATTGAAACACATTCCTATCACAAAACATGGCTATATTAATAACTGTTTTCGGAGGAAAGAAATTTTCCAAAGACTTGAAGATAAAAGGTTTAAATATTTGAAAGGATGTGTGTTTCAATGAAACGTAAATATGCAGCAATCGTATTAAGCATGGCAATGGTGTTATCACCTATGAGTGTGTTTGCAGCTGACAATACAACAGATGCAACTGAGACAACCGAGACCGCTGCCGCTGATGATGAAGACGAGACAGAGGTTTCAGAATACATAATCGGTCAGGTAACAAAGGTTTCCGATACTTCTATTGAAGTAAAGACAGGTGAAGTCCTGAAGGAAGCAAGTGAACAGAAGACAGAGGAAAATAAGGACGGGGAAAAGGAAAGCGAGGAGAAATCCGAGAGCATGTCCTTACAGTTAAAAGACAACGATTCCCAGTCCTATGATATAACAGAGGATACCCCATTGTACTCAGCAACCGGACATAACAAATTGGAAGTGCTGGAAGCTGGTAAGGAAGCAGATGATGCTGCAAGTGATGATGCAGAATCCACCGATGAGAAAACGGATGATGCAGAATCCACCGATGAGAAAACGGATGATGCGGAATCCACCGATGAGAAAACGGATGATGCAAAAGCTGCCGACGAGAAAGCAGACGATGCAGGAGATGCTGATGAGAAATCAGATGGCGCAGAAGCTACCGATGAAAAATCAGACGATACAACAGCTAAGGATGATGAAGATGATGTTTATAGTATGGTAGTTGGTGAGGATGCCGTGATTTCAACTATCAAAGCATCTGATATCAAAGAGGGCGATGTTATCATTCTGAAACTGGACAAAGATGGAAAAGTAGAATCTGCTACTGTTCTTGTAGAAGAAGACAAAGATGCTGAAAAAGAAGAAACAGCTGGAGATAATGCAGACGAGGCAAAGGACAGCAGTTCTGACGAGAAAGCAGCAGACAGCACTTCTGATGCAGCAGCTGATACAGAAGAATCTGCAAACTGATTGGTTTGAGAAAGATAATCTGGCATTGATTTTATAATACAAAGGATGACAGCCACAGACGGCCATAAGTTGGTTTGAGTCTGTGGCTGTTTTTTCTTTTTCTTAATAAATTTTATAAAATTATTAGAATTTAGACAAATGCTTTTCACAATTATGCGGTAAGATATATACATCTTAAGAGAAAGAACTCTTAAGAAAAACTCTTTCCTTTCCCTAAAAATGTATAAATAAACCACCGTCTGTTGGCAAGAACGCCGACTGGGCGGTGGTTTTACGTTGTGTAGAAATATTTAATTTGAGTTTTGAGTATTATGGGAATGTTGCATGGAAAGCAGGCGCGAAATCATGTAGAAGCATGATTTCTGTGCATCGCGAAGCGTGTTGCTGTGAAGGTCGTGAACAGTAACATATTCTAAATGGGAGAATAGGAAAGAATTGTCTGGACAAGACTGTGAAGAGTCTTTATAGTAAGAATAGTGACCGTTTAGAGTCACAGTGATGAAATACGAAGTATATTGGAAGAAGATTTATTATATAAAGTATTGGAGGTATCTATGCAGTCAGCAGATCAGCTGCAGGACATGCTTCGTTCTATCAACCGGAAGAGCTATCCTGCCTATAAATCCCTGAAAGGGGCATATCAGTTTAAGAAATATATTTTATCAATTGATCACGTGCAGGGCGATCCATTTGCATCCCCATCCCATATCAGCGTGAAAATTTCCCACAAAGAAGCTGGTTTTCCAACCGCATATTATAAGGATAAACTGACCAGAATTACATTGGCAGACTATCTTACCCGCCAGTTTGAGCAGCAGGTGAACCGCTATACCTTCCGGGCAAAAGGCTCGGGAAAAAGCGGTCTGATTTCTGTGACCAGATGCGGGCAGGAGGTGCTGGAAAGAACTGCCTGTGAGATTACAGATAAGGGAATTACGGCGCGGTTCTTCGTTGGATTTCCGGCAAATGGACGAACCATAAATGCTGGCGAGCTGGAGAAGATTTTCTTCGAATTTCTGCCTGTATGTGTGGAAAAAGCTTTTATTTTCCGGAATTTAAGTGGAAAAGATCTGGAAAATACTATTTTTCTGGCAGAGGATCAGGCTTATATCCGGGATGAATTAAAGAAACGCTCTCTGGTGGCGTTTGTAAATGACGGAGCAATTCTGCCAAGAGAAAGCGGAATTTCCTCCAGACCGATGAAAAACTGCGTGGCATTTATGTCGCCGGATAGTCTTCGGGTAACCATGGAACTGCCGCATAAGGGAAAAATTACAGGACTGGGACTTCCGAAAGGGATTACTCTGATCGTAGGTGGCGGTTATCATGGAAAGTCTACACTGCTGAATGCTTTAGAGCTTGGTGTATATAATCATATTCAGGGGGATGGAAGAGAGTACGTGATTACAGATTCTACTGCCCAGAAACTGCGTTCTGAGGATGGCAGATTTGTAAAAGATGTGGATATTTCTCTCTTTATAAATGACCTTCCGAATAAGAAAAATACCAGCTGCTTTTCCACGGAGGACGCCAGTGGAAGTACTTCACAGGCAGCAGGAATTGTGGAAGGAATGGAAAGTGGCAGTCATGTTTTCCTGCTGGATGAAGATACTTCTGCTACGAATTTCATGGTGCGGGATGCCTTTATGCAGCGTGTGATCAGCCGGGAAAAGGAGCCAATCACTCCATTTCTGGAACGTGCCAGAGATCTGTATGAGAAGGCTGGGATTTCTACCATACTGGTAGCAGGAAGCTCCGGTGCATTTTTCCATATTGCAGATACTGTGATTCAGATGGACAATTACAGTCCTGTAGATATCACCAGGAAAGCAAGGGAGCTTTGTAGGGATTATCCTTTAAACGAGAATAAAGCAGCTGAATTTAAGACACCGAAGAGCTATCGGATTATGTCAAAAAATGCACCTGTAAAAGGCCCGAAAAAAGATTATTACGGTCATTTTAAACCCCAGGATAAGCCGGAGCGGTCGGAGCGACTGAAGGTAAAAGTCCATGGAAGAGATGGTTTTTCCATTGGAAAGCAGGATGTGGATCTGCGATATATCGAGCAGCTGATCGACAGTGAGCAGACACAGACATTGGGAGTATTGCTGAAATATGCAGTGGAAAAACTGATCGATGGGAAGCGTACATTAGCGGAAATTGTGGAACTGCTTTGCGACAAACTGGAAAAAGAGGGGCTGTCATTTCTTTCAGATGGATATATTTCCTGCGGTTATGCAATGCCCCGGAAACAGGAAATTTATGCATGTTTTAACCGGTACAGGAGACCATAAAATTTGTGCAGGAAACCATATTTGTCGGTAGCTTTTTACCTGGTTATACGTTATAATGAAGTTCGGATGAGGAAAACACCGGGACTATTTTCCCTGTGTTAAATGATAATAAGAGAAAGGTGGATATAGATTATGGAACGTCCAAACGCATGGCTCACATATTCAGATGCAGATATGCAGGATCTGGAAAATGTGGCTAAGAAATACCGTCATTTCTTAAATGTAGGAAAGACAGAGCGTGAGTGTATCACACAGATTGTGAAAGAAGCTGAGGAAGCTGGATATGTTTCCCTGGAAGAAAAGGTGAAAAATGGAGAAGCTCTCAAAGCAGGAGATAAAGTGTACGAAGTGGGTATGAAGAAGATTA
>JAQXQS010000073.1 GCA_029101305.1 Clostridia bacterium | reverse complement strand
TTTATTGAGCCTAAGACGGATGCACAGACCGTCGTAGATAGAATGAAAGCAGAAAAGAAAATCCTGATTAAAGCTTACCCGAACGTTGGCGAGTTTGGTAATTGTTTGCGAGTGTCAATTGGTGAAGAAAAGTATATGAAGCAATTTATGGATGCATTGCTTGAAATTGATCAATAAATTTTTATGGAGAGTTTGGAATATGAGTCATAATAAACGTGGGGGTACCGCAGTAGCTCCCGAAGAAATCTGATATACGGAATAGTAATTGTTATATTGGCAGTACTGCTGGGTGCTCTTTTGTGGATGAATAAGGTGGAAGAGGATGAGAAATCTGCAGAACTTCAAGAACTTAACAAAAAGGTGTACCAAGAGGAACAAGAAAAGCAGGCGACTTTAAAGCAGAAAGAAGCGGAGGATAGCTTCTACCAGAAACTAGTGGACGGCTTTGATGTGAATGTGCTGATCGTAGGCGATTCGATTGCAGAAGGTGGTCAGGGTGAAAAAGGCTGGTGTACTCTTCTTCAGAACAACCTGAGAAAGACTTATGGCAACAGCGTATCTTTTACGAATGTCTCCATGGGCGGCAATGCCTCTTATGCCGGTTATGTCCGGACGATGGCTCTGAACGATGATGTGGGCTATGACTTGGCGATTATCTGCTACGGTCAGAACGATGGTGCAGATGGCTTCTCCACCAAATATGAATCCATCATCCGAGCCATCAGAAGCAAGTATCCTGATTGCTCCATTATCTCCATCTTGGAATCTTCCCAGCGGGAATATACAGAGAAGATGACTACCATTCAGAGCATCTGTGAGCACTACTGTATTCCGGTAGCGGATACAATCGCGGCCTTCAACAATTCTGGAAAGGCTTATGATGATCTAACAGGTGATGGTGTCCACCCGAATGAAGCTGGACAGGAAATCTACTTTGAAACAGTCAAATCTGTCATTGATGATAATGTGGCTGCTTCAACTGGAAAGATGACAGACGTTGATGTGATCAATGCCGATGTACATAAATTCGATAACTTTGTCTGGTACGATGCAAGTTCGGATTTTGAACGGGTGGATGATACTACTTTTACCATCAGCACAAGCGCATCTGGTGTCTTAGGTATTGATTATACCTATGAATCCGGGGATAACAAGGCGGACATCTATGTGGATGGTGAACTGTTTGAATCCCCAACCGTAACATTCGATTATGACTTTTCCCAGAGACATATTCTGGTAGTCAGTGATGACTATACAGTAAAGAACGAAATCAAGGTTGTGTTCAATACGAAAGAGCAGGCAGATGGCTTCAAAGGAATGTGCTTCAGCTGGGAGTAAAGAAACAAAATAAAGAAAGAGCCGTGTAGTTATATCTACACGGTAGCTGCTCGAAAAATGCACACCGCTACGAGGTGAGCAGCAGGCAACGTTCAATGAACGGCTAAGAGGCAATAAAGGAAAAGATCATGAAAGATATTTATCAGATGGCAGCAGAATTTAGAACTGCCATGTTAAAAGCGAAAGCAAATAGAGAATTTTCAGGTGACGGCTTAATTGAATTTTTCCCAAGAGGAAATTGTGGAATAGTATGTGATTTGTTAGGACGATATCTTCTTGAGCAGGCTGGGGTGAGAAGTTGGTACACATCGGGGGAAGTTAGTTCTGAGAGTCATGTGTGGCTTACATTAGAGAATGACGATATCGTTGATATTACGGGAGACCAATATAAAGACCGATCAGGATCACTGTATTACGATTTGCCTGTTTATGTTGGAAAAATGGATGCATTTCATTCTCGGTTTCGATTGAATGGCGACCCTGCGGAAATCACACCAAATGACCGGACACCGGATTTCCTTGGAGAAGATCGGATACAGCGAAAAAAGAGAATTGCTTACGAGACTATTTTGAAATATATCGGATAATTAACAGAGGGCTACATAAATGAGTGAAGCAATTGGAAGACGAGAATTTGCTGAAAAATACGGCGTGACACAGGCTACAGTTTCCAAGTGGTGCAGGGAAGGTAAAATTCCAAACTGCAATCAAGATGGAAAAGGATCGCCGTGGCATATTCCCAAGGATGCAGTTCCACCAGTTGGATATAAGCAAAGGAAAAAATGATATTGGAAAGGAGCAACTTATGGACCAAGAACTATTCAATCCACAATCTTCTTCCGTAAGTTCCTCCCGAATCATTTACACCCCATCAACCTTTGCCCGGACATCGTTGCTCCATCTGCAGGAGGTCGGCTCTTTGCAGGCTGTTCACCCACATGTATCCCAGCGGTCGGATCTGGTGTCTTTCCTGTGTTTCGTTGTCTTGTCTGGTGAGGGTGAACTTTCCTATGAGGATCAAACATATCAGTTGAGCGAGGGAGACTGTGTGTTCATTGACTGTCGGAAAGCGTACAGCCATTCTACATCCGATAATCTCTGGTCGCTACAATGGTGCCATTTCTATGCACCATCCCTTCCGGCTGTGTATGAGAAGTACAAAGAGCGAGGCGGTCGGCCTGTGTTTCACCCAGATGATCTAGCTTCTTTTACATCAATCCTGACAGACCTTTATGACCTCGCTTCTTCGTCTGATTACATACGAGATATGCGAATCAATGAGAAGCTGGGAAGTCTATTGACTCTCCTAATGGAACAGTCCTGGCATCCAGAAGAGGGCGCACTCTCAAAGAAAAGATTGGAACTGGAAAAAGTAAGAGCATTTCTTGACGAACATTTTACTGACAAGATTACGCTGGATGAGCTATCTGAGCAGTTCTTTATCAACAAGTATTATTTGACC
>JAQXQS010000072.1 GCA_029101305.1 Clostridia bacterium | reverse complement strand
TTATTTTACCTCATCTCTTTTCGTTTGTCAAGAACTTTTTTCATGTTTTTTCAAACTTTTTTGATGAAGTTTTTTGTCTTGTTGACGACTTGTCTACTTTATCATAAGTTAGAAGCTTTGTCAATATTTTTTTTAATTTTTTTCGAATTTTTCAAATTCTTCAAAAAATTAAAACGGAGAAGGAGGGATTTGAACCCTCGCGCCGCGTTAACGACCTATACCCTTAGCAGGGGCACCTCTTCGGCCTCTTGAGTACTTCTCCAGTCTCCGAACTACTTAACCAATGTTAAATTGTGGAGTGCGCGTTTTTCATAACGCATTTGTTATTATACGTAAAAGGTTACTTCTTGTCAACAACTTTTTTTTAATTTTTTTACTTTTTTCAATAAGCTTTTTTCAATATCTTTTTTTCTATGACTTTTTCAATGTTTCTCATTCGCCTGAATTGTCTCTTCGATTCTTCTTTTTACTTCAGCCGCAATTTCTGTCGATTTCATATCTTTATATTCTTCATATTCCATAGGTTTCAAAAAATGGATCTGAACATCCAGCATTTTTGCGGAGCCGGTGTCAAAAGCTTTGTAAGAATCGATCAATGCCACTGGCACGATAGGGCATTTTGCTTTCATGGCAGCTTTAAAACTTCCACCTTTAAATTCCTGTGGATGATTTCCATTCTTACTTCTTGTTCCTTCTGCAAAAATGAGATAGTTTCTTCCCTTTTTTACCTCTTTTGTTACATTAATGATCACCTGCATAGACTGTTTGATATCTTCTCTGTCAATAAGAAAGGCTTTCATACAGGCAAATACCTGTTTCAAAAATGGTACATTTCCCACCTCTTTTTTCGCAACTACTGAGAACGGAACCGGGCACACTTCCATTATGGCAAGTACATCATACAAGCCTTGATGATTCGGATAGAATATAAACCCATTTTGTGAAGGAATGTTTTCTACTCCATGGGCATCTATGTGAAGATTTCCGCCACGATTAGCTGCATGATCGATTTTTTTCAGCATTGCGTAGCGTTGTTCTTCTGTATACTTGTCTACATGTGCAGCATACCAGTTCAGCATAATCCAGTAGTAGGGCACGAATAAAATATTTTTCAATACCATAACAATGATTCTTTTCATTTACGTTCTCCTTTTCAAACAGGCTCTGGAGCGTATTTGAAAAAAGCTTTCTGCAAGATGTGCGTCACAATTTGTGGGAGATTTTGTCTGATTGAAGGCGGCGTAGCGGGCTACGCCAACTGAAAGAAGGCAAAATATACCGCAAAGTGGGGCGTGCAGATTGCAGGAATGATTTTTCAAACACGCTCAAATTCGTAAAGCTCATAAAATGTACAGAATATGGCAAAAGGCCACTGCAAGATTCATTCATCCTGCAGCAGCCCCTTTCTATTCTGCGTTCAATTTATTCGCAATTTTCTCTTCATATCCCGGATTCTTTTTTATAAATACATTATATGCTTTTGTATAACTCTTATAAGAATCTGTCGTCATAAATTTCGCATAATCTGTCGCAGCCTGATTTCTCAGCTCATCTGTAATCTCAGAAGGTGACATCACATAATATTTGCCGGAATTTTTCTCAACCATATAAGTTCCCACACAAGGATACTCCTGGCTATTTTCTAAAACCAGGTTATAAATAATATACACATAAGTATAATCACCATTTTCGGAAAGCTTATCGCACTGCTCTACTTTTACTTTACCTGGTTTATGGGCAGCGAAATATTTCAAAGTGGCATCAATTTCACTTTGAAGAAGTTCGTTTGTGTCTTTATTCTGAGAATAGCACTTTTTCACATTTTTTTCGCTTCCACTTACGTAATTCTTTATAAGAGCCTCTACAACTCCTTCTGGTGACTTGTGATTTACACCACACCCGGACATTGCCATGGTCAAAACCAAAGCAATGCCCAGGATTAATATTCTGGTCTTCTTTTTCATTTTTACAGATTCCTTTTATTCTTCTTCATCTGTATCCTGTGAAGTCTCTTCTATAACCTCTTCCGGTTCTTCAACAGGCTCCTCACTGCTGCCATTTGCTGCATTTTCTTCTACTTTTTCCCGTACCTTGGCAAGACTGGCTACTGTTACACCCTCATCGAGATTGATCAGCTTCACACCAGATGTGATTCTTCCAAGAATGGAAATTCCGGCACAGGTAATACGAATAATGATTCCCTCTGTGGTGATCATCATGATCTCATTCTCTTCATTGACTGCTTTTGCTCCAATTACATTACCAGTCTTCTCGGTGATCTTATAGCATTTTACGCCCTTACCGCCACGGTTCTGGCAGGTAAATTCACTCATGGCAGTACGTTTACCCATACCATTTTCAGATACTACCAACAGGTAATCTCCCTGGGAATTCAGCTGCATTGCCACAATCTCATCTCCTGGATCGAGGTTCATGCCACGTACGCCCATAGAACTTCTTCCGGTACTTCTTACATCAGTTTCTTTGAAACGAATGCACATACCATCTTTCGTTACCAGCATAATATCTTTCGTATTGTCGGTAGCTTTCACTTCGATAAGCTCGTCGTCATCACGCAGTGTGATCGCAACAAGACCTGTCTTGCGCACATTTGCATACTCTTCCATTGGCGTTTTCTTCACAAGACCATTCTTGGTTGCCATAACCAGATACTTACCCTCTTCGAATTTGCGCATAGGAATAACGGCTGTAATACGTTCACCTGGCATAAGCTGCAGAAGGTTTACAATAGCTGTACCTCTTGCGGTTCTTCCTGCCTCCGGAATCTCGTATGCTTTCAGCCTGTATACACGTCCCGTATTTGTAAAGAACATCAGATAATGATGGGTGGTGGTCATAAGCAGTTCTTCGATGTAATCATCATCAATGGTTTGCATTCCCTTGATTCCACGTCCACCACGGTTCTGACTGCGGAAATTATCTACTGTCATTCGCTTGATATAACCAAGCTTTGTCATGGTAATGACAGTATTTTCCCTTGGGATCAGATCCTCTGTAGAAAGATCATATACATCGTAACCGATAGAAGTTTTTCTCTCATCGCCATATTTCTCAGCAATTGCAAGAATTTCCTCTCTTACCACGCGCAGAAGAAGATTTCTGTCTGCAAGAATTGCCAGGAATTTGCGGATTTTCTCCTCCAATTCTGCATATTCTGCTTCCAGCTTCTCTCTTTCCAGACCGGTAAGAGCTCTCAGACGCATATCTACAATGGCCTGGGCCTGCACATCTGTCAGCTCAAATCTGTCCATTAACTCCTGCTTGGCGATCTGGACATTACGGGCAGCACGAATGATACGGATAACCTCATCAATGTTATCCAGGGCTTTCAGCAAGCCCTCCAAAATATGGGCACGTTCCTGTGCTTTATTTAAATCATATTTGGTTCTTCTGGTAACTACATCCTCCTGGTGTGCCAGGTAATGCTCTAGAAGATCCTTCAGATTCAGTACCTTCGGAACCAGGCTGTCTCCCTGCGGAACCACGCAAAGCATGATCACACCAAAGGTATCCTGCAGCTGGGTATGCTTGTACAACTGGTTCAGTACAACGTTAGCATTTGCATCCTTGCGGAGATCGATACAGATACGCATACCCTCACGGCTGGAATGGTCATTCAGATCTGTGATTCCATCGATCTTTTTGTCACGGACAAGCTCCGCAATCTTCTGGATCAGGCGTGCTTTATTTACCAGATATGGAAGTTCTGTAACGATAATGCGGGACTTACCATTTGGCAGAGTCTCAATATTCGTCACGGCTCGCACACGGATTTTTCCACGGCCGGTACGGTATGCCTCCTCAATTCCCCTTCTTCCAAGAATTGTAGCGCCGGTAGGGAAATCAGGACCTTTTACAATATCAAGAAGCTCTTCGATAGTAGTCTCTCTCTGCTCCTCTACAGTATTATCGATAATTTTTACAACAGCATTAATAACCTCACGAAGATTGTGCGGCGGAATATTGGTAGCCATACCAACGGCAATACCGGTAGTACCATTTACCAGCAGATTTGGGAAACGGGATGGGAGCACCTTAGGCTCTCTCTCAGTTTCATCAAAGTTCGGCTGGAAGTCTACAGTATCTTTGTTAATATCAGCAAGCATCTCCATGGAAATCTTGCTCAGTCTGGCCTCTGTGTATCGCATGGCAGCTGCGCCGTCACCATCCACAGAACCGAAGTTTCCATGTCCGTCAACCAGCGGATAGCGGAAAGACCAGTCCTGGGCCATATTTACAAGTGCTCCGTAAATAGAGCTGTCACCATGAGGATGATATTTACCCATGGTATCACCAACGATACGGGCACATTTACGATGTGGCTTATCCGGACCGTTGTTCAATTCGATCATAGAATACAGCACTCTTCGCTGTACCGGTTTCAAACCATCCCTTACATCTGGAAGTGCTCTTGAGGCAATAACACTCATAGCATATTCGATGTAAGATTCTTTCATGGTTTTTTCCAGATCCACCTCATGGACCTGGTCAAAAATCTTGTCATCCATATTGTTCTATCTCCCCTAGATATCCAGATTCTTTACAAAGCGCGCGTTCTCTTCGATGAACTCACGTCTTGGCTCTACCTTGTCTCCCATCAAGGTGGTAAATACAAGGTCAATTTCTGAGGAAGCAGCCTCATCCATTGTTACACGGAGAAGAATACGCTTCTCCGGATCCATAGTGGTCTCCCAAAGCTGTTCCGCGTCCATCTCGCCCAGACCTTTGTATCGCTGGATCTTATTGTTGGAGTCTCGTCCGATTTCTGTAAGAATGGTATTCAGCTCATCATCATCATAAGCATACCATACCTTTTTGTTCTTCTCGATTTTGTACAGAGGCGGCTGTGCCAGATATACGTATCCCTGTTTGATCAGCTCCGGCATAAATCTGTACAGGAAAGTAAGAAGCAGTGTAGCGATATGCGCTCCATCCACATCGGCATCAGTCATGATGATGATCTTATGGTATCTCAGCTTGGAAATATCGAAATCATCATGGATTCCGGTACCAAATGCCGTGATCATCGCTTTAATCTCTGCATTTGCATAAATCTTGTCCAGACGTGCTTTCTCTACATTCAGGATCTTACCACGAAGAGGAAGGATTGCCTGTGTAGCACGGTTACGGGCTGTCTTCGCAGAACCACCCGCGGAATCTCCCTCTACGATATAAATCTCACAATTCTCAGGATTCTTATCAGAACAATCTGCAAGCTTACCAGGAAGAGACATGCTGTCCAGGGCGGATTTCCTTCTGGTAAGGTCTCGTGCCTTACGTGCTGCCTCTCTGGCTCTCTGTGCAAGCACTGACTTCTCTACAGTAGCTTTAGCCACAGTAGGATTCTGTTCCAGGAAAATCTCCAGCTGTTTGCTTACAACGCTGTCTACAGCCCCTCTTGCCTCGCTGTTGCCCAGTTTCTGCTTAGTCTGGCCTTCAAACTGAGGATTGCCGATTTTGACGCTGACAATGGCTGTCAGGCCCTCACGGATATCATCACCGGAAAGATTCGGCTCGCTGTCTTTCAGAAGCTTGTTCTTTCTGGCGTAATCATTAAATGTATTGGTAATGGCGTTTCTGAAACCTGTAATATGGGTACCGCCTTCAGGAGTGTTGATATTGTTTACAAAACCGTAAGTATTCTCTGTGTAAGAATCATTGTGTTGCATGGCAACTTCTACGGCTACGCCGTCCTTCTCACCCTCGCAGTAAATAATCTCCGGATACAGAGCTTCTTTGCTTCTGTTCAGATAAGTGACAAATTCGCGGATTCCACCCTCATAGTGGAAAGTTTTCTCACGCTCCATGCCTTCTCGCTTATCTACAAGTACGATCTTCAGTCCTTTGGTAAGAAATGCCATCTCTCGAAGACGCTGTTTCAGAATATCGTAATCGTATACTGTCTCTTCAAAGATCTGCTTGTCCGGAAGGAAAGTAACGGTAGTTCCTGTAAGATCTCCACACTCTCCTACGTCTTTCAGCGGATACATGGTCTTACCTCTTTCGTATCGCTGCTCATATTTCCTGCCTTCTCTGCAGACAGTAACCTCAAGCCACTCAGAAAGAGCGTTAACTACTGACGCTCCTACACCGTGAAGACCACCTGATACCTTGTATCCTCCACTACCGAATTTACCGCCGGCATGAAGAATGGTAAATACCACCTCCACAGCCGGGATACCAGCTTTATGATTAATTCCTACCGGAATGCCTCGTCCGTTATCTACAACTGTGATGGAGTTATCAGGATTGATTGCTACATTTATTTCTGTACAGTAACCGGCCAGTGCCTCATCTACGGCATTGTCCACGATTTCATATACCAGATGATGAAGACCGCGGCTGGATGTGCTTCCAATGTACATACCGGGTCTCTTACGAACGGCTTCCAGACCCTCCAGAATCTGGATTTGGTCCGCTCCGTATTCCGTATTTGTTTCGCCCATGATATTCCTCCTGCTATGATCTATTAAAACTCACAGGAGCTTCCTCGCAGCATCTTTCTGCTGCCTGTCTGTCTCCTGTTTTTGCGCATAAAAATACAAATTTATTATATCACAAAATCCCCGTTTTTGCCAGTTAAAAGCCATTTCTTGCATAAAAAGAGGCAACAGAATTTTTCGATTCTGCTGCCCTTCTTTTGTTCATTTTTTACTTATTGAATCAGAGCCTGATAAATATCCCTTTTTGACACGCCTCTGTCCTTTGCCACTTCTTTCATCGCTTCTTTTCGTGACAGGCCTTTCTCCTCGTAAATCTTCATATGCTCTTCTATCGAGATTTCCTTCCAGGATTCCTGGGCCTCCTGTACCATTTCTTTCCTGCTGCGTCCCTCAATTACCAGGACACATTCCCCAAGAGGCTTATGATCCTTGTAATAAGCGATCAAGTCCTCTATCGTAGTACGGAATGCCGTTTCATGCTTCTTGGTAAGCTCCCGGCAAAGAGTCATTCTGCGGTTTCCTAAAGCCTGATACAATTCTTCCAGAGTACCAACCAGATGATGGGGTGCTTCGTAAAGAATGATCGTGCGGGTTTCATTTTTCAGTTCTTCCAGAATAGCTTTCCGTTCCTTTTTATCTGGTGGAAGGAAGGCTTCGAAAGCAAATCTGCGGGTAGAAAGTCCAGACAGGGTCAGTGCAGTAATACAGGCTGCCGGGCCGGGAAGAGAGGTCACTTCAATTCCGGCATCATAGCACATTGCAGCCAGCACTTCACCCGGATCAGAAATTCCAGGAGTTCCGGCATCTGTGATCAGTGCCACATTCAGCCCTTCCTGCATTTTCTCAATGAGAGTATAGGCTTTTTCCACCTTGTTGTATTCATGGTAACTGGTCATCGGTGTTTTTATGTCAAAATGATTGAGAAGCTTGATGCTGTTTCGGGTATCCTCCGCAGCGATCAGGTCCACTTCCTTCAGAACACGAAGCACACGAAGCGTGATATCCTCCAGATTTCCTATTGGCGTGGCACATAAATATAATTTACCGCTCATATTCTTTCCCCTTCTGTAACCATTGCAAAATCTATTTAACAGATACGCCAGATCAACGAGGTCTAGATCATATCATACATTTCCAGAATCTCTTTCGTATAAACACCAGGTTTCTCATACACGATCTGTGGTCTTTCCACTGTGATACGGGAATTTCCACCCTTCAATGCTTCTATCAGCACCATGTTCGGCTCCCGGTCGATATAAGGATAAACAAGCTGCATTCTTTTTGGTTCCAGCTTATATTTCGTGAGAACATTCATTATCTCTGTCAGCCTGAACGGTCTGTGTACCATATAAAAACGGCCTCTGTCGCCCAGAAGCTTAGACGCCTGGCTCACCACGTCCTCAAGAGTACACAGGATCTCATGTCTGGCAATCGCCTTGGGCATATGTGGATTGGTCAGTCCATGCTGTCCGATCATGTATGGCGGATTGCATGTGACAACATGAAAAGAAGCCGCCCCGAAAATGCTGACAGCCTCCTTAATATCACCTTGTCTGATACTGACCCTGTCCTCCAGGCTGTTATATTTCACACTTCTTGACGCCATTTCGGCGCACTCCTCCTGGATTTCCAGACCTGTAAAATGCTCTCCTTTAGTCTTAGCCGCAAGGAGTACCGGAATAATACCAGTTCCGGTTCCCATATCCAGAACCCTTTCTCCCTTTTTCACCCTGGCAAATCCAGACAGCAGAACAGCGTCCATACCGAAGCAGAATTTCTGGGGATCCTGGATGATATAATACCCGTTCTGCAGGTCATCCACCCGTTCGTTCTCCTTCACAAGATCATTAATCATTTAATTTGGAATCTCCCTTTTTATCTTCCAGATCCTGCAGTTCCTTTAATTCCTGTTCAGATACTTTTACTTTCTTTTTCTTGGAACGGAATTTCAGTTCTCCTACAGGAAATTCCTGAATCTCTTTCTCATCGCCAATTTCTACAACTACTTTTACAAGCTGGCGGAGTACATTTACACTCTGCACAGTACCCTGGATTCCATCGGGAGTGGTTACTGTATCTCCGATTCCAGGAAGTCTGCGGTTCAGCTCCTCATAGGTCTCCTGCTCATTTTTCAGACAACACATCAGTCTTCCACACACACCGGAAATCTTGGTCTGGTTCAGTGATAGATTCTGCTCCTTAGCCATTCGGATAGATACTGGTGCAAACTCCGAAAGGTAGGTATGGCAGCAAAGGAATCTGCCGCAGATACCGATTCCCCCGAGAATCTTCGTCTCATCTCTTACACCAATCTGTCGAAGCTCGATCCTGGTCTTGAAAATAGCTGCCAGGTCTTTTACCAGCTGACGGAAATCGATTCTGCCGTCTGCTGTAAAATAGAACAGCACTTTATTATTATCAAAGGTATACTCTGCATCGATCAGCTTCATCTCCAGTCCATGCTCGCGGATCTTCTTCTGGCAGATCTTAAACGCATCTTTCTCACGTTCTCTGTTATACCTCTCTCTTTCATCATCATCCTGGGTAGCTACCCGGAGTACTTCCTTCAAAGGATGTACCACCTGGTCATCCGCTACTTCTTTCGGTGCAAGCACCACCTTTCCATACTCAACACCGCGGGCTGTCTCTACGATTACATGATCACCCGGTTTCACTTTATAGTTCTTCGGATTGAAGTAATAAATCTTACCTACATTCCGGAATCTTACGCCTACTACTTTCGCCATTCTATTTCTCCCTGATCGTAAGGAACAGAAGCTCCAGAGCCAGCTCTGTATTTACATTTGCACGGAGACGTACCTTCGTCTTCTCCAGTGCATCCAGAATTTTCTCCAGATTCTCATAAGAACGCTGGCTTGCCTGTTCCCTTATATAATTTATTTCCTGTTTGAAAACAAGATTATCAACTTCCCTTGTAGCCTTAAACATCAATACATCACGGAACCAGAACTGGAAAAGATCCAGATAATCGCTGATGTTCTGCTTGTCATTTGCAAGCTCCTTGATTGCCTCTGTCAGCTCATATACCTCCATCCCATCTGCATTTTTCAGAATACGGAGGGCATTCTGGGTCATATCTGCAAAATCCTGGGATGTAGCAACCTGCTTCGCTCTTCCGATACTGCCGTGTGCATAGGAAGCATCGATCTCAGCCTGGTAATCCGGCACATGAAGATGCTCCATCAGATATTTCTTAACCAGACCGTCATCTACTACTTTCAGATCCAGACGGACACATCTGGAACGGATCGTAGGCAGCAAAGCATCGATATTGCTTGTAAGAAGCATGATGACTGCATATTCCGGCGGCTCCTCGATGGTTTTCAGAAGGGCATTCTGCGCCTGGGGATTCATCAGCTCTGCATCCGCCACAATATAAATCTTATACGGACTGCAATATGGCTTGATATCCACATCATTGATGACCTGTTCCCTGATCTCGTCAATTGTAATAACATTTGGCTTCTCATGGGTCACCATAATGATATCCGGGTGATTCTTACCAATAGCCTTCTTACAGGAATCGCAATGTCCGCAAGGCTCTGTACCGCCTTCCTCACACTGCAATGTCATGGCATAGGTTCCTGCCAGTAATTTCTTTCCAGAACCAGGGTCACCTGTAAAAATATACGAATGGGACACTTTCTCTGTCTGTATGGCATTCTTCAAATGTCTGATTATCTCTTCATGTCCTATTATATCGTTAAACCCTAACATCGGAATCACCTCACCCTATCATTTTCGCTGCTGTCTGGTATATTTACAGCTACATGTATTCTTTTTAATTTATAACTGTTAAGTTGACTCTGAACAGTTACTTTGATTTTATCATGTACCACAGAATCATGCTATAGTTTTTTGTGAATTTATTCTGAAATTCCAGAAACAAATGTGTGAACAATGCCATATAAAAGAGTTTATGAAAGCCTGATATAATCTGCGATTTCTTCTACACATTCTTCCAGACTGACATTCTGGAATCTTCTTTTGATTCCTGCTGCCTTAATTTTCTCTTCGGAAAAATCCTCCTGGTCTGCAAGAAATCTCCGGCACATTTCCTCATACCTTGGTGTTGTCTGGCTTCGTTCCCTGTTCAACGCTCTGGCCAGACGCTCTCCATCCTCAACCTCAATATAAACCGGGCAAAGAGCTTCTTTCCCATAGTATTCTCTCATTTTTACATAAGATTCCAAAGTACCGATTCCAAGATAATCTGCCTTTTCCAGATTCACCTGTCCATCATCAGCTGTAAAATAAGTCCAGATTCCATGTACAGTCTGATATGCTCTTGCTTCGATCAGATTTCCCTTACTACGGAATTCTTCTAATTTCTTATCATCCACAAAATAATACTGTCTGCCATTCTCCTCTTCAGCTCTTATTGGCCGCGTCGTATACAGCACCAGTTTCTTCAGCTTCAACTCTTCATGTGCAGCCAGTCTTGCATAAATATGATCCTTCCCGGATGCACTCTTTCCCATAATGTAAAATATTTTTCCCATAGATTTTCAAACAGGCTCTAGAGCCTGCTCCCTTACCACATTTATTTTCTCATCATTCTCTCCACAAAGACCATGAAGATTCAGCCCCTGTTCCATGTATCTTCTCACATTCCGAATAAAAAGTCCAGTAATCTGTTCTCCCGGAACAATAATGGGAATCCCAGGTGGATAAAGGTATACGAACTCAGCAGAGATCTTGCCTACGCTTTCTTCCAGAATGCAAAGCTGGGATGGTGCATCCATTGCCTGGGCAATAGACATCATCTGCTTCATGGAACTGCTCTTATAAGAACTGTTCTTATAAGAACTGCTCTTACTTTCCATTTTAGCTGCTTCCAGCCTGTCAATCTCTTCCACTGCTTTACACAGTCTCTGGAATCCCTCTTTCGTATCCCCCACTGCTGCCAGGGCAAGCACATAATTTTCCGTGGTCATTTCCACTTCAATATGATATCTCTTTCGCAAAATTCCGGAAAGCTTCGGTCCATTTAAGGTACTGTTTTTCGTCGAGAGAAGCAGTTTCGAGCGGTCATAATCAAAAATTTCTCTTTTTTCCTGCGCTTCCTTCAAATTTTCTTCAGTAGGAATCAGACGTATATATTTACATTTTCCCAGTGTTTCTCTTGCTGCTTCCAGATTATCCGTAAATTCAGCAAACATTTTATGGCTGTCCTTCTCCAGCTTTGCCACACAGGCATCCAGACTGGACATCAAAATATAAGATGGACTGCTGGTCTCGTAAATTCCAAAAAATCTGTGGATCAGACTCTCGCTTACCCGGTCACTGCACAGGTGAAGCACTGCTGTCTGGGTCATAGCTGGCAAAGTTTTATGAAAGCTCTGGATCACCACATCTGCACCCAGATCAACTGCTGACACTGGAAAATACTCTGAAAACCGGAAATGCGCGCCATGGGCTTCATCCACGATTAAAGGTACGCCATGTCTGTGTGCAGTCTCTGCGATTTTCTGCACATCCGAAACCACACCGTCGTAAGTAGGCGATGTGATCAGAACTGCCTCTATCTCAGGATTTTCTTCCAGACATCTTTCCACACGGGATACGGAAATGGCGCCATTTATCCCCAAATCGTTATCTGAATGTGGATAAATGTATGTGGGAATCAATTCTCTCAGATAAATTGCGTGATAAACAGCTTTATGGCAGTTTCTGGCAACCAGAATCTGACCGCCCTTTTTTACTGCGGCAGAAATAGCGGTGAGAAGTCCGGCTGTACTTCCATTTACACTGAAAAAGCTTTTCCTGGTTCCATACATTCTGGACAAGGCATTCTGCGCTTCCAGCAGGATTCCCTCAGAATGATGCAGATCATCGAATCCATCTATTTCTGTAATGTCCCGGTCAATGGGAAAATCTCCTTCCATACATGCCTGGTTTCTCTTATGGCCTGGCATGTGAAAAGGATAAAAATCTGACTTGCCATAATTCTCCAGTTCTTTATACAGTCTTTCCATTTTACCTCACAGTCTGATACGGACTCCACTTTCATGAGTCCATCTTACAGGTCACTTTGTCTTCTTTATACTTTAAATCTATAGCCCGTTTGGACCACCCCGGAATCCCTCTTTTTACCACGTTTTTCCTTGGAAAAACCCTTTATTTATGGGAAGAATTCCGCTTTTTTCCTTTTTTATTTTTTTAATCGAATCTTTAACCTTTTTTGTTTTGGTAGGTT